>CAYJCB010000119.1:3339-4975 GCA_964368615.1 uncultured Halomonadaceae bacterium | reverse complement strand
GCACCTTCGTTAAATAAGCGTAACGATTCAGCATCTTTAGCAGGGTTATTAGGCAAAGGCGTACCGTGGGCGCGATTAGTTCCAGCGCCAGCAAAACCATAACCTTTGTCAGATTCAGCCACCAAATAGGGTAAGCGGGCTGGGTAGTTGCGATCACCGCGTTTAATCGCAGCGGCTTCGTCTTCTAGCCACTGCTCACCCATTAAAATACCCCAAGCAAACGCAGCAGGGTCGGCACCATCAATCACGCTAGGCGCAAAACCTTGGTGTTCTAAATGCTCGGCAAACCATTCAACACCACCTTGCATCATCATAGTGGTGCGCTGGTCGATACGGCGGCCATTGGCAATCATAATCGGCACAACTAAACCCGTATCTTCCGCACGCCACCATAAAGGTGCCCAATCGCTGCCGCGCTGTTCTTCAAACGCACCGTCAGATAAAAATGCCACTAGGCGCTCGTCTTTTTCACTGGCATGTACATACTGCAAAGCGGTAAACCCTAAATAGCCACCTTCACTAACCGCACCGGCAGTATTAACATTTAAGTGGCTACCTAAAGGCGAAGCAGGCTTACCTTCGTTGGTTAATTCATACGAATAAAAGTCTTTTACAAAACGGCTTAGCGATTCGTCAGACCAATCGGGATAAGCTTGGGCGTGGCGTTCTTTTTGATTACCCAGCAGTAAGTTCACGCTGTCGATAGCAGAAACGCAATGGCCCTGTTCCATAATCCAAGAACGGGTATCGCCACTAAATAAGTTCGCCAACATATAGCCCACATAAGCAGGTACCATATTTAAAGAACCACCTGTGTGGCCTTGTGGGTCGGCTTTAAAATCGGCAGCCGTTAAAGGTTCGCCAGTAATATCAACACGCTTGGCATAAGTCGCATGAACAACTAACCACATAGCAGCGTTGGCTAGCTTGTCAGCAGCGGTTAATCTTTCTAGCAAAACTTGGCGCGACTGCCCTTGTGCCACTAGCTTATCTAGCAGCTGAGCAATGCGTACTTGGGTTAAATCTTGGTGAACAATAACGCCATGACCTGCCGCCCAAACAGCAAAGCCTGCATCATTAGAGCGTAAGCGTTGCGCTTGATCGGCAAGGTGAGCAGCATCAGCCTGAGTAACAGAAAAATGACCCGTCATAACAACTCCTTTAACCTAGTTGAACTTAATACTGCGCTACCCTGCGCTTCATCTGTTAGAATATGCGGCTTATCGAAGATAACCTAAGATCGGGTAGCGCTTGTTTTGTTTAGTCTAAGCCTCCTGACGCAGCTTTGCACCAAGACCTACTAACCAAGACCTACTGGTTGTTTTATATCATTTTTTTGTAGCAAGGGCCGCCACCACTCATGAATGCGTTGTTCATAAGAATTGCACCATTTTTATTTAAGCCGTCTCTCGATCATCAGGATCCTAGTATCCGGTTACTAGCGTTAAATCGCCTAGACCTTAATGTTGATCAACACCAGAGCACTTTTTTAAGTTGGCTAGCGCAGGAGCAAGATTTAAAACTGCTTAAAGAAGCCATATCACGCTTCCCTAGTCCAATAAAACTCATTGAGCTGTTTAATCAAAACCAGCTGAACCAAAACAAACAGAACGAACCACTTTACCAAGCACTTAGC
>CAYJCB010000119.1:0-3239 GCA_964368615.1 uncultured Halomonadaceae bacterium | reverse complement strand
CAACAGGCCGAACAAGAAGCGGCACAACTACGCCTACAGTTATTAGAGCAGTTACAAAAGCTGGTAAACGTTGGTGATGAAACGCTTTACCAAGCACGTTTAGAGCATCTAACCAACCAATGGCAAGAAATACAACTGGCGCACAAGAGCGAATTAACTGAACGTTTTGAACAGCTTAGCCAACAAGCGCAGCAGTTTATTCAACAGCTACAAACCGCTGCTGCTGCACAAGAAACCCAAGAAACTTTGCGCCAAGAAGCCAAAACACGCCAGCAGCAATTACAAAGCCAGCTAGATGAATTGGTTGAGCAATTAAAAGCCCAGCCTGCTGTAACAGAACAGCTGTTAACCAGCCAGCTAGCCGCAGAATGGCAACAAACTTTAGCTGCTGCTGTTCCTAGTAAAAATGAACAGAAAACGTTTGAACAACAGCTGCATTTAGCTAACGAACTGATTGCTTGCTCTAGTGCTTGGCAAGAAACCCAGCCTAAATTAGCAGAACAGTTAGCAACCTTAGGTTCGCAGCCCAGCCCAGCCCAACTGCAACAGCTTAGTAGTTTACTAAGTTCTATTAACTGGCATAAAAACTTACCAGTACCTGAATTAGTAACGCAAGCGAATCAAGTTTTAAGCACCTGCGACCAGCAGAAAAAAAATGCGCGTCAAGCTGTGCAAGATGCTAAACAGCTGAATTTAGATCGCATTGAACAAAACTTTATTCAACTAGAACAGCTGATTGATTTAGGCCAAAGTAAAGAAGCGATTAGGCTGCATCAACAACTGCAAACTGAAGCCGATACACTGGGCAACAATCACCGTCTAGCTATTTTCTTTCGTGGCCTAAGCGCAAGAATTGCCGAACTAAAAGACTGGCAAGGTTTTGTTGCTGCACCTAAGCGGGAAGCCTTGTGCGAACAAATGGAAGCGCTAGCCGCAGATGCCAGCATGTTGCCGCAAGTTAAAGCCGATAAAATTCAAGCCTTGCAACAAGAGTGGCGCGAGCTAGGTTCTGCTGCTGCCAATAAAACGCTTTGGGATAAATTTAAGCAAGCTGCCGACCTAGCTTACGAGCCTTGTAAAGTTTGGTTTGCGGCACAAAACGAAGTGCGTAATTATAACCAAACGCAAAAAGCAGTAATTTGTAGCGAACTTGAACAGCTAGCCGTTAGCGGTGGCTTTTTAGCGATGGAAGAAGAAGCACTTGACGAACTATTAGTACAAGTTCACGAAGAATGGCACCGCTTTAATCCGGTTAACCGCGCTGAAGGCAAGCAATTAGCGAACCGTTTTCAGCAGGCTTTAATACCGATTCGTGAACAGCTGTACCAGTTGCGCCAAACCCACGCTGATGACAAACGCGCACTTATAGAAGCAGCCAAAGCCTTGCTAGAAAGTGAAGACTTACAAGCAGCGACTGAAGCCAGCAAACTTTTGCAACAGGAATGGCGCACTCTAGGCGCAGCACCGGGCAGCCTAGAACACCAGTTATGGAAAGAGTTTCGTACCCAATGCGACAACCTATTTAAGCTGCGCGATGAACAGCGTAAAAACCGTTTAGAAGAACGCCTGCAACGCTTTTCTTTAGCGCGTCAGCAGTTGGCAGAAGCTAAAGTAGCCTTAGCAACTGGCGAATACCAACAAGCCAACAAACTATTTCAACAAGCCGCTGGCCTGCGTAATATTCCTAAAAAAGAACAGCAAAACTGGCAAGCTGAACTAGACAATTTGGCTGAACAGTTACAGCGCATTGAACAACAACAGGCGCGTAAAGGTTTAACGCAACAGCTTGATGACTTGTTAACTGCCTTGCCTGAAGTGGGTGAACCTGAAGACCAGATTGAAGCGAAGCGTTTAATTGTTGAACTAGAACTACTAGTGGGTGTTGCTGCACAAGCAGAAGACCAGCAACTGCGTTTACAATTGCAAATTAACCGTATGAATATTGGTTTAGGTGTCCCTGACGAAGCAACTACCTTGCAAGAAATTCAGCAGCTGTTAGCCAAGTGGCATGAAATAGGTGGCAGCACCAGCAGCCCATTAGGCCAACGCCTAGTTGCAGCGATTAATACTTACAAAAACCCTAGCTAATTAAGTAAGAGTTTGCAGACAATAGTTTGCAGACAATAAAAAACCCAGACCTAAATCTGGGTTTTTTTGTTTTACGGCTTCTGTTGTAGAAGAAGCTTTAAGTAAAACTTAGTGCATGAACTGACCGCCGTTGGCAGAAATGTTCGCACCTGTAATAAAGCTAGAATCTTCATCAGCCAAGAACACTACAATACGCGCAATGTCTTTTGGCTCGCCAAAACGACCAACGGGAATCTGAGCACGGATACTTTCACGAATTTTTTCTTCAATTTTCATGATCATATCAGTAGCAACGTAACCCGGTGAAATAGTGTTCACTGTTACGCCATTACGTGCGCCTTCTTGGGCAACCGCTTTAGTAAAGCCGTGCATACCTGCTTTAGCAGCAGAGTAGTTAGCCTGACCAAACTGGCCTTTTTCAGCATTAATAGAAGAAATATTAATAATGCGACCAAACTTTTGCGTTAACATTTCGTCAAAACAAGCTTTGGAAGTATTAAATACGCTGCCTAGGTTAGTGTCTAACACATCGCCCCACTGAGTAGCGTCCATACGCTTCAAAGTAGCATCACGGGTAATGCCCGCGTTGTTAACCAATACTGAAACTGTACCAAACTTTTCTTTGATTTCTGCATGGCTCTTTTGAACCGAATCAAAATCAGAAACGTTGGCATGGCTAATAGCAATATCAAAACCAGCTTCTTTTTGTTCTGCTTGCCAAGCTTTCGCTTTTTCTTCGTTAGAATAACCAGCAACAACTTGATAACCTGCTGCTGCTAAAGAACGACAAATTTCTGCACCGATGCCACCCGTACCGCCAGTGACCCAAGCTACACGTTTTTGCATAGCAAACTCCCTCTGTTAACACTAAGCTTAGCAGCACCGCTGCCATAACCCGTGCCTGATAAGTAAATAGGACAAGCTAGTTATTGTTTGGCTTGCCTGAAGAGCGCAAAAGGTTTCAATTTAATTCTTGTTATATTCAATCTTTCACACCTAGTAAGTTACACTATCACACCTATAAAGCCAATAATCTTTAGTAGAGTGTTGACAAGCCGAATTAAAAGGCTATACTAGCTTCACTTTGTTGCGGGGTGGAGCAGTCTGGTAGCTCGTCGGGCTCATAACCCGAAGGTCGTTGGTTCAAATCC
>CAYJCB010000118.1:0-4996 GCA_964368615.1 uncultured Halomonadaceae bacterium | reverse complement strand
GCCAAACTCACCAGCCGTGTCGATGACCTAGACCTTAACTTTGAAGACTTTGCCTTCCGTGTAAATTCAGACCTAGTTGGCAAGCTGGTAAACATTGCTAGCCGCTGTGCTGGTTTTGTTAAAAAAGGTGGCGGTGTATTAAGCAAAATGAGCGAGCCAGCCCTTTACCAGCGCTTTGTCGATGCTGGCGAAAGCATTGCTGCTGATTACGAGCGTCGTGAATATGGCCGTGCCATGCGCCAAATTATGGAACTTGCCGATGAAGCCAATACTTGGATAAATGACCAAGCGCCTTGGGTAATAGCCAAGCAAGAAGGTAAAGATGCCCAAGTACAAGGCATTTGTTCAACTGGAATTAACCTGTTCCGTGTATTGATGGTGTATCTAACGCCTGTGTTACCTGCCATGTCACAAACCACGGCTGATTTCTTAAAAATCGACAGCATGAACTGGGCAAGCCGTACTCAGGCATTAGAAGACCATGCGATTGATACCTTTAAGCCTATGATGCAGCGTGTTGATAATGACCAAATTGAAGCATTACTAGCTGATAGCCGTGAAGACGTAGCGCAAGAGCTAGCTTTACAGGCAGGTACTGAAGAAGAAACAATTCAAGAAGACAGCCATTTACAAAAAGAGCCGATTGCTGAAGAAATTAACTTTGATGATTTTATGAAAGTTGATTTACGTATTGCCAAAATCATTAAATGCGAAGCCGTCCCCAAGGCTAATAAGCTACTAAAACTTACCCTAGATTTAGGTGGCGAAATTCGTACCGTTTTCTCAGGGATTAAAAGTGCTTATAAGCCAGAAGAACTGGAAGGCAAGCTAACCGTGATGGTTGCCAACCTAGCACCACGCCAAATGAAGTTTGGTTTATCAGAAGGCATGGTATTAGCGGCAGGTGATGGTAACGAGATTTATATTTTAGAACCACACGAAGGCGCACAGCCTGGAATGCGTGTGGTTTAAATGCTGTTTTAAGCGGCTTTAATTCGTAAAGTCCAATGCGCTAAAAAGATTACTCCAATAACAGGCACAAAAAAACTTACCAAAGGCAAAATAGTTGCTGAATAAATAAGCATTAAGCCCAGTGTTGGAGTGGTCTGCCCTAACGAACTAACCTGCTGAAATTCTTGGTCACTTAATACCACCTGCCCTACATCTAGAAAAATAGCGTAACGGAAGAACAGAAAACCCAAGAACCACAACCAAACAATATTCACCAAAGGAATAAACAACAGCGGCACGCCCAGCAACAAAAGTAGTACCAAAAAAGCCCCGTAGCCTAGCATTTTCATCATCAAACCAAAAAAACTGCCATGCCCTTGGTATTCAACATTCGGGTAATGAATATCTCGCACCGCTTTAATTAGGCTATCCGTCATAAAGGCCGTAATAATCAGCGCTACTATTAACACTAAATAACTACCCAATAAAAAACTGACAATACCAACAAACAAAGTAAATAGACTAACTAGCGTCCATACCAAAATTGCACCAATAACGGGAATACTAGCTAACCACTGCTCTACATTTTCAGCCGCAGCATTTACTTCAACAACATAAGCGTTTTGAGTTAACCAATCACTGGTTAATAGCAAACCAAAAAAGCTATAGCCTAAGATAGAAACCAACGCCATAGAAATTAAAAAAGGCAAAAATAAGCGCCATAAAATAGCAGGGTGTTTAAGGTCTAACAAAGTTTTCCAAAGCAAAGATAACATTCGGTTTTTAGCCTCTAAAAGAAATAATTCATAATTTGAACACAGATAGTGCTAAAACAGGCAATTTAATGCCTTAAATAATAACCTTTACTGATTGCGCTAGCTTGCTATACACTAAATAAGCAAATGAGATTAATTATCAAAAGGAAAAACTATGACTGATTTTCGTGTAGAAAAAGACAGCCTTGGTGAAGTGCAAGTACCCACCAATGCACTTTATGCCGCGCAAACTCAACGTGCTATCAACAATTTCCCAATCAGTAACCAACCGCTACCAGAAAGCTTTATTCGTGCTCTGCTGCTGATTAAAATTACTGCGGCTAAAACTAATGCTCAGCTAGGTTTGTTAACACCAGAAATGGCCGAAGCCATCGAAGAAGCCGCTGATGTGTTGTTGGCTGATGAACCGTTAATGCAGCATTTCCCGATTGATGTTTATCAAACGGGTTCTGGCACCAGCAGTAATATGAATGCCAATGAAGTGTTAGCCACCCTTGCTAGCCGTATTCTAGGCAAAGAAGTAAGCGCCAACGATCATATTAATTGCAGCCAAAGCAGTAATGATGTAATTCCTACCGCCATTCACCTAAGCGCTGCTTTATTATTAAATGAAAACCTACTGCCAGCACTGAAGCATTTAGAAGCAAGTTGCTTAGCAAAAGCTAAACAAGTCGGGCATCTCGTTAAAACTGGGCGCACTCACCTAATGGACGCTATGCCAGTTACGCTAGGTCAAACACTGGGCGGTTGGGCGGCACAAATTCAACACAATATTCAACGCTTAGAAAGCCTGCAACCAGAACTACAAAGTTTAGCCCAAGGCGGCACTGCGGTAGGTACCGGTATAAATGCCCATCATGAATTTGCTGAACGTTTTGCTAACCTGCTTAGCGAGCAAACTGGTTTAGAATTTAAATCGGGCGCTAATCTTTTTGCTTTAATTGGCTCACAAGATACGGCTGTTGCGCTGTCTGGACTTTTAAAAACCACTGCTGTTAGCCTAATGAAAATTGCCAATGACTTACGTTGGATGAATTCCGGCCCCTTAGCGGGTTTAGGTGAAATAGAGCTAGAAGCCTTACAGCCCGGTTCTTCGATTATGCCCGGCAAAGTTAACCCTGTTATTCCTGAAGCAGCCGCTATGGTTGCTGCCAAGGTAATGGGCAATGACACCACTATTAGCATTGCTGGGCAATCTGGTAATTTTGAGTTGAACGTAATGTTGCCACTGATTGCTGCCAGCTTAATCGACAGCTTAGAAATTCTAACCAGCGCCAGCCGCTTATTAGCCGACCAAGCCATTAGTAGCTTTAAAGTGAATGAAGCCCAGCTAGAGCAAGCTTTGGCACGCAACCCAATTTTGGTAACCGCGCTTAACCCGTTAATTGGTTATGAAAAAGCCGCACAAATAGCCAAGCAGGCTTATAAAGAAAAACGCGCCATTATTGATGTTGCAGCTGAACAAACCGATATTTCACGTGAAGAATTAGAAGTGTTGCTAGACCCTGCACGTTTAACCCAAGGCGGCATTTAATCTTTATTAACTAAAAAATAAGGTTACTAAAAAACAGGCATAAAAAAACCCACCAATTAAGGTGGGTTTTTAGAAGCTAACTGGTTAATAACCAGTTGAACTCAAAGTTATTAGATAACTTGGATGTTCGCAGCTTGCTTACCTTTAGGACCAGTGGTCACATCAAAGGAAACTTTCTGGTTTTCAGCTAAAGACTTGAAGCCTTGAGATTGAATTTCAGAGAAGTGAGCAAATAGATCGTCGCCGCCATCATCAGGAGTAATAAAGCCAAAACCTTTAGTGTCGTTAAACCATTTTACTGTGCCGTTAGCCATTTCGATAATACCTTATAAAAAAATTAAATTCAGAACTGATAGGAATAATTTCCAAAGCTCAATGTTGCGGGAATTAAGATAGGCCTAATCAAGAACTGGAATTACCGAAAGCTTATTACTAAAATTCGATCACAGTACTGTCAAACACTTATTACTACCTTGCAACCAACTGACGCTATAATCTACTTATTCCTAAACTAAGTCAACAACTATTTTAAACTATTTTCTTTTGGCGCAAAAAGCGCGTCAAAATTCTGTCTAGCTGATTAGAAAATTCACGTCTATCTGCTTGGCTTAAAGCCGCAGGGCCACCCGTGTGAATGCCGCTGCTGCGCATGGTATCCATAAAATCACGGATATTCAACCGCGCTTTAATGGTGTCTAACGTATAAAGCTCGCCCCTAGCGTTCAACGCCAAGCAGCCTTTTTCAATGACTTCAGCCGCCAAGGGAATATCACTGGTAATTACCAAGTCACCACTTTCTACCCTGCGCACGATTTCATCATCAGCCACATCAAAACCCTGCATCACCTGAATGGCACTAACCCATTCTGAATTAGCAGGCACGCGCGAAGGCTGGTTTGCCACCATAATCAACGGGATTTTTACCCGCTCTGCTGCTTTAAATAAAATTTCCCGCAGCACACCTGGGCAGGCATCTGCATCAACCCAAATCTTCATGCATTTTCCTAAGCTAAAAAACTAATGCTAGTATTCTACTACAAACAAACGCTGGTTAAGGAGCTAATTCATGCGAACCAAACAACTACTGATTGTTGCCCACGCACCCTCGCCTAATACACAACTGTTAGTGACAGCAGTCTTAAAAGGCGCACAACACCCAGATATAGAAGGCGTTACCAGCCGCTGGGTAGCACCGTTACAAGCTACGCCTGAAGACGTGCTGGCTGCGGACGGTATTATTTTAGGCACCACAGAAAACTTAGGCTATATGAGCGGCGCTTTAAAAGACTTTTTTGATCGCTGCTATTACCCAGTGCTGGAAAAGAAGCAAGGCTTACCCTGCGCACTTTATATACGCGCTGGCTTAGATGGCACAGGTACGCGCCGCGCAGTAGAAAGTATTGTGACTGGATTACGCTGGAATTGGGTGCAACAACCGTTAACGCTTAAAGGCGAATGGCAAAGCAAATTTTTGGAGGAAGTCGAAGAATTGGGCTTAACAATGGCAGCAGGTTTAGAAAGTGGGATTTTCTAGTTTTTAAAGCTTAAATAATAGCCCTAAAATGGAGATGGCCCCTATCAGCCACATCCCGGCACACAACTCCATCACTACCGTTGCTCCCTTCCGGGCCTGGCGGGGTTCGTGATTTCGTGTTGCGAGAGGACCAATAAGGGCCACCACAAAGCGTCTAGCTAATACATCGCAACCACCGACTGCTTGATTGCGAGCTGCATA
>CAYJCB010000117.1:0-5106 GCA_964368615.1 uncultured Halomonadaceae bacterium | reverse complement strand
GTATTACCACCACCAATAACCGCGATTTCTTGGTTCTTATAGAAAAAACCATCACAAGTAGCACAAGCAGAAACACCGCGACCCATAAATGCTTCTTCACTAGGCAAACCTAAGTACATAGCGCTGGCGCCCGTGGCAATAATTAACGCATCACAGGTATAAGTGCCTTGGTCGCCCGTTAAGGTGAAAGGACGATTTTTAAGTTCTACCGTATGAATATGGTCAAACAACACTTCGGTATCAAAACGCTCAGCGTGTTTACGCATTTTTTCCATTAAAGCTGGGCCTGCAATGCCTTGGTCTTCGCCCGGCCAGTTATCAACTTCGGTGGTGGTGGTTAACTGACCACCCATTTGCATACCAGTAATCAGTAATGGCTTTAGGTTGGCGCGGGCAGCATAAACAGCAGCGGTATAACCCGCAGGGCCGGAGCCTAAAATAATTAATTTGCTATGGCGATTAGTGTTCATGGCAACTCCTGAAAACACAGAAAATGGCTTAAAAAAACTTATAAAAAAAGGGGGCGGTTTGCACCGTCCCCCAGTTTAGCACCTACAAGGTTGAATACCTTAAAGGCTTTTTATCGCTAAAACCTATAGCTTGTCAGAAGCTTCTGCTAGGTAATCTGCAACGCCTTTCGCGTCAGCTTTCATACCTTTCTGGCCAGGAGTCCAGCCCGCTGGGCAAACTTCGCCATTCTGTTCGTGGAACTGAAGTGCTTCAACCATACGAATCATGTCATCAACGTTACGACCTAGTGGTAGGTTGTTAACGGTTTGATGCTGAACGATACCGTCTTTGTCGATTAAGAAAGAAGCGCGTAGTGCAACGCCTTCTTCTGGGTGCTCGATACCGTAAGCGCGAGTAATTTCGTGCTTAACGTCAGCAACCATAGTGAACTTAACAGGACCAATACCGCCCTTGTCTGGGCTAGTGTTGCGCCATGCGTGGTGAGTAAACTGGCTGTCGATAGAAACACCAATTACTTCAACGCCTAGCTCTTCAAACTTAGCCATACGGTTGTCGTGGGCAATAATTTCTGAAGGGCAAACAAAGGTGAAGTCTAAAGGCCAGAAGAATACCATGCGGTATTTGCCGTTAGTGTCTGAAAGTTTGAAGCTATCAACAATAGTGCCATCGCCTTTAACAGCAGGTGCATCAAAATCAGGTGCTTTACGAGTGACTAGTACGCTCATCTTTATTTCTCCGTTGAGAACAATTTAAGGTGTGTTTAGCCCTACTAGCTAAGTATCTAAGCAGGATATGACTAAGAATAAGGGGTTAAGCACTGCTAAGCAACTTGATTAGCTTAATGGCTGTAATAGCTATTAGTAATCAGGCTTGGGTAATTTATGTTTTTTCTTGAAGCTGTATACTAGCATTTCGCTCCATTATTTTGAGTAACCATGCCTTGAATAGCCGACTTGTGTACGCCCACCTTGCCATTATTGTGGCGATGATTATTTGGGGTAGCTCCTTCACTTATTTAAAAATTGCCATTACTGCTATGCACCCTATGCAGGTAATTTTTCTGCGTTTACTGGTTGGTTCGCTTGCTCTACTGCCGTTTATTTTTTGGCTTATTAAGGGTGTTAAGTACCAAACTGGCGATTGGAAATGGCTATTGGCAATGGCGTTATTCGAGCCGTGTTTATATTTTGTGTTTGAAGGCATGGCGATGAAATACACCAGCGCCACTCAAGCTGGCTTAGTCACTAGCGTGCTACCGTTAATGATTGCAGCAGGCGCTTGGTTTTTCTTGCGCGAAAAAGTTGCGCTTCGCCAGTGGTTGGGTTTTTCTTTGGCAGTGACTGGTGTTATTTGGGTATCTGCCCAAAGTAGCGTTACCACGAATGCGATTAATCCACCGTTAGGTAACTTTTTAGAATTTCTAGCCATTATTAGTGCAACGGGTTATACCTTGTTGGCTAAGCACCTTTCACACCGTTATAACCCTTTGTTTTTAACCGCCATGCAAACCTTGCTAGGTATGCTGTTCTTCCTACCTTTAGCAGCTTTACAACCCATGCCTACTAGCTTTCATTCAGAAGCCATCAGCGCGATTATTTACATGGGGCTAGTCGTTAGCTTAGGCGGTTATGGCTTATACAATTTGGCACTTAGCCAGCTATCAGCAACAGCAGCCAGTACCTACATTAACTTGATACCCATTTTCAGCTTGATTTTTGCCATGCTGGTTTTAAACGAAGTTTTGAACTTTCAACAATGGCTAGCGTGTGGCGTGATTTTTATAGGCATAGCAATAAGCCAAACCAAAGCTACTTTGGTGGATAAAGGCATAAAAACTTAACCAGCATGACTTAGTAGTGTGAATATCAGCTTCGAGAATTGGTCGGCTTTTTTAGGGTTACTCAATAGTTGCATCATTTGGTTTTGGTGTGCGTCGTTGCTGCCCATAATTGCATCGTCAACAGCTTTAGGAAAGTCACCTAACATAGCTTGTTCGGGTGTGTTGTTGGCTAGCTGGTGCATTACCAAGCTGTTTTCTCGCACCTTATCGCGAATGGTGTAGGCATAGTTCACCATGTCAGCATCAGTTAGCTCATCGGTGATAAATAACTCATTCAGCTTGGTCACTATCTCAGATAAAAACTCTTCCATTCTATCTTTTGGTTTACCTGTACCAAGTGCGTTACCAGGTTCTAAGTCAAAGCCTTCAGCATCTTCTTTAAGCTGTAAATCTTGTTGGCGTATTTTAGATAAGCGGTAACGGTGCATAACCACATTGCTTAGGTCTATTTCCTCTTCTTCTGTTTCTATTTCACGCAGCATGGGTCGTAGGTTACGGGCATAAAGACTAAGTTTTTCTAAGTTTTTATCGTCATAATCAACTATCTGCGACATAAACTCATAAAAGCGTACAAACGAACCTAAGTCCTTTTTAAAGATTTCCAGCGCGTTTTTTTCCTGCTTACAGTCTTTGAAGCTGTTCTCTGCGTTAGCAATTAATACCGCATCTTTAGTTTTTTTGGTGCGTTCAAACATTTCTTTGGCTTGCTTATAAGCGGCGGCGGCAGATTTATAACGACTGCTCCAGCGTTCTACTGCTGGTTTACAAATGTTTGCCAAGGCTGCATTACTTTTGCTTTTAACAAAAAATGCACTACAGAATTGTTCCACTTCATGCCAATGGAAAATGCCCGAAGCACGTAGCTTGTCGTACAAATCAAAGATTAAATCAGGGTCTGATACATCGGCTAGTTCAGCGGTTTGATAATACGGCTGGAAGGCATCTAAAATATCTTGTGGCTCATTAAAGAAGTCCAGCACAAAAGTGCCTGTCTCAGCCTTTGTTGGGTAAGTGCGGTTTAAGCGCGAAAGGGTTTGCACACATTCTACACCGCCAAGCTTTTTATCCACGTACATGGCGCACAGCTTGGGTTGGTCGAAGCCCGTTTGAAATTTGTTTGCCACAATCATTACTTGGTAATCATCGCTATCAAAAGCTTTACGCATATCACGGCCTTTAAGCCCAAGGTTCATATTGGATTCAGTAAACTTTTCGCCCACCAGCGCACTGGCGTTAGGGTCTGTATCGTTAAACTCTACTTCACCAGAAAACGCGACCATTGCTTGAATACCCGCATAACCTTGGACTGATTTTTTATCGGTTAAGTAATTATCTAATAACAGCTTGTAACGCACCGCTTCTTTACGCGAGCTGGTGACTATCATGGCTTTGGCTTGGCCGCCCAATAAGCCCATCACATTGTCTTTAAAGTGCTCAACAATGACCTGTACTTTTTGGCTGATGTTGTAGTCGTGTAAGCGCACCCATTGGTTAAGCTTCACTTTGGCTTTTTTGCTTTCGACTTCTTCATCTTGGCCTTCTATTTTCATGGCTAGGTTATAAGCCACTTTATAGTTGATGTAATTTTTCAGCACATCCAAAATGAAGCCTTCTTCAATCGCCTGACGCATGCTGTACACATGATAGGCTTCGGGCTTATTGGTTTTAGAGGAAGCTAAGTTAGGGTTGGGCAAACGCCCAAAAGCTTCTAAGGTTCTAGTTTTAGGTGTAGCGGTAAAAGCCAAGTAACTTAAATTAGGTGAAACACGGCGCGAGGCTACAAGAGTATCAAGAAGGTCTTCGCTACTTAGTTCGTCGTCTAGGTTTTTACTATCAAGGCTGAGCACTTCTTTAAGCTGGCGGACAGTACCGCTAGTTTGTGAACTGTGGGCTTCATCGGCAATCACCACATAGTTACGCTCTTTCAGGCTTACGCTGTTTTCAATCGCTTGCAACACATAGGGAAAGGTTTGAATAGTAACGATAATAATCGGTTGTGAACTTTCTAACGCAGCAGCTAATTTTTCAGACTTAGAGCCATCGCCTTCGCTGCGGTTAATACGCCCAACTACACCTTCGGTAGAAGTGAACTGCGAAATAGTTTCTTGTAATTGGTCGTCTAAAACAGTTCTATCGGTAACAACAATAATAGAGTCAAACAGCTTGTTACCTTCGGCAGTATGCAAAGCCGATAACTGATGTGCTGACCAAGCAATCGAGTTCGATTTACCTGAACCGGCACTGTGTTGAATTAAATATTTATGCCCAGGGCCTTCGGTACGTGCAGCATCGACTAATTTAGTCACCACATCCCACTGGTGATAACGGGGAAAAATAAGCGTTTCTTTTTTATATTTACGGCCTTCCCAATCTTCTTTTTCTTCAATTTCTAAATGCACAAAACTTGCAAGAATATTCAGTAAATTGTCTGGTAGTAATACTTCATTCCAAAGGTAATCCGTAGCGTATTGGTTGATGTTTTCAGGAACATCATTACCTGCGCCGCCTTCAGCTGTGCCTTTGTTAAAAGGTAAGAAGTAGGTGCTATCGCCCTCTAAGCGAGTCGCCATATACACTTCGTACTGACTCACAGCAAAATGCACCAATGCACCACGTTTAAAGGTAAGCAAGGGTTCTGGTTTTTTAGTGGTTGGGTCTATGGCAAAGCGCGTGGTTTTGTACTGCTTAATGGCGTTTTGTACGGCTTGTTTAAATTCTGATTTTAGCTCTAAGGTGGCAATGGGTAGACCATTCACAAACAGCACTAAATCAATGCGCCATTTTTTAGCACGAGT
>CAYJCB010000116.1:0-5138 GCA_964368615.1 uncultured Halomonadaceae bacterium | reverse complement strand
GCTATGCAGTTACCACCTGTTGAAGACCAAACAGAATTTGAAGCAGGCTTACTTTATGAAGGGCAAGATACCCACGATTTATATGTGGCTTTTTTAACACCCCAGCCTTTAGATACCAGCCGCTTTGAACACGCCCACGAAGACCTAGCAAACAGCGAAAGCACCTATAAGCTAGATGAGCTACTAGAACTAATGCAGAAGCATAGCTATACAAGTTTGCTGCTAAGAACGCTTGCTTCTAAGAACTAAGGCAAAGTAGTTAAAAATATACACCAAGGGGTAAGACGCAATTTAGGCTTTTTTTAAATTGACTCTGACCCCGTGACCCGCTTCCCTCTTAATCTAACTACTTCTGTGAGTGCTTTGGGCGAGTAAGCGCTGCTTCTATTACTTCTGTTTTGGTGTAGCGCACGTCTTGCCCTTCCACTAGGTAAATCACGTATTCTGCTAGGTTGCTGGCATGGTCGCCAACCCTTTCTAGTGAACGTAAAACCCACATAATGTTCATTACTTGTGAAATAGCGCGTGGGTCTTCCATCATAAAAGTAACCAGCGAGCGGGTTGCTGACTGGTACTCTAGGTCAACATTTTTATCTTCATGCAACACAGCTAAGGCTTGTGCCGTATCAAAACGCGCAAAGGCGTGTAATGCATCTTGCACCATTTTACGAACAAGGTTACCTAGGTGTCTGGCTTCTATGTAACCTCTAGGTGAAGTGCCTTCTTCAGCAAGCTTTAACGTAGCTTTGGCTACTTTGCTAGCCTCATCACCAATGCGCTCTAAGTCTGCTGTGGCACGTATCACCACTAAGACTAAACGTAAATCAGAAGCCGCTGGCTGGCGACGCGCCAGAATCTTTGTACACTGCTCATCTATGTCGAGTTGCAACTGGTTAACCTGATGGTCTTTTTCACAGACTTCTTTAGCAAGCTGGGTATCGCCTTCTGTTAGCGATTGAATGGCATCATGGATTTGCTGCTCGACTAGGCCACCCATTTCTAACAGCTGGCTACGAATTTCTTCTAGCTCTTGGTTAAATTTTTGAGAAATATGCGTGCTGTGCGTTTCTTGGTTTATTTTCATTTTCTTGGCTCGTAAATAAGGAAAGTTTGACTGTAAAAAAGTGGTTAAAAAGTTAGCCATAGCGACCCGTAATATAGTCTTCGGTTTGTTTTTGACTAGGGTTGGTAAACAGCTTATCGGTGCTATCAAATTCAATCACTTTACCTAGGTACATAAAGGCGGTGTAGTCAGAAACACGGGCGGCTTGTTGCATATTGTGGGTAACAATAATAATGGTGAACTTGTCTTTCAGGTTGTGAATCAGCTCTTCTATTTTTAAGGTAGAAATAGGGTCAAGGGCTGAAGCAGGTTCATCAAGTAACAAAATTTCAGGCTTAATGGCTATGGTGCGGGCAATCACTAAACGCTGCTGCTGCCCACCCGACATACCCAAGGCCGATTCATGCAAACGGTCTTTGGTTTCTTCCCAAAGCGCAGCTGATTTTAGTGCCCATTCCACGGTTTCATCTAACAGGCGTTTATTGTTAATGCCTTGAATACGCAAACCATAGGCTACGTTTTCATAAATAGATTTCGGAAAAGGATTAGGCTTTTGAAACACCATGCCCACGCGGCGGCGTAAATCGGCCACATCAACCCCTTTAGCGTAGATGTTTTGGTTATCTATATTCACTTCGCCATCAATACTGACACCATCAACCAAATCATTCATGCGGTTAAAAGAGCGCAGCAGGGTCGATTTTCCACAGCCAGAAGGCCCAATAAAAGCGGTAACGCGTTGCTTAGGAATTTGCAAAGTAATATTGTTTAAAGCTTGGCTTTTGCCGTAGTAGAGGTTCATGTTTTGAACATCAATGCTGGTGGTTTCTGCTGCTAGGTTAAGTTGCTGGGTGTTGCGCCCTAAATCAGCCATTTTTATGGCCGGTGCTCTTGTGGTGCTATTTGGGGTGTTATTCATTCTAATGACCTTTTATTTGTATCTATTTATCTATTTAACGAGCGACGTAAAAAACTACATATCTAACGCGCGGTATTTTTCTCTGAGTCGATTACGCAGGGTGATAGCCGTTAGGTTTAATACTGCTATCACCAGCACCAGCATTAAAGCAGTGGCATACACTAAAGGCCTTGCTGCTTCTACGTTAGGGCTTTGAAAACCTACATCGTAAATATGAAAACCCAAGTGCATAAATTTGCGCTCTAGGTGTAAGAAGGGTGCGTTCATATCCAAAGGTAGATTAGGCGCTAACTTAACCACGCCCACCAACATCAGCGGTGCTACTTCACCAGCGGCACGCGCTACGGCTAGAATTACGCCAGTCATCATCGCGGGGCTAGCCATAGGAATCACAATGCGCCATAGGGTTTCTAGCTTAGTTGCGCCCAAGGCCAGTGAGCCTTCTCTGACTGAACGTGGAATGCGCGATAAGCCTTCTTCGGTCGCTACAATAACCACGGGTAAAGTAAGTAACGCCAAAGTTAAAGAAGCCCACAGCAGGCCAGGTGTGCCAAAAGTCGGGGCTGGCGCGGCTTCTGGGTAGAAAATTTTGTCTAGGTTGCCGCCAATAAAATACACAAAAAAGCCTAAACCAAATACGCCGTAAACAATCGACGGTACGCTGGCTAGGTTGTTAACCGCGATACGAATCACACGGGTAATAAAACCTTGGCGCGCATATTCGCGTAAGTAAACAGCGGTGATTACGCCAAAAGGGGTAACTACCAACGACATAATCAGCACCATCATCACTGTGCCAAAGATGGCTGGAAAAATGCCGCCTTCCGTATTAGCTTCACGTGGGTCTTGTGACATAAACTCCCACAGTTTGGCAAAGTAGTGACTTATTTTTTGCCAAATGCTCATATTGTTGGGCTGGTAGGCACGTACTAATTGGCTAAAGTTAATTTCTTTGCTTTGCCCGTCAGCCGTAACTACTTGCAGGCTAGTGGTTGCTAATGATTTATAAAGTGTTCTTAGTTCTGTTTCTAATAGGGCATATTTAGTTTGCTGTTGGTCTTTTTCAGCCTGAAGTTTAGCTAGGTTTTCAGGTGTATCTTCGCCTTTTAGCTCTAAGCGTCTTTTATCAAGGCGTAGCTGTTCAAGCTGGTAGTTGATGGCACCAATGGCACCTTTTTCTAATGTTTGAATTTGCTGATGAATAAGGCGGGTTTGTTGAATGCGTTCTTCTACCGCTTGCCAAAGTTGATTGCTGCCTTTTTCTTGCTGGGCTATGACTTGTCCATTTTCTTTAATGCCTAAAATAAAGCCATAAAAGTTACCTTGTTCATAGCGTTCAAAAGTAGTGGCGTGGGTTGGGTAATTTAGGTTGCTTAGCTGGTTTTCTAACGCCCAGCGAAAATCTGAACCATACACATCACGGTTACCTACTTTTATTAATTGTCTATCTAATAAGTCGATGCCTTGCGGCACAGCAACGCCTGAGTTACGAATTTGTTCAGCGGTTACTTGTTCGCGCTGCACTTGTTCGCCTAAGACTTGAATCTGTAAATCTTGGCTCTGGGTGTAGGTATATTCTTGTAGCGTGGCAGGCCAAAAATGCACCAGCCCGCGTGAAGCAATAACGCCCAGTAATCCCAGCACTAATACCACACTAATCGCAACAGCGCTGGCGCTTAACCAAATCCAAGGTGAACCGCTGCGAATCCAATCTTTTAATGAAACCTGCATTAGCATTAACTCCTAAAATTGCTATTAAAGCGTACTGTACTTTTTACGCATTCTTTGGCGCACAATTTCCGCTAAGGTGTTAACCACAAAGGTGAATAAGAAAAGTACCAAGGCTGCTAGGAATAAAATTCGGTAATGACTGCTGCCCACTGCTGATTCACCCATTTCTACGGCGATATTTGCAGCGAGGGTACGCATACCTTCAAAAATATTGGCGCTCATAATGGGGGTGTTGCCGGTTGCCATTAACACAATCATGGTTTCGCCAACAGCACGACCCATGCCTATCATGACTGCAGAAAAAATACCTGGGCTGGCAGTGGGTAGAACCACTCTAACCATGGTTTGCCAAGTGGTTGCACCCAAGGCAAGTGAGCCATGACTCAACGATTTAGGTACGCCATAAAGGGCATCTTCAGCAATCGAATAGATAGTAGGAATAACTGCAAAACCCATCGCAAAACCCACCACCATAGCGTTACGCTGGTCGAAGTTAATGCCTAAATCATTGGTTAACCAGTTGCGCATATCGCCTGCAAAAAACCACAGTTCTAGCGGCTGGCTCATAGTAAAAGACAGCCAGCTAAGAAAAGTAACCAATGGAATCACTAGCACTAGGTGCCAACTTTCAGGCACTTTGTGGCGAATGCTGTTGGGTAGCTGCGCCCAAGCAAAGGCAAAGGTAAGAATCCCCAGCGGTAGAATTAGGAGCAGCGCAAACACGCCAGTTAAATGGCTTTCCATAAAGGGTGCTAGAAATAGCCCAGCAAAGAAGCCAAGGATAACCGTGGGCAAGGCTTCCATTAATTCAATAACAGGCTTTACCTTGTTGCGTACGGCGGGTGCCATAAAATAAGCGGTATACATAGCACCACAAACCGCCAAGGGTACCGATAACAACATGGCATAAAAGGCGGCCTTTAACGTACCAAACGCTAAGGGCGTTAAGCTGAACTTAGGTTCAAATTCGGTGGAAGCAGAAGACGACTGCCAAGTGTATTCAGGCTCTTCGTAACCTTCGTACCACACCTTGCCCCAAAGGGATTTAAGCGAAGTTTCTGGGTGTTTATTATCTATCGCAAAGTTATGCACAGCGCCTTGGTCATCTTGCAACAACAGCATAGAAGCGCGTGGTGCCATGCTAATTAAGGCTACTTTGCTGCCAGTAAGCAGTTGCACATCAAGGGCTTTTTTCTCGGCAGTGGTATTAAAAACACCAGCTCGCCCTGTGCTGTCTATAGCAACAAAACCTTTGCGGCGCTGTTCAGCTTCTAAAAACTCAATGGGTGCATCACCCAGTTTTAAAGTGCGAATATGGGTTAGGCGCTGATTGTTATCCTCGTTTCTGACCATAAACCACTGGCTGATTTGCCCTTGGTTGTCACCCATCAATAACGATTGTTGACCTAGCTGGAAAACCATTTG
>CAYJCB010000115.1:0-5211 GCA_964368615.1 uncultured Halomonadaceae bacterium | reverse complement strand
AATCCTAGCTGCCCTTTTTATTGGTCTTTTTCTAGTCTTTTATGATTTAACCCTGCCCGCTGCTTCTTAGTTCTAAGCGGCGTAAAAACTCGCCCATCACTTGTAGGTAAAGGTCTTCTTTGGAATAAAGGTCTTCAACTTCGGAATCAATATTCGGGTTGTCGTTGACTTCAATCACTACTACTCGGTCGCCGCTTTGTTTTAAGTCCACGCCATAAAGCCCATCACCAATTAGTTTAGTGGCTTTCAGGGCAGTTTTCAAAACCTGTGCGGGTACTTGGTGAATGGGTAAGGTTGCAAAACCGCCTGATTCCGCTTCGCCAGTGGTGTGGTTGTAAATTTGCCAATGGCCTTTGGTCATAAAATACTGGCAGGCAAAAATGGCTTTATTATTTAAAATACCAATACGCCAGTCGTAATCTGTGTACATAAACTCTTGCACTAGCAAAATTGCCGATTGCTTAAAGTAGTGGGCAGCCTGCTCTAATAATTCTGCTTGGTCGTTTACCTTCACCACGCCTTTAGAAAAAGCACCGTCGGGCACTTTTAAAACCGCAGGGTAGGTCATGGCCTTAGCTACTTGCCGCAGTTCTTTTATATTGTCTTTATAAAGGAAGGTGGTTTGTGGCATAGGAATGCCTTTACTTGCCAGCAAGTCAGCCAAGTAAACCTTGTTGCAGCAGCGCAAAATCGAGGTGGGGTCATCAAAAACCACCATGCCTTCGACTTCGGCTTTTTTAGCAAAGCGGTAAGTATGGTTGCTGATGGAAGTGGTTTCACGAATAAACAGCGCATCGTATTCGGCAAGGTGGCTGAAGTCTTTCTTTTCGATTAGCTCAACGTCTATGCCCAGCTTGTTACCGGCTTTAATAAAAAACTTTAAAGCATCGGGGTCAGAAGGTGGCAGTTTTTCTAGTGGGTCAACCAGTATTGCTAGGTCGTAGCGGTATTTCTTTTTAGCACTGGGTTTGCGCCAAATTTTGCGGCTGTAGCTGTCTAAAGCGCGTGCAAATAAATCTTCATCTTCGCCGGTTAAGTGTTTTAAACCTTCAGGGCGTATTGCTTCAATTTGCCAATCTTGGTTTTTACGAAAGGTCACACTTAAAATGGGGCAAGGGAACTGCTCAAATATTTGCCGAGCTAAATCAGCCAAGGCTGTAAAGCGTGTTTGCCCAAAGCATAAAGTGACTTCTAAACGCTGATTTTCTTCTAGCTCCGCTTTTAACAGTGCATCACGGCTGACTAGTTTATTTAACAGGCTATTTAGGTTGTCTAAATTTAAGCCGTAAATGGATTTTTTGCCAAGGTCGTTGACGGTGCGAATCGACGGAATAACCTTGTGACCGCGTGCTTCAGCTAACAAAGAAGTGTAATAGCCATAACTAAGGTAGCGGTAGCTGTTGCACAGGTTAATGACTTGGGTGGCAGTGTTTTCTGTTGTGCTGCTCTTAGACAAGTATTCATGGGCAGTCAGCAGGTCTTCGGTGGGGTGGTAAGCCAGCCAATCGGTGGTTTTATCAACAATAATTTTCAGGCGAGTCATAGGAAACCTCAGGGTAATCAATTGCAGCACTATCGGGCTGAACGCTTTACTAAGCAAGTGTTAAATAGAGTTTTTTTAATACGCTAGCGCACTAGTCTAGCTAGGCGTAATCTTAGCCCATGACTACTTAGAGGCTGTAAAAATGTCTGCCTATTTTTCGACTTGTTATAAAACCGCTCGCGCTGCATTTTTAAGCAAAGTTCAAGCCGCTGCGCCAAGCTGGCAAACCAGTTTTAAGCACCCTTTATTAGGCGCTGCTGGTGAAGAGTTAGCGTTAGATGCCGTTTGGTTGGGCGCTTTAAATGCACCTAAATTATTGGTTGTTCAATCAGCTACGCATGGTATTGAAGGCTTTGCTGGTTCTGCAATTCAATCGGCTTGGTTAGATGCTGCCGCTGCGTTGCCTGCAGATACGGCGCTTTTATTTTTACACGCCATGAACCCTTGGGGGTTTTCTAATTTACGCCGCGTTGATGAAGCCGGTATTGACTTAAACCGTAATTTTGTAGATTTTAAAGCTTTGCCAGATGCTAAAGGTTATGGTGTTTTAAGTGATGCCTTGATTCCAGCCGATTGGCAACCTAAATCGTTAATAAAAGCTGATAAAGAATTAGCCGATTACCGCGATGCTTGGGGCGAAAGCTTATATGAAGAAGCGGTTAGTAGTGGGCAATACACCCACCCACAAGGTTTGTTTTATGGTGGTAAAGCGCCTAGCTGGTCACGTTTAATATTAGAACAGCTTGCTGAAGAATTGCAGTTAAGTCAGCGTAAAGCCGTGGCGATTATTGATGTACACACTGGCTTGGGTGATTATGCTGTTGGCGAAGTGATTTGCGACCACCCACCGGCTAGCCTTGGCGTGAACTGGGCTAAAAGTTGGTACGGCGCAGCAGTCACCGAGCCTTTTTTAGGCACTTCTTCATCGGTTCCTAAACTGGGCTTAATTGATTACTTTTGGCAGCAACTTTTGCCCGACGCTTGCTGTTTTGTCACGTTAGAATTTGGTACGGGCAGCACCCAAAACCTTTTTAACGTGCTACGCGCTGACCATTGGTTAGCCACCCAGCCGGTGACAGGTTTAGATGCGTCTGTGCAGCAAGAAATACAGCAAAATTTATTCGCCCACTTTTACCCTGCTGCTGACGATTGGCAACGCGCTGTTGTTGAACAGGGTTTATTACGCATTCACCAAGCATTAGAAGGCTTGCAAAAAACATGAGCGAATACCTAGAAGAAGGCTTAGTAGACAAGAAGACCTTACGCGAAGCTTCTATTGAAGATTTACCTAGCCTACTTGCTTTAGAAGCTCGCTGTTTTACCGGCGATTTACTGACCCGAAGGCAGTTTCGTTGGTTAATTCAAAAAGGCCACGCTGCTGTGCAGTTGCTAGAAATGCCGACCGCAGAAGGCAAGGTTTTAGCGGCTTATTTGTTGCTACTGTTTCACCGAGGCACAGCGCTGGCTAGAATTTATTCTGTGGCGGTCGACCCAGCTTTTCGGGGGCAAGGCTTGGGTGAATACCTAATGCAGCAGGCAGAAACCTTGGCTTTAGAAGCAGGTTCTACGACTTTGCGCCTAGAAGTGCGTACCGACAATACCGCAGCTATCGGTTTATACGAGCGTTTAGGTTATCGCCAGTTTGGGCATTATACCGATTATTACGAAGACCACGCCGATGCGCTGCGCTTTCAAAAACGCCTGCATAAAGTACCAGCTGGTTTAGTTCGAGAAATTCCTTATTACCAACAAACTTTGCCGTTTACTTGTGGCCCGTCTTGTTTATTAATGGCAATGAAGGCGCAAGACGACAGCACGGTATTAAGCCGCCAGCATGAATTGCAGCTGTGGCGTGAAGCCACCACTATTTTTATGACTACAGGGCATGGTGGTTGTGGCCCGCGTGGTTTGGCATTGGCGGCTTGGCGACGTGGCTTTAGGGTTGAATTGTGGCTGAATGTGGAAGGCCCGTTGTTTATTAATGGTGTGCGTAATCTGGTTAAAAAAAGTGTGTTGTCTTTAGTGCATGAGGATTTTAAAGCGCAGCTGGCAGAAACTGACATAGTAGAAAACTTTGCCGAAGTAACCCAGCAAGATTTAAAAGCCATTTTAGATGCCGGTGGTGTACCGCTGGTGTTGATTAGCTCTTGGCGTTTTAGCCGCGAAAAAAGCCCACATTGGGTCGTGGTCACCGCCATAGATGAGCAGTTTATTTATTTGCACGACCCAGATGTTGATGAAGACGACCAAAAATCATTGGTCGACACTCAACAAGTGCCTATTTCACGCACAGAATTTTCACGCATGGCGTGTTTTGGGCAAGAAAAATTACGCACAGCAGTCGCGGTTTATCCTAAGAAAATATAAGTTCAACCTTGTTAAGGAGAAAAGGCAGTAATGAAACAGAACGCAGTTTATTGGCGTGAACGGCTAGAAAAGTTACGTTCAAATAAGCTTTTTGAAATGGCTGTTATTAGTATTATTGTTGTTTCTGCGTTGCTGATTGGTGCTACAACTTATGATGAATCAAGTCGCTTTGAGCGAATTATTTATTGGCTGGATTGGGTTGTTACGGTATTTTTCTTGGTTGAAATATTGATTCGGTTAGCCGCAGAAAAATATATACTCAACTTTTTCAAACAAGGCTGGAACGTTTTTGATTTTATCATCGTGCTAGCCAGTCTAGTGCCGATGAATTACTCGGAAATGATACTGCTAGCCCGTTTATTAAGGGTGTTTAGGGTATTGCGTCTGGTGTCGATGGTGCCAGAACTAAGGATTTTAATCTCTGCCTTGGTCAAGTCTTTGCCGCGCATGGGTTATGTTGCCTTGCTGATGTTTATTATTTTTTATATTTACGGTGCAGTGGGTAGCTTCTTGTTTGAAGAGGTTAACCCTAAGTTGTGGGGCAATATTTCTCTGTCGATGTTAACGCTTTTTCAGGTGGCCACTTTTGAAAGCTGGGCAACGGCGGTGCTCTACCCAACGATGGAGTTTTATCCCTATAGTTGGATTTATTTTTTAACCTTTATCTTTCTTAATTCTTTTGTCTTTTTAAACATGATGATCGGTATAGTGCTAGATGTGATGCAAAAAGAAAGTGCGCTTTATGAGATTGAAACGGGCGAGGGTGAGGCGGCTGAAATTCATTGGATGCGTGAAAATATGGAAGTCTTACGTAAGCAGATGGATCGCATTGAAGCCAAATTAGATAAATAAAACTAACATTTAGTCAGGTTTAAAATGCCATTATTACTGGATAATTTAACACGTAAAATGCAAAGCTATCAGCCGCAGCAACTGGTGAGTGATATGCCAGAAGCAGCGGTGTTGCTGGCGATTACTAGTGGGAAAAAACCAGAAATTATTTTAACCCGCCGCACTTCACACCTTAAAAGCCACCCAGGGCAGGTAGCTTTTCCTGGCGGTAAACGTGATGCAGAAGATTTTGACCTTTATGCCACTGCCTTGCGTGAAGCAAAAGAAGAAATAGGCTTGAATCCACAGCAGGTGCAGCCGTTAGGGGCGCTGAGCGACGTAGTTTCTTTGCATGGCATAAAAGTTACGCCCTACGTTGCTTTAGTGCCTGAAAAGTTGGATTTTTGCCTATGTGAAGACGAGCTAGACGCTATTTTTCAAGTGCCGATTAGTTGGCTGTTAGAAGACCC
>CAYJCB010000114.1:0-5283 GCA_964368615.1 uncultured Halomonadaceae bacterium | reverse complement strand
CAATAAGTTCTATCGGTAAGTCGGGTGCTGTGATTATTTTTATGAGTTCTTGCATAAGCTTTTTGCCACGTCTGTGGCATCAGCACGTTGAATGGGCTTAAACCATGTTTGGCGAATCTATTCAGCTTGTTGGCCTGCATCTTGGTAAATCTGTGCGCTAAGCGTGTACGCACGACCCCTGCCTGTTCCGCAGTCCAGTCTCTATATAGAGCGCCAATGCGTACCCTTGCTCTAATAGGCCATAGCCAATGCTACTTGCGATGTGAGTTTTGCCTAAGCCACTCGCACTGAACAGTAAGAGATTAGCCCCCTTTTTTAGCTAGTCAGCTTGGTTCATGAGCTCATAAATTTGCGACTGTGTAACACCTTCAAGGACACTCAAGTCGTTTTTACCTAAGGATAATTTGGCCTCTTTTAAAAAGTGCTGTTAGCGCTTATCTTCTCGTAAACTAAGCTCAAGGAATGAGGGCTTGTTCGGTTTGTGCGGTTTAAACGGGTACTTTCACCCCCTTTATTATTGATACTAAAAACAAATCAGTCTGGTTAGCTGGGAATTAAACTGAATAAACCGATTAAACTGTAGTTTAAAGTAAGAACGCCCTAAAAAAGGGCGATCTACTGTATTACGCTGCGGCCTGTTCTGCCTCCACCGTAACCACACGCCAGCGAATCACACGGCCACCATCAATTTTTTCTATTTTCAGATTCCCTACTATACGGCCAACACGATAACCAAGAATGCGGCCTAAACCTCTTGACGTTAATTGGTGTGTACCTGTTAAGTCTTGTAGCAGCTCACCTAGCTCAGCACCACCAGTGTTGGCATTTATACTCTTGTGTAACTCTCTAGCCTCGAACCATCGGTCACCCATCAACGCTTGAATACCGTTAAGGACACCTCTTAACGTTTCGGCCTCGGGGTCTGTTGCTACTGCCTGCTTTAACGCCTCAGCAGGATCAACATAGCCGTCAATACCTAACCCTTTTGGCACCCATGCCACTGTCTGCCTAACCATGTGATCCCACTCTTCAAATGAGGCCGTGCTTTCATTTGGTACAGCTCCACCCATTGCATAATCAAGGCTCTGAAAATAACCTTTAACTAGCGTTAGTGCAGCCTGTACTAATTGCTGTCGGTTTTTTGTAATATATTCAAGTGGGTTGCTATTGAATTTTCGTGTTGCTGGGTTTGCTACCTGAGCATCTAACCTGCACACAATTACGCGCCGTGGCAAATCACCTGCCAGCGTTAAATTATTGCCCGTCAAAATCATTAGCATACGGTTCGGCATACTAATTTCTTCAGTTTTTCCTAATATGCGGTCGTTAAAAACCTCTGTAGTTAAGAATGTTGCAATAGTTGCACTGTCAAAAATACCTAAGATATTATCCCACACCAATACACGAGCGCCGCTAACGAGTACCGTTGTAATGCGCTTACGAACCTCCTCATCGTCACGGCCTGACGTATGCGGGTAAGCCGCTGGTGTCTCACCCGTAGATAATGCGCCTAAACACTGGGCTAGGTAAGTTTTGCCACTGCCTTGCACTGGTGCGTCGAGCGCAATTGCGGGAGCTGTTTTTAGCACTGGCCTAAGTACCGCCGTTAAAATGCTTGCTAAAAGAACGCCTTTATCTACTGGTGTTGCCGTCATAAAATCCTTGAACGGGTGCATCAGAAAATCAAGCGCTGCTCTGGCATGGTCATCTGTTACTTCGTTTCGGATTGGTAGTGGGTCTTGCTGCATATCAAGGTAAAGCTTTGTTTCAGTATCATAACCAGTACGATCAATTACCCGTCCGGCTTTAGTTATAACGGGTGCTGTAATAACCGCTTTTAACTGTTTTAGTTTTCGCCCCTCACCAAGATCTAATATCTGATTAAGTACCTTGACGGGGGGATCTAGCAGGCGCTTTTCTAAATTTTTGTTGTATTGAAAAAACTGTGCAACCGAACCTAACCAGTAGGCTAAAGTGCTGTGGGTTTGTCGGTGGATTTTGCCATCTCTAACCAGCACAATTAAATCACCTAGATCAAACACTTCAGGCAACTGACGCATGTATTCTAGCGTTCTATGTGTCGTCTCGGTGGTAGTACCCTCGACCTGTTGAATTTCTCTAGGTTCTCTTATTAGACGGTATTTTTTACCGCCGTGCGCCTGACTGAATAAATTAGGTTGACCACCCATCAAATACAAAATACCCACAATTTTATGCCCGTTATATTCAGGTTCTAGGGGGTCTAGGGTGTTTCGTTTGTGATACTTGCTAGGATTATCTAACAGCTCGCCTATCGTGATCTCGGTTTTGTCATCTAGCATAATGATAAAGTCACCTGCTAAAACTCCACCTTGAACCGCTCGACTTATCGTGTTTTTTGCATTTTTTAGTGCCCCGTCGCTAACATCTTTGCCTGCACTAGTTAGCAGGTTTCGTGCTTCTTTTTCAATGTATTCGGCACGTCGTACTTGTGCATTAGGCGCTATTTGATCTTTTAATTTGTCTTTAATCTCCTGTAGGTCTTCCTCTTCTTCTAGCGTTAAATCAGGCAAAACCATTGTAGTGTCAAGGTATGCACCTTCGTGCGCCTCTGGTACTCCTCTGCGCTGCTCTAGCGGCGGCATGCATTGAGCACCTGCTGCAAAATCTAGACGATTTGTCTGCCACACGCTAGCATCAATCAAGGTACGCTCCAACGCAGTACCCGCGCGGCTAATCATGTAAAAACCATGACCTGCCAGCCATAGACGTTTAAACAGAATATCACCGGCTCGGGGTATGTCTTGAGCATCAGCAACAAAAATGTAAACACGCTGGCCGCGTATGCCGGTTAGTTGCTCTACCCCGTTATAAATCAAGCTGCTGCTACTGAGCCACCATACATATGCACTAGCTTCTAGCTCTGGCATTACCTCGATTAAGATTTTCAGTAGCTGTACTTTGCTTAGTGCTAGCTGTCCTTCTTGGGGGTCATAATCCAACATCAGCACACCACCACCACCGGTAGGCCATGCCAATCGATCTTTTGTACGGGTTATTGCGTCAGCAGGCTTGCCCTGCTTTTCGTACTCTGTAAGGCTAAGCATACGAATATTAGAAACATGAGCTACGCCGTAGCAAAGCGCTTGGTTGTGGCTTAGGCTTTGCAGCAAGTTGGCAAAATCATTTGCAGTTGTAACCTGCACCTGCTGCGCTTCACCCATATACATATTCGCGCTAGCTTTACAATGCATAGTGCCGGCATTGTCCAAGCTACATTGTTTTGTTAACACTTTAGGCTGTGAGCTGGTGATCAGAGTGAGAGATACTTCGTGCTTATCCATTTGCATCCTCCCCAGCAAGTTTTTCATTAACCCATGCCTGAATTTCTTGGGAGTTCCAACCTACGGCACGTAAACCTAGTTTTTTCGATTTAGGGAAAGAGCCTTCAGCCATGAATTTGTAGATGCTGGCACGGCTGTAGCCCGCAGCTTTAATTACTTCGCTCATGCGCATAATGCGCACTGCGTTATCATCCTTTAAGTATTTTTTCATAGTAAATCCAAATTTGGACTTAGCTATACACCTGCAACCTGTAATCGATATTTACAAAAAATTGATTACAGGTTATCCTAAAGTTGATTTTAGCTCTAACTAAAGTCCACAAAAGGCTCAGTGTAATGCACGGTCTTTAAGTTAATTCAAATCTGGTGGCTTAGACGCCAATCATACGGCCGCCAGATTTGGTGCGTAGCCACTAAAATTTAGCTGCTAAAAAAAGAATAAACTAATAAGCTTATGGTGCGGTAGCACAGCACTTAGGTTGTTAGTGTTTCATACGCAAATAACCAGCTAAATAATTGATTTAATTAAACTTAAACACCGATCATATACTTTAGTCTAGTAGCGCTTACCTTTAAGAAATAGCTGCAAAACCGTCCTCAGCCCTAGCGTGATAAAATAAAAGGCATTACCGCCGTCAACGAGAACTCATAAGAGTAATCGACTAACCGATAGAACGCATTGAAGTGCATATTGGAATTGGTCCAGAACAGTGGAGTTTAGTGATATGAGATGGCACTAAAAGGTGAGGTTGCTGTTACACTTACATAAGCATATAGGTCAATTGTCAATATTAATTGACCAAGCCCTGCGTCCAAGGTTATGAAAATCACACTCTCCTCCTATAGTTTGCTGGTACTTCCGCTGCCCTATTCGACCATCTAAATAACGTTTAACCCCGCATTTAGTACAGTCCGCACTGAAGCCAGACGGAGCCTGAAATAAAAACCGGACTTTTTGTGCACAAACTGGGCACTTTTTCAGTGTCTTTATTTCTTCATTACGGGCCTGTAAATCAGCTAGTAGATCTGAACAGTTTTCGGACCTCAGCAGATCTTGCAAACCTTTTAGCTCTCCATGGCTGATCTCATCACAAACCGTGATGGATTTAGATTTTGAGCACACTGTTAAGCTAGCAATACCACTGGCAAGTTTCATGACGGTTGTCGGCACTTTGGTCAAAGGCAAACAGAAATTTTTTAACAAAACACCTTGTAGAGTTTGATCCACAATCAGGCCAAACCTTTCTTCACAATACATATCAGACGGTGACAACGGTACCCATTGCTCTGCATAGGCATCGCTAGGTAACTCAGAACCTAATGGTGGCCACGCTATAAAACGATTTCTTGGTAACTCTTGTTCAAGTCGCTCACCAAAGGTGAACCATGGAACAACAGTCAACAACACCTGCTCATCGGCTGAACTTTCTCTAGTGCTGATCAACTCCCACTCCAGTCCGTTCTGACGAAGTTTCAGGTATCTACCAGCCCACTCAGCTTCATCCTTCCCATTCAAATAGGGTTGTAAACTTCTTCGCAGGACAAGACCTGCATACCTTGAATATGCCTGAGCCAGAGACTGGTTTCGCTTAAAACGATCTTCAGCGGTTACTCTGATACCCGCCTGGCTACGACCCAGTAGTTCCCAGAGCGTTGCTACATGCCTGTAGTGAGGGTCATGGTTGAGAATATTCGTACGGTGTAATCCACTTTCCACCTGGGCATTACGATCAACTAGCATATACAAGCCGCTTTGTTGTAGTCCTCGTATGGTTTTATGCAAAGCCTGTAGCTTCTCCAAAGTGTCACTCAAAAGCTCTGTAACTTCACCGGTAGCATTTTCATCAAAAGTCATACCCCAAATACTACATACTGCATGGGCAAGCCGGTGATCAATATCTGACGACTGATAAAACTCCATTGCTTGCTCAAGGGTTGTATATAAACTTTTTAAAGTAGA
>CAYJCB010000113.1:0-5396 GCA_964368615.1 uncultured Halomonadaceae bacterium | reverse complement strand
TCGCTGGCGAGTTGGTTTAACTGAGTGCCGCTGCTGGCAACGTCTTGTGATGCGCTGCTGGTTGAATTGCTAAGCTCTACGATGCGTTCAAGGTTACGATTAAGCTCGTCAACCGTGCTGCTTTGTTCTTGTGTAGCAGAAGCAATTTGTATATTCATGCCTTCAATATTATCAATTGCTTGATTGATGCTTGCCAAAGCTTGACCAGCTTTTTCAGCATTGCCAACCGTTTTACTGCTGCCTTTACTGCTGGTGTGCATGGCGGTTACGGCTTGTGCGATATGTTTTAACAGCTCGTCAATAGTCGTTTGAATTTGCTCGGTAGATTCATGGGTACGCGCTGCCAGTGTTCTAACTTCATCGGCAACAACCGCAAAGCCACGGCCCGCTTCACCAGCACGCGCTGCTTCAATCGCTGCGTTTAAAGCCAAGAGGTTAGTTTGTTCAGCAACGCCACGGATAACAACCATAACCTCGCCAATTTGTTGGCCAGACTGTTGCAGCTTTTCAATTTCAAGTGCAGTTTCATTGATAACGATAGCCTGTTCTTTAATCGAAATTACCACGGCTTCTACTTGCTGAGTACCCAAAGTGGCTTCTTCGCCACCGATTTGTGCAGCGTCTGATGCCTGTTGTGCGTGACGCGCCACTTCTTCAACCGTAGCCACTAGCTGGTTCATTGCCACAGCCACTTGGTCGACTTCGGCTTGTTGCTTGTACATGGCCTCGCCCATATTGTGGCTGCTGCTTTCAACTTGATTAGCACTAGCGGCAAGCTGTTGGGCGTTAGTGCCTATGGTTTGAATCAGCTCACGAATGCGTTCAATAAATAGGTTAAACCCTTTCGCTAGTTCGCCCAATTCATCTTGGCGATCAATGGTTAAAGTTTGAGTTAAATCGGCTTCACCTTCAGCTATTTCGTGCATACGCTGCACCATATTGCGAATCGGCGACACCTGTTGACGGGCAACAATAAAAATAATTACCGCTAATACTGCTACAACTAATAGAATCACCAAACTAATACGTTGCAGCAGGCTAGTCGTTGTTGCAGTAAATACTTTTTTAGGTACGCTAACCCCAACTGTCCAGTTAGGCGTGTTGGCAACTGGGCGCCAAATCATCGTGACTGGTTCTTGTTGTAGGTTAAGAATATCGCCAATACCTGCTTCACCTTTAATAAACTTTTTACCTAAATCACTAAGGCCGGTATAACCATTTTTATCGCCTTCAGTCACATTAATTTTCATACGTGCAGCCGGTGATGGGTGGGCAACCAAAATACCTGTACCATCAACCACCCAACCATAGCTGTCTTTCCCCATTTCTAGGTTATTAGCAATATTAGAAAGCTCGTTCATAGTCAGTGCGATACCCAGCATACCAATGCGATTACCTTCGGCATCTTTAACGACTTCGCCTAACACAGCGATAGGATTACCGCTAGAAAGAGAAATAAGTGGATTGGTTAATACGTTCTGCTGACTGCCTTTACGCACCAATTCATCAAAGTAAGAGCGACTACCAATGTTGGCAAGAACACCATTATGAATAACAGCATCACCATCTAAGTTAGCAAAATAAAGGTTTTCAACTGTTTCATCTTTGCCTCTTTGTAAAGCCAACCAAGGTACTAGGTCTTCAAGGTCAGTCACATTTTTTAATTCTTGAGCAGTCGCTAATGACCTTAACCATTTTTGATAACCTTCTAACCAACGGCTTATTTCTGCACCCCTAGCCTGCACTTGTGCGCTGCTCGAATTTTCAATCAGCGGCGGTAAGCTGGCGTTTAACTGATGTGTGATTAGCCAGCCAAGTATTGCAAACCCAATAAAAATAGGGATTAAAATAGATAAAAGTAGGCGCTGTACCATTGAAAGCTTGCTAAACATAGAGTGTATTCCTTTTAAATCTCATGGTTATTTTTTAGTTAACTACACCAGTAAATTACAAGTGAGTCAATGCGCCTAAGTATTAATTTAGCTTTTTTAGCTTTCTTAAACATAGGTTAATACTGATACAGCGATGCCTTATTTAAGCCTACAAAGCAATTCCTAGTACTTGAGCAATGCCTTGCTTCTTAATTTCTTCGGCAAAACTTTCTATTGCTGCGGTTTCTGCCAAATCAAAACCACGTGTTGCATGGCCAGTCAGGTTTAAACTATTCGAGCCAACTAATCTACCTTGGTGGTCAGTCACGCTAACATTAACTAGCATTTCAGCAATTTGAAAGCCCATAGAACCGTTTCTTTGTGAATGGGTTTTTAAATTAACAACTAACACCCCATCACGCGATGCTGACTGACCTACACGAAAGCCTTGTTGCGATAGAGCATTTTTAATCGGTTCAGCCGCTTTTTTACTTTTATCATCTGTCTGTATTACAAACAAAATATGCTGCCTTGCCTGTTCACTTTGTGCCTGTAAGCTTTGGAGCTCTTTTTGGTAATAAGCATTATTAAAGTTTTTATCCATACTGCTTAATACAATAATGGCTGGCTCTAAACTTTTAGATTCTTCAGCAACTTTTTTTGCTACATGGTAACGCTTTAGCGCATTGTCAGTGCTGGCGTTTCTTATTGCTTGTTTTTCACTTGCCAATTTATCGTTAATCTGCTGGCTTAAATCTTTTATAAACAAAGATCGTTTAGATTTAACCATAACAATAAATTGGTTATATTTTATCTGTTCAGAAAAAACCAGCTCATAATTACTAACTCGAATTTTTGACACTTCACTTTTTATGTATTCAACAGAATTATTAGAATAAGTGTGTTGGGTGCTTTCAGTAGTGGATTCAAACTTAGATTCAATGCTAACACCTAAGCGTGAAACTAAATTACTTAAAGCCGAATTCGTTGCTTGCTCAAGTGTAGCGCCACCACCGATACCCGTTAGCGTATCAAAAGAATTAGCTGATGGATTTAAATACCATTCAGGTAAAGGCTTTTCAGGCTGCAAAACTAATGGGGGTTTACTGGAACAGCCAGCCATTAATAATACGCACAGCAGGGCAGTACAAATCATTTTTGATTTCTGATTAATCATTATTTTTCCTTTTATAAATAAAAAAAAGAGCCTAGTTAGTTAGGCTCTTTTCTTTTGCTTTTATATTAAATATTTAACGCTTAGCTTGCTTACCTATCTGTTCAAGTGCTATTTTTTTATCAGAAATAATTTTATTAATACGTACTAGCGCAGTATTAATATTTTTCTCTGGTGCTAAAGTTAATTTATCAGCTGTTTCGTAAAGTTTCTTGGCTTCTTCAAACTTACCTTCAGCTTCTTTTATTACGCCATAGTTATAAACAACAGCAAAGCTTTTAGCTTGAGTTGCGTCCATTAGCTGTACAAATAGGTCTTCTGCACGATCCATACGACCAGCTTTAATGAATTCAATACCGGCTTTAAACTGATCTTCCTGTAGTTTTTCTAATTTAACTTCAGCTTTTTTGTAGAGTTCTACTTTAAAAGTAATATAACGAGGCACTAAACGGAATACAAAGGCAGTAGCAATTTCATCGGCCAAAATCTCTAAACCGTGACTTTTTGATGGAAGGCTATCACTACGATCTTCACAGGTTTTCCAAGTTTTATTTTGGTTATAATTATTAGCAGTAATAAAATCACCACGTTCAATATCTGTTAATTTAACTTGTGCACCTAAATTAATTGTCCGAGATGTACAGGAAACCGTATATTCATATTTAGTACAGTTTTTACCTTTACTATCACAGTTAACATATTTAACACGACCTTCACGGTAATCACTATCTTCAATACCGGCAGAGCTTACGTTACCAACTACCAGTGCTTGAGCGCCTGAAAGCTTACCAATTTTAGTGGCTTGGCTTCTATCTGTTAAACCTGATAACTGCAGTTTTTGTTCTTTAATGATGGTTTCTAAGTTAGCACGGTCAACTACGCTGTAATAATTGACACCTTGCTCTAACTGGTAATTTGCTAATTCTGCTTCAATTTTAGCGTCTAAACTAACATTAGTCTTAGCTTGCTGATTAAAAGGCGCAACACCCACTCTTTTTAATGACGCTGCGGCACCCACTTCAGCAGGTTGTAAAGCACGAATATCGGTAGTGGTTGCACAACCAGTGGTTATCAACACAAGTGCTACCATTGCAACTAAACCACTAAAGGGTTTAAAAACCATCAGATTTATCCTAAATGAATTTTATTTTTGATACTTCACTGAATAGATCAATATCATTAAATTAATCAAAAGTTAAAGCGAACGATAAATTAACTGAGTAAGCTTTGTATTACAAGCATCTTTAGACTAATGATTGATAGTTATGGTACAGGTGCATACCTAACCCACCAAAGCACAATAACCAAGCAAACATATTTAATAGTTTAGAATCCGCCCTTAAAGGTGTCAGTTGCAGCCTAGTTTTTAAGGGCCATAAAATTCTTAAGCCCTCGGTCGTCATGGCATCACCAATTAAGTGCGATAAAAAACCAAAAATAAACGCCAGCATGGCTAAATAGCCCACGCCGTAAATAGAACCTTGTAGCGCATCATTTCCAAACCAGCCTAACTGACTATTGTGTTCTTGCATTAACCAGCCTGCAAAAAACAGCATAGGAATCACCAATAAAGCCGAATGCGTAAAGCCCCGATGCCCGCCACAAAAGCTGTAAAAGAAGTGGCTAATACCCGGTAGCCAACGCCCCACTTTAGAACGGGGGTGGTCGGCATCAGGAATTAACGAACCTAACGCTGCTGCTGCAAGTTCTATAATGCCGGGCGTATGCCCAACAAGACTGGTAACAATTAAAAAAGACCCAGTACCAAAGGCAAGGTGCGCATTACCCATCATAATAATTTTACTCTTTAATAATTGTTATTTAAATATAAGCATTTAACTAGTATTAATACGTTATTAATAACCAGCTGCTTTTAAAAGCTGCTGAGTATAGTCACTAGCTGGTTGTTTGAACAGTTGTTCTGTTGCTGCTGTTTCAATTTGCTTGCCATCTTTTAGCACTAGAATACGGTGGCTTAAGGCTTTAATCACTTGTAAATCGTGGCTGATAAACAGGTAGGTTAGTTGGTGTTTTAATTGCAGTTCGCGTAGTAGTTCTATCACTTGGGCTTGTACGCTGCGATCCAGTGCTGAAGTGGGTTCATCTAGCACGAGTAAACGCGGTTTAAGAATTAGCGCACGGGCGATGGCAATGCGCTGACGTTGCCCACCCGAAAACTCATGCGGGTAACGGTGACGAGTCGCTGTATCTAAACCGACTTCAGTCAATACTTCGCAGACTTGTTCTTCTACGGCTTGTTTACTGAGTTTTGGCTGATGAAGTTTAAGCCCTTCAGCAATAATTTCGGCAACACTCATGCGTGGGCTAAGGCTGCCATAGGGGTCTTGAAA
>CAYJCB010000112.1:0-5404 GCA_964368615.1 uncultured Halomonadaceae bacterium | reverse complement strand
CTTAGCTCCGTGGGTGCAATTACTTTTACAAGAAGTTTCTGAACAAAAGTTACAAGAGGAATTAGGTTTAAAAGGTAAAAAGGCACTAGATAAATGGTTGCGTGGTCAGCTTAAAATACTCATAGAGTAGGCAGCAGGCGGCTTTTATTTTAAGATGCGCTGTCTTATTTTTTAAGTTCAGTTTTTATATCCATAATCGGAGTCATTCATGTTTAATCGTTTTTGGGTTCCCCTGTTTGCAGGGTTGGTGTTGTTGTTAGGAATGATGAGTTCAGCTCAGGCAGCAACAAGTATTGGCTTTGGTTATGATTTGGCTCGCCAGTTGGATAAAAACCAAGACGATGGACAGGTTAACTTAACTGGTCAGGTTTCTGTTGGGCGACGTTCAGCCTTGGTGTTGGGCTTGGCTTCGGGTGAAAGGTACGAAGTGTTTGAGTTTGCTTTTAAACGTTACAACGAAAAATACTTAAGTGGCAGTTTTTTTCAGCTAGGTGCAGATTATTGGTATGGCGATAAAAAGAAGGCTGCTAAATCTAAATTAGGTGTCGATTTGCGTTTGGGTTATGAACTGCCTATTACCCGTAATTTTGTAGTTTCTGGTGCGGTTTCGGCGCTTTATGGCCCTAACAATTTTAATACCGACAAGAGCGATGAAGTTATATTTCGCCCCCATTTAGGTGTTATGTTTCACTTCTAAACTAGCCGTCCTTGGTTAGTTTTTAGTTAGCTGTTTATTGGTTTTATTCAGTGGTTTTATTCAGTAATTAGGTGGGCTGTTAATGCCTCGCGCAGCTCGCCTTCAATGGGCATAGATGCCTTAGTTGCAAAGTTGTAGTGGACTAGAATTGCTTCGCCCCGCGAACCCATTTTGCCGTTTTGCCAAGCTTCTTGAACCACCACAAAAGAGCTATTACCAATGCGGTTTAAATAGGTGCGGATTTCAACGTCTTCGCCGTAAAACAGCTCGCCTAAAAAGTCGATTTTCATACTGGCTAGAATTAAACGCCATTTTTTAGGGTCTAAGTCTGGTGTAAATAAACGGAATAAATCATTGCGGGCGCGTTCAAACCAAACGGGTAGGCGGGTGTTGTTGATATGCCCTAAAGCATCAGTGTCAGTAAAACTTGGTGTAAGATGAAGGGTGAACATTGATTGATCTCCATAGGTATACTGGGGTATTCGATAACAAAAAAATAACAAAACTAAAATCTATTAGAGTTACTCTTAACGTAAACGTAAAGCTGTTTTTTACTTATTATAATTTTTTTGCTTAATCCTAGAGGTTGCTATGCTCCGAAAAATAAGAATTGAGCACCGTATCTGGATCATTAATCTGCTTGCGGTGATAGGTATGCTGCTGATGTTGTTGGTGGCGGTAAAGCAGCAGTATAACGAAATGGAGCGCATGAAATTGCAAGAAATCAGCCACTTGGTTGATGTTGCTGAAGGTGTGATGATTGATTATCAAAAACGTGTAAAAACAGGTGAGTTGACCGAAGCGCAGGCTAGAAGTGCCTTGCTAGAAAGGGTTAGCGCCATGACGTATGGCCAATACAATGACTATGTGTGGGTGCATGATTCTAAAATGAATATGCTGGCGCACCCTAGCCCTAAATTGCGTGGTTCAAACCTAGGCCAATTAAAAGACGTTAACGGTAAGCAGTTTTTTAGCCTGTTAAATGCCGAAGCTTTAGCAACGGGCGAATCTTATATGCCCTATTACTGGAATCGCCCAGGCAGTGAATTGCCCCAGCCAAAAATTACTTACGTGCGCTATAACGCCGAGTGGGATTGGTTAATTGGTACGGGTGTTTATGTTGACGACATTGATGCGCTGTTTATTGATAGCTTAAAAACCCTAGGTGCAATTTCTTTTGTGGTATTGCTGCTGTTAATGATTGTGGGCTGGTTTATTACCAATTCAATCACTCGTCCATTAGACGCAACGGTGAATGCGATGCGTGAAATTGGCAGTGGTGATGGTGATTTAACCGTACGCCTTAGCCAGCAAGGCCGCGATGAAGTGACTGAATTAGCGCAGCACTTCAATGCCTTTACGAATAAAATTCAGCACCTAGTAACCGAAGTGAAAAGCTCGGTTGATCTAGTTGCAGCCGCAGCAGGACAGATGTCATCAGCATCAGAGCAAGCTTTTCATAACCAAGAGCGTCAAGCGCAAGAAACCGATCAAGTGGCTACCGCTATGAATGAAATGAGTGCCAGTTTTTTAGACGTGGCGCGTAATGCCAGCGATGCTTCTACGGCTGCGACCACTACTGACAAGTCTACAACTGAAGGGCGCACTAATGTGGAGGCTGCTACTGCTGCTATTGCGCGTTTAGCACATCAAGTACACGAATCAACGGAAGTGATTCATCAGCTAAGCAATGATTCTTCTAACATTGGTACAGTGCTGGACGTAATTCGTAGTGTTTCTGACCAAACTAACTTACTGGCGCTTAACGCAGCGATTGAAGCCGCTCGTGCCGGTGAAGCAGGGCGAGGTTTTGCGGTGGTTGCCGATGAAGTGCGCTCTTTAGCCAGCCGAACGCATGAAAGTACTGAAGAAATTAATAGCATGGTGACGCAGCTGCAAGCAAGGGCAGATCAAGCTGTTAACGCTATGGCGGCAAGCCTTAAAGAAACTGAGCAAACCGTTACTGCGGTAGAAAGCACGACTGGTTCGCTTAATTCCATTGCTAGTGCGGTTGAACACATTCGAGACATGAACCATCAAATTGCTTCAGCAGCAGAACAGCAGGCAGCCGTGGCAGAAGAAATTAACCATAACATTGTACGCCTAGTGCAGTTAACAGAAGCAAATGCTTCTGCTACCGAACAAACTAGGGTTTCAAGCAATGATTTGGCTGGTTTATCTGAGCATTTAAAACAACAAATTGCACAATTTAAAGTGTGATTTAGGGCATGACTATGCACTTTGATTTTGTTACACCTGTAGAACGCAAAAACACTGCCAGCTTAAAATGGCAGCGTTATGAGCAGCAAGACGTTATCCCCATGTGGGTAGCAGATATGGATTTAACTTCACCACCCGCCGTGCAAAAAGCCTTGCAACAAGCCGTTGCACGCGGCGTGTTTGGTTATGGCGAAGTGCCTGCTGCGCTTAACCAAGCCTTTATTGATTGGTGTGCCAGCCAATACGCTTGGCAGGTAGAAGAAGATTGGTTGGTGTGGATTCCCGGTGTAGTGCCAGGTTTTAACCTTGCTGTTGAAGCTTGGTTAACTGCTGAACAAGGCGTATTAGTGCAATCGCCAGTTTACCCACCGATTCGTGCTTTGGGTAAGCTGCGTGAACGCTCAACTCTTGATGTGCCAGTTAACGAAGCAGTTACACAGCAAAATTTAGCGGCTTTTTTGCAACCTGAAACAGCCGCAATAGTTTTGTGTAATCCACAAAATCCGCTGGGCAAGGTTTATAGCCGTGCTGAATTAGAAGAATTGGCCGCGCTTGCTGAAGCAAAAAATCTGTTAGTTATTTCTGATGAGATTTGGAGTGACTTGCTGCTTGAACCTAACTTGCGCCATGTGCCTTTTGCCAGCGTTAGCCCAGTAGCAGCGCAGCGTTCCGTTACGCTAATGGCACCTAGCAAAACCTTTAACATTGCAGGAATGTCTTGCGCTGTGGCGGTTATTCCTAACCCAAAATTGCGTGATAGTTACCGTAAAGCCATGCGCGGTTTAATGCCGGATATGAACTATTTAGGTTTGGTTGCAGCGCAAGCCGCTTGGCAAGAAGGCGGTACTTGGTTGGAAGCTTTGAAGGTTCATTTAAATACGAATTTGGATTTATTGGAAAACTGGCTGCAAAGCTTCCCACAAATTGGCTATCAGCGCCCCCAAGCAACTTTCGTGGCTTGGTTAGATGTGTCAGCTTTGCAAATGGCTGACCCTGCTGCTGCTTTTTTAAATGGTGGCGTAGCTTTGTCAGCCGGTGAAGCCTATGGGCAAGCCAGTCATGTGCGGTTAAATTTTGGCTGTACAGCAGAACAACTGCAAGAAGCTTTGCAGCGTATGGCAGAAGTTATTAATCAGAAAAGTTAATCAGAAAAACTAAACAGCAACGTTAATAGCGTTTAATTCTTTGATAAGGGTTGCTGTATCTGGCTTAGCTTGTTCAGCATAAGCAGCAGCCACTTGGTTAGGCGCAGGCGCACTAGCCGCTTTAAGCGTAGTGATGAATTGCAGGCGTGGGTATTCTTCAGTTAAAGCACGCAACCAACTAAAGTAGCCAGAATTGCCTTGGACTAATGCTTCACCCATGCCGCTTTGAATATTACGCGCCAAACTACGGCTGTAAGTATCTTCGACCAGTACAATATTATGGTGCGCTGGCGGACGATTGATGTAGTCAATTAACCCTGGTGGGTCAAAGGCTGTAGGAATATGGCTGGGGTAAATACTTTGCGGCGCATAGTGTTGCGCAGGCAAGTTATTATAAATGTGGTGCAGGTCGGGCGAGTAAATAGGCGCCATCATCAAACTAAGCACCAAAGAGAACTGTGCACCGTGCGCTGAGTTCAGCGAGGTGTTCAGAGACTCTTGGACTTCGAGTGATTTTGTATAAGCGTTTTCTATACGCATGGCGGCATTGACTACCCTTCAGATATAAATATGACTATCTTACTGATTTCGGCTCAAGATTAGGAAACTTTAGAAAAACAATCAAAATACTGACACTTTCTTCCTTTCCCTTAGCTTGCTAGACTAACACAGACATCTTGACGGGGTGCTTTAGTTTTTTAATTAAATATTGAAAATACTAATGCTGAGATAACACCCGTTGAACCTGAACCGGTTAGTACCGGCGTAGGAATCGAGATTAATCGTACCCGCACGCCTCCGGTTCCCGCACTTAAAATTTAACGTGGGAGCACATTATGTTTACCAGTCAGCATTTAAAAGAAACGGCACAAGTCGACTCTGCCAGCGTACAACCGTTACCTAACTCACGCAAAGTTTATCTAGAAGGCTCACGCCCTGATATTCGCGTACCTTTTCGTTCGATTAGCCAAGCCGTTACCGCCACCGATTCTGGCGAAGAATATAACCCAGACATTCTGGTTTACGACACTTCTGGCCCTTACACCGATCCAGAAGCAACGATTGATATTCGAAAAGGTTTAGAAGCGTTAAGAGCTCAATGGATTGAGGAACGTGAAGATACCGAACTGCTAGAAAACCTAACCAGCGAGTTTGGTCGCCGCCGTAGCCAAGACCCAACGCTAGAAAGGTTAAGGTTTAATTTAAAACGCCAACCACGCCGCGCTAAAGCCGGTAAAAATGTCACCCAACTGCATTACGCTCGACAAGGCATTATTACCCCAGAAATGGAGTTTATTGCCCTGCGTGAAAACCAAAAGCGTTATGAATTAGGTAGCGAAGC
>CAYJCB010000111.1:0-5474 GCA_964368615.1 uncultured Halomonadaceae bacterium | reverse complement strand
AGTAGCGAGCTTGGTATTCACCTGCCTAGTGGCATCCGCTTCTCAGGGATTAATACTGGTAACCTTGATGTGGTGTTAGCACTACTAAGGAAGCTCTAATGCAGGTTCGTTATTTACGGCCAGCCAAACAGATGCCAGAAATCTATTTATACCGTGCACCGGTGGATTTTAGAAAACAAGCCAATGGCTTGGCGTTGCTTATTGAACAAGAGCTTGGATGCAATCCATTCAGTGGTGCCCTGTATGCCTTTACTAATCGTCAGCGCAATAAAATTAAGTGCGTCATGTGGGAAGACAATGGTTTTGTCATGTACTACAAAGCACTGGCGGAAGAAAAGTTTAAGTGGCCAAAACCTGCTGATGAGTTACTGTCTTTAACTGGCTAGGTGTGTATTGCTATCAAGTAGTTTATAAACTACAATCAAGGCATGATAGCAAGCCGCTTGATGCGTTTGGCAGAAGGCTTGTTAGGGGATGTAGAACCCGTTGCTGTGTGGTGGTAACAAAAACTCACAAGCACGAGATATAGCGACAGCAAAAGAGCAGAGTAAATAAAATGACTGATAAATTAACCACATACGATCCTGCTAACGCATTAGTGGATGATGAAGAAATTGCTTTCTTCATGGCTGATGCATTTGAAACAGGTGATACAGCTTATATAGCCAAGGCGCTAGGTATTGTCGCTCGTGCAAAGGGAATGGCTGAAATAGCACAAAAAACGGGGCTTTCTAGAGAGCAGCTGTATCGTTCATTTAGTGAGCGTGGAAATCCAACATTAAAAAATACATTAGCTGTTATGCGTGCTCTTGGTGTTGATATAACTGCAAAACCTCATACTGCTGTTAGTTAATTAGCACTAAGCTCTTCTAAACTGATCTTAAAGCACAACTCACTGCACTTATTATGTATAGCTCTAAATTCATACTGACCACCTGAAAAATAGAAACCCCGACAAAAGTCGGGGAGTGAATTTATTATGGTTTTTGAATAGTAGCTAAAATCTTGCTACCGTTCAAAACTTCTAGTGCGGCTGATACTAATTTCTTATCATTTTCGCAAGTTGTTTTGTATTTAATTTGCACAGCTTCTTGACCAGAAACATTAATTATTTTAATAACATTTTTGTTAAGATTAAGTAAGGTTTATTTTTGTAGTTGCGTGATAGTGCCAATTATTATGCGTGTAGCCATATCTTATATCTTTTCATTAGTAACAAGCCCAAGTTGGCTGTTTTCATGAGTAGGTAAGGCAGGGGTGAAAGTTTAAATTAGTCTTCAAATCCATATATATTTAACAATATTTTCTTCAGCTTCATCTATTGAGTTGTTTGCTTGATTAATTATTTAACTTGCTTTATAAGCAAGTGTGTCTATATCTTCATTGTAATTTTCTTTGGTAAGCTCCTTGCTTAATAAAGCGTATGTTTGATCTACAATTTTTGGTATATCAAAAGGAGCACCTTTTCTACAATAGAAGAAATAGTTAAATGCAACAGCTGCAACTCCAAAAAATAAAAATACAATAATTGAACTGTCCATACTAACACCTTTTATTTGTATATATATTATAGCGTATATGTTTTTGTGTTCAATGGTTTAAATCAATTATTTTTTATCTGGCTTGCTTCTTTTCTCTTCACAGTCTTTTTATCTGGTGTTTAATGGTATTTAAACAACTGGAGAGATTTTATGAAAAATTATTTATATAAAGGTCAGCCTCGTGTTTGGGGCTTAAACACTGAAGACGAGAAAGAAATGGAGATGTTTTTTCCGCTAAAAGTTACAAAATTCGGTCCGAACCTTGATGGTGGCGAAGCTATTTTAGCTATCAGTCTTACAGCGCCTAACGCCTACCCAATGGTAAAAAGCGAGTTAGTAACAGAGCTAGGGCGGTTAGCACCCTTTATTTCGCTTGAGCAAGCTTTGTCAAATTACTTGCAGTTTCCAATTAGTCAAAATATGACTATTGACCAGTATCTGAACCTGTTAACTGAAATAAAGCCCCATGTTTATGAACTTTTAAAAGGTGTTTATTCAGAACACCCAATAGATGACGGCAATGTGGAAAATATCCAGCTAGACGATGCCGGTTACGCTGCATCAAATACCATTGCACATGCTTGCCAGGCTACCTTTGGTGAAACTGAGGGTTGAGCATGGCTAATAGAAAAATAGTTGTTTTTGGTTCTCTTCTCGCTATTAGTATGGCTTTGATAGCTATATTTATTTCAGTAGCTGGCTTTACTGGCGAACGTGCAAGTGGTTACGTCACCTTCGATACAGCTAAATACATTACATCACGTACAGAAATGACCAGCCGGTTGCTGGGTAATAATGCCACGGTTAAGCAAGAGGCGGTCAGTGTGTTGGCTCGTGTTGAAAAAAGCACAATGGAAGTAATTAAAAAACATGCAGCTAATCGAGTGGTTATTGTTAAGCAGGCGATGGTGTTGGATGGTCAAGTGCCTGATATAACTGATGCTGTTCTAAATGAGCTGGGCTTACCTACTTCTGTAACTTCAGTGCAACCACAAATTCCTAATCGTATTCTTAGTAGCTTTGCTTTATCGGATGATTACATTCATGGCAGTGAGATAAACAAGCAAGTTGCTGAGGAAGTTGAACGGCAAAATTCTGAAAACCGCCGTGCTTTTGAAAACCATAAAAAAGATCAGCACGAAAGACGTGTTGAAAGCTTTCTGCCCTAGGTTGAGTGAAATGATAAATAATAAAGTTGTGTCGATAGAGTGGTATAAAATTAAGACTAATCACTTGTCTGTGATTGCTGATATTAGCTTGGCAAGAAAGAATAGAACCCAATTAAACACTACAAGCACTGCAAATACTGAAAGAAAGGCAGTGCCAGCTAATAATTTGTTTCCATTCAATAGGCTAGATGTAAAAGAGGGTTAGGTATGAAGCCTTTTGCCGGTGCTTGGGATGCTTGGAGTCTGCTGTTCTTTTCAACGGCTATCCTATTTGTGTTGCCTTGGTTTGATGGATTAAATATTGTTTTTATAGCCCCTCTAGCAGTAATAGGAGCAGCTGGTATTGTTTGGCCGCGTGTTAAAGGTCATCTTAATACAGTCAATGAAACAGACCGCGAGGGTTTTGTTATGCCTAGCGATGAGACTGAAAAACCTTGTATGGGTGAAGGTGGCTTACGGCTAGGCTACACAAAAGATAATTATGAACCGTTAGATATACCAAATAGTTTAATGAGTCGGCATACGGCCATTGTTGGCCAGTCAGGGGTAGGTAAAACAACATTAATCGAATACCTCTTGTGGCAACAAACAGTGCGTGGGGGCGGCTGGTTGTTTATAGATGCCAAAATTGACAGGGATACACGAGATCACCTTGCGTACATGGCGCGTTGTAACGGTCGTAGCAATGATCTTTATATTTTGGATATATCATCACCTGATGAGTCACACACAATGAACCCTTTGTTGAGTGGCGACCCAGATGAAGTTGCTTCACGTTTAATGAATTTAATACCTTCTAGTGAAAATAACCCAGGTAGTGATTTTTACCGCCAAAGTGCTAACCATGCGTTGACTGTTATTGTCGCTGCTTTGCAGAAAGCTAATAAGCTGTACCATTTTGGTGATTTGTCAATCCTAATGCAGTCAACAAAAGCTTTAGAAGAGCTAGAGCGAATAACACCACCTAGTGCCGAAAGGCGCAGTTTATCGGTTTTCTTGGATCAGTTCCGTACCCAGAAAAAAGAAGGGGTAGAACTAGATATGAACCGTTTGAAGCAGGTGTTAGGGGGCATGGCTGGTCGAATTGCTCTGTTTGCACAAGGTAAATTTGGTGAGGTTTTTAATGTTTATGCACCAGAAATAGTCTTGGAATCCATTATTTTAGAAAACAAAATGCTTTACGTTTCTTTGCCAACTATGGGTAAAGATACGGCAGCATTAAACTTGGGCAAGATGGTGATTTCTGATTTAAGAAGTGCCGTGGCAAGAATACAGGATTTACCTAAAACACAGCGCCCCAAATACCCCTTTTTAGCTGTACTGGATGAAATGGGTGCCTATGTAATGGAAGGGGTTGCAAGGCTATTTGAACAAGCTAGATCGGCTGGTGTGGCTCTAGTGCCAGCGTTTCAATCATTCAGCCAGTTAAGCAAAGTAAGCCAAGAATTTGGCGATATAATCATTCAAAACACTTGGCAAAAAATAATTTTTAAATTTGGTGCTAGTGAGGGGGCAGAAACAGCTTCTGCACTTTTTGGTAAGCACTTGAAGTATCAAAAAAGCATTAGTTTAACGGGTAATGAGTCAGTGGGAAGCCAAGTGCTGCGTACACGGCCAGATAGTAGTGAAAGTGAAGGTGGGGGGATGTCTATTGCTTACCGAGAGGAAGAAGACTACCGCTTTTCACCCGATAAGATTATGGCGCTTGGCATGGGTGAGGTGTTTGCCTTGTCCGGCTCTCGCGCCTACCACTTGCGTACTCCGATGATTAACTTTCCTGATGAAGTTTTACCCTGTGAAATTGCACGGCATAAAGTTGATTTGCCAGATGATAAAGAGCCATTGCATTTTGAAAAGCGGTTGAATGAGTTTTTGATGGTGTCATAACTAATGGAGTCAAAGCTATGTTAATGATGATCCTTTATATTGCTGGCGGCATACTTACTTTAGGCATACTTAGCTTTTTTCCAGGTGTAAAGCTACTGGTTACACCCATTATTGCATTACTTACCAAATTAATAGAGTCTTTTTTTGTGGTTTTTTTAGGTTATTTTATATGGCTTATCAAAGCTGTTTTTTTTAGTTATATTGATGTTATTAAACACCTTTTTAACAAAAGGTCTAAGTTTTTGCCAACTGATAATATTAAGGAGTAATTTTTGACTGATAAAACTAAAGAGTGGACTGAGTGCGTGGTTTTGGCTGAAAGATTGCCTTCAGCACCAGATGATTTAAAGCTTTTTATAGATCAAAAAGCAACGTTAAATGAATTGAAGGCCGTAAAAGAGGGTATAGAAAGCTATATTGAAATTCTTGAAGCAGAAAATTTAAAATTTCCTCATTAGCGGCTGCTGTCATGCCTGCCTTACCTACTCATGAAAACAGCCATTTTGGGCTAGTTATATTGAATAGGTATAAATTATGATAAGTAAATTAAAACAGAAAGCGAAAGGTAACTGGGATTACATTGTTTCTACAATTGCCCCTAGTACCCTTGATGCGATTAACTCTAATAGTAGCCATGTGCCTTGCCCTATTCACGGCGGTCAGGACGGTTACAGGGTGTATCGTGATTTTAATGAAACTGGTGGTAGTGTTTGTAATACCTGCGGTAACTTTTCTGATGGTTTTGCAACATTAGAATTTGCGACAGGTTTATCAGTTTCTGAAATCATTAAGCAAGTTCGTGATCTGTTGCAAGGTGAGCCGTCTATACGTACTTCAATAGTAAAAACAACCATTAAACCTAAGTCCAAAGTTGTCA
>CAYJCB010000110.1:0-5474 GCA_964368615.1 uncultured Halomonadaceae bacterium | reverse complement strand
CAGAAGCAGCGCCTTGTGCATAAATCGCCACCAATAAATTATCGCGGCTGGCATCTAACAAGGCTTCATCGGTTAACGTGCCGGGGGTGATAACTCTAACCACTTTTCTTTCTACTGGCCCTTTGCCTTCACCTGCTTGCCCCACTTGTTCACAAATAGCCACCGACAAGCCAGCTTTCACCAAACGCGCCAAATAACCTTCCGCAGCATGGTAAGGAATACCCGCCATAGGAATCGGGTTGCCGTCTGAAGCACCACGCTGGGTTAAGGTAATGTCTAGCAGCTGCGCCCCTTCTTTGGCATCGTCAAAAAAAAGCTCGTAAAAGTCACCCATACGGTAAAACAACAGGGTGGTAGGGTAGTCGCGCTTAATGGTTAGAAACTGCCGCATCATGGGCGTGTGGTTAGAAAAGTCTGCGTCGCTCAAGCCTTAAAACTCCTGTTTAACCCCATTTTTTGCAGGGTACCCTAGAGGATAAATATGCCTCTATGATACCCGACCCAAAGGTGTGAATACAGACTCAGGCTTTTTCTAGCGTCTCGACTGTTTCAGCTTCTGCTGCTGGACGCTTGGCATAATGTGCCGCCAGTTGCGCACAAGCCATCAGTTGAATTTGGTGGAAAATCATCAGCGGCAGCAACATAGGCCCTAATAAACCACCAGTAAATAAAACCTGCGCCATAGGTACGCCCGTTGCCATGCTTTTTTTGGAAGCACAAAATACAATCGTGATTTCGTCTTCTTTATTAAAGCCTAAACGCCGCGCCAGCCAAGCGGTTAAAACTAACACCAATGCCAGCAACACCGCGCAAGCAAACGTTAACCACAGTAGTCTATTTAACGGCACTTCATTCCACAAACCAGCCACCACCGAAGCACTAAAGGCGGTATACACCACTAATAAAATCGAGCCTTTGTCGACATTGCCCAACCAGCTGCGTTGGCTTGCTACCCATTCACCAATGATAGGCCGCAGCAAATGCCCTGCTACAAAAGGTACTAGCAGCTGCAAGCTAATACTCAGCAAGGTGTCTAAGAAAGAAAAACTAACGCCTGCTGCATCAAGGTTTAACAGCAATAAAACCAGCAAAGGCGTAACCACAATGCCAATAATGCTAGAAGCTGACGCACTACACACAGCAGCGGCTAGGTTGCCCCGCGCCATAGCAGTAAAAGCAATCGCCGATTGCACCGTGCCCGGCAAAGCGCACAGGTATAGCATTCCCATGGCGAGTTCGTTACCTAATAACGGGCGTAATACTGGTTGCAACAGCCAACCTAATAAGGGAAAAGCTAAAAAAGAAAAACTAAACACTAGGCCGTGTAAGCGCCAGTGCATAATGCCTGCCAAAATGGCTTGGCGCGATAAACGTGCGCCGTGTAAAAAAAACAACAAGCCGACTGCACTACGGGTTAACCAAACCATGATGGTTTCACCCACACCCACTGCGGGTATAAAAGTCGCCAACAACACCATGCCCAGCAGTAGCAGGGTATAATTATCAAACGTACGTCTTAGTAACGACCACATCACAGAGTATCCTTCTTGTTTTCTTTGCGTAAATTAAAGGGGTGAACCATGACACAACGCATAGCACTGGTCACTAAAATTGCAGAATTAGCCACAGCAGCTAACCTTCAACTAGCCACCGCTGAATCTTGCACTGGCGGCGGTGTTGCCAAAGCTTTAACCGAACTGGCTGGCTGTTCTGCTTGGTTCACGGGTGGGCTAGTTACCTATTCTAACCAAGCTAAGCAGCAGTTGTTAGGTGTTACTGCGAGTGATTTAGAAGAGCAGGGCGCGGTTAGCAAACTTGTCGTAAAAGCGATGGTAAAAGGTGCTTGCCAAGCCTTAAATGCAGATTTAGCCGTGGCGATTAGTGGCGTTGCAGGCCCTAGCGGTGGCAGTGTTGCCAAGCCTGTGGGCTACGTTTGGTTGGCTTGGGGCAACGCTGTGCAGCAGCAAGCAACAGTGTTTAACTTTACTGGTGATCGTCGGCAAATAAGAGAAGCCAGCATCGATAAAGCTTTAGAAGGCTTGTTAGAGTGGCTTCAAAAATCGCTATAAATGAATTCTTGCCTTACCAAAAAATACTGATAACCTATACAGTAATTTATAGCTAACTTGCTGTAAAACCTTATTAACAGCGTGTAATTTAAGAAAGGATAATGACTTATGGCTAATGATGAAAACCGTCAAAAAGCACTAACTGCTGCGTTAGGTCAAATTGAAAAACAGTTTGGTAAAGGCGCAGTTATGCTAATGGGCGATCAGCCCCGAATGGCTATTCCATCGGTTTCAACAGGCTCGTTAGGCTTAGACATTGCCCTTGGCATTGGTGGTTTGCCTTTTGGTCGTGTGGTCGAAATTTACGGCCCAGAATCATCGGGTAAAACCACGCTAACCCTTTCAGTTATCGCGCAAGCCCAAAAAATGGGTAAAACCTGTGCTTTTATTGATGCGGAACACGCGCTAGACCCTATCTACGCAGAAAAACTAGGCATTAACCTAGACGATTTACTGGTTTCTCAGCCCGACAACGGCGAACAAGCCCTAGAAATTACCGACTCTTTAGTGCGTTCGGGTGCGGTTGACGTGATAGTAATCGACTCGGTAGCAGCACTAACGCCACGTGCTGAAATTGAAGGTGAAATGGGTGATATGCACGTTGGCCTTCAAGCCCGTTTAATGTCGCAAGCCCTGCGTAAAATTACTGGCAACATTAAAAACGCTAACTGCTTAGTTATTTTTATTAACCAAATTCGTATGAAAATTGGTGTGATGTTTGGTAGCCCAGAAACCACCACCGGTGGTAACGCACTGAAGTTTTATTCTTCAGTGCGTTTAGATATTCGCCGCATTGGTTCGGTTAAGCAGGGCGATGAAGTAACGGGTAACGAAACGCGCGTTAAAGTGGTTAAAAACAAAGTGGCACCGCCTTTTCGTCAGGCTGAATTCCAAATCCTTTATGGCAAGGGTATTTACCATGCCGGTGAAGTGGTCGACTTGGGTGTGCAGTGTAAGCTGGTTGAAAAAGCTGGCGCTTGGTACAGCTATAATGGTATTAAAATTGGTCAAGGTAAGGCCAATGCTGCCCAGTACCTAGAAGACAACCCTGCTGCTATGGAAGAAATCGAAGCCGGTGTGCGTGACCAGTTGCTGGCTAAGTTCGATGATAAAAAAGAAGACGTTGTTGATGCTAAGCTAGAAAAATCAGCGCCTTCTAAAAAAGGTGCTAAAGAAAGTGCTAAAGAAGAGTTTATTGATGAGCTGCCACCATTAGATAACTAATCGAGTTAGTGTCTGCTGATGAAAAGTCGGATTGCAACAGATTGGATTAAAGCCCGCCGCGAGCGGGCTTTTCGCCTACTGGCTGCGCGTGAACAAAGCCTGCACGAACTGCGTGAAAAGCTTTTAAAGCCTACCGCAGCAGAAGCTGCCGATCCTAAAAAAATTCCACCCAGCGCGATTTGTGCTGAGCTGCTTGAACAACTTATTGCATGGCTGCTGGAATTAGACCTACAAAGCGACCAGCGCTTTATTGAAGGCATGGCGAATAAAATGTTACGCCAAGGCAAAGGGCCGATTGCTTTGCAGCAGGTTTATCGCCAACACCACCTAGATGCCACGTTAGTCAATCGGCATTTACAAAGTTTAGAAGACCTTTGGTATCCACAGGTTATGCGGGTTAGAGAAAGGCGTTTTGGCGACCAAGCGCCAGTTAATCAGCGTGAAATTGGTCAAATGCAGCGTTTTCTTGCTCAGCGTGGTTTTACGCCCCATCAAATTCGCCAAGCGATTTTTTTAAACTAACTTTTCTTAACTAGCTTCAATAAGCCAGCCATCAATAAAAAAGCGCAAGATTATCATTTTGCCGCGAATTCCGTATAATAGTTGACCCGCCCAAACCGGCAACCTAATTCGTATACAGAGACTTCCACTGATGAAAAGTGCTGAAATTCGCGAGGCTTTCCTGAAGTATTTTCAGTCCAAAGGCCATACCGCTGTTGCTTCTAGCTCCTTAGTTCCACACGATGACCCCACCCTGTTGTTTACCAACGCAGGCATGAACCAATTTAAAGACTGCTTTTTGGGTCACGAAAAACGTGGCTATACCCGTGCGACTTCCTCGCAAAAATGCGTTCGCGCCGGTGGTAAGCACAACGACTTAGAAAACGTGGGTTATACAGCGCGTCACCATACTTTTTTTGAAATGCTGGGTAACTTTAGTTTTGGCGATTATTTCAAGCCCGATGCCATTAGCTATGCGTGGGAATTTCTAACGGGCGTACTAAAACTGCCTGCTGAAAAACTGTGGGTGACTATTTACCACACTGACGATGAAGCTTTTGAAATTTGGAATAAAACCGTTGGCGTACCTGCCGAACGGATTATTCGCATTGGTGACGAGGGCGGTGTGCCTTACGCTTCCGACAACTTTTGGGCGATGGGTGATACCGGCCCTTGTGGTCCTAGCACGGAAATTTTTTATGACCACGGCGAACACATTTGGGGTGGTTTACCCGGTTCAGCAGAGCAAGATGGCGACCGCTACATAGAAATCTGGAACGTGGTTTTTATGCAGTTTAACCGCACTATTGACGGCCAAATGCACCCACTGCCTGCGCCTTCGGTTGATACCGGCATGGGTTTAGAAAGGGTTTCTGCGGTGATGCAGGGCGTTCATGCCAACTATGAAATAGACCTTTTCCAAAACTTGCTTAAAGCATGTGCAGCAGCGATTGGTTGTGAAAACTCTGATCAGCCTTCGTTGCGTGTGGTTGCTGACCACATACGTTCGTGTAGCTTTTTAATTGCCGATGGTGTGTTGCCTTCCAACGAAGGCCGTGGCTATGTGCTGCGTCGTATTATTCGCCGTGCTTGCCGTCACGGGCATAAGTTAGGCGCTGAAGGTAGTTTCTTCTATAAGATTGTTGATGCCTTGGCTAAAGAAATGGGCGAAGCTTTTCCTGAATTAAAAGCCCAACAAACACATATTGAAAAAGCTTTAAAACTAGAAGAAGAGCAGTTTGCTAAAACCCTTGACCAAGGCATGAAAATTCTTGAGCAAGATTTAGTTGAATTAAAAGGCACAGTAATCCCAGGTGAAGTGGCGTTTAAGCTTTACGACACCTTTGGTTTTCCATTAGATTTAACCGCTGACATTGCCCGTGAAAGGGATTTAACCATCGACGAAGCTGGCTTTGAAACGCAAATGCAGGCACAGCGTGAACGTGCGCGTTCTGCCAGTAGTTTTGGGATTGATTACAACAGCATTATTAATATTGACCGCGCCACAGAATTTACGGGTTACACAGCAGCCAGCGGTCAGGCCGAAGTGATTGCGCTTTACTGTGAAGGCAAGCCAGTTAATAGCTTAACCGAAGGTCAGCAGGGTTTAGTTATTTTAGACACTACGCCTTTTTATGCTGAATCGGGTGGTCAAGTCGGTGATTGCGGTCAGCTATTAGG
>CAYJCB010000109.1:3680-5618 GCA_964368615.1 uncultured Halomonadaceae bacterium | reverse complement strand
GATGAAAATGGTGGAGTCAGCATAAAACCAGCATATCTACATTAAGTGACGATAAGTGTAACTTAGCGTAGAGAGACTGGCAATGTAAAGGATGAGGGTCATGCAAGATGGATTCAGAATTTCAGCCTTCCTTGCACTCAATGCGTTCACTTTCAATAGTGCGCTGGTGAAGCAGGTTGTTGATATTGATGGGGAGTTTGTTTGTGGTTATATCAATTTAATTCTTGATATGTAGAAAGCAAAAATAACGCCATTGAGCCAGCAAGATTTACAGCTAACTCAGCATGCCTTGGTTTAGGCTTAACATTAACCACTCCTTTGCCATGAGCATCGCCATGTTTGTTTCTTAAGTTCCCCAGACCATTAACTACTCCTGAGCAACCTCCTAATATCTGTTTAAACACTTTTTCTGTATGTTGCTCTGGAGCCATATTTAACAGTTCAGTCGTTAGTTTATATAGCTCAGACATATCAATATTATTGCTATATGGCACTTGCTCTTTATCCAAGATATATTTACAAACACTTTCTAACAAAGTTCTGACCATTGTGATTGCACCTTCAGGATCAGAGCTTCTTCTTTCTAGGCATTTACCCCAAGCAGTTTTAATATTCGAGGCGTCAAATTTGTTAAAGGTAACTTCTATACTTTCCTTGGAAGGGTGATTTTCTTCGGTCTCTAGTATATCTAAAAGTGGCTGAAACTCATTCCAAATAAAGTCTCTGCGCTCCTTATAGCTCGGGAATTTATATTTAATAAAATTCCAAAATTGAGACAAGTTTCTATTTGTCTTTATCCATGCTGGTAAGAGGTGTTTTATATCGTTGTTGTGAATAAGATTTTTTCTTAATATTTCGTAATCATTAGGTAAAGCTACCCCACCAGTTGCAGCATCAACTAATAAATTTTGTAGGAGGGTTACCTGTTCGTATGTCGTGTTCAGCTCAGTCATTTTTAAGACTCCATTTATTTAACACGGTCTTTAGTTGCTGACTTTTTAATGTTTTCTCTGCCTTAATACGCGCAAGCAATTCGCTGGCGGGTTCGTCGCTTAGGTCTTGAGGTACTAGCTGCCCTGAAAATGCTTTTTTAAGTATGGATTGACGCAGTAGCTCGGCTTTGGCTAAAGTGTTTTCAATTTCTTTTTCGTTTTGCTCAACGATGGATAGTTTTTCTTCAAGTTGATTGACGATTTCTTGTTGTTCAGCCAAAGAGCAAATAGGTATTGGTGCTGATTTAATATCTCCACCTGATACACCTGATTGCCCCGCTGTTGTTCTAATCCTTTCTTCTATAAAGCTTCTGCTTATACCTGTGGCAAAAGCTTTTTCAAGAAAGCTTGGCAAAATAGACTGCACACCTAATCTTGTTAAAATCAGCTTATCAGGATAAAGATGGCTTTCATCGCCTTTATACTCGGCACAAACTCCAACATATTCTCTTGTGCCGTTATAACGAGTAAATACCAAGTCTCCTTTTTTAAGAAAAAAATCATTATATTGGCCATCTATATTGTTAATATAACGTATATCGCTTAGGTTAAAACTCATTGCTCGAACCGCGCTAATTCTAAAGATTTTAGCCCCACTATCGCCTACAGGTTTTGCAGAAACACCATTACGAATTAACTCACACACGCCTTCATAATTTACAAAGCACCACGGTAAATCCACAGCATTAGCAATACTTTGGAGCTTGCTAGACTTGGTTGGCTTACTAGGTTTTTTTCCTTCCTTACCCTGCGCTTCCCAGTCTTTCACCGCTTGCTTCCAGTCGTTTAGTTGTTGCTGGTAGCGGGTTTCTCGTTCTTGCTGAATATGGGCTAGAAGTTGTTCTGGGGTTTCGAGTTGGTCGGGGTTATCTTTGCGCCACTGTTCGGTGAGTTTGCCTTCAAAAGCGTGTTTGAGTAGGGCTTGGCGGTAGATTTTTAGCTGTTC
>CAYJCB010000109.1:0-3580 GCA_964368615.1 uncultured Halomonadaceae bacterium | reverse complement strand
CCATCACGCCACCATCTCTTTATTCATTTCTGCCATTACCCAATCCATTTTGTCTCCAAATAACATTTTTATAGGCGCTAACTTACCGTTAATAAGCCACGCTGAGTTTGCAGCCAAAAACTTCTAATACTTTCACTATGGTTTCAAGTTTTGGGCTGGCATCTTCATCAAGTGATTTATAGAGACTGGCACGGGTAACTCCCGCTTGTTTAGCCACTTCGCTCATGCCGCGTGCTCGTGCTGCTATGCCTAAACAGTGCAATAAATGTTTGGTGTTACCGCTGCTAGCCGCTTGCGCAAGAAACTCTTGAATATCTTCATTGGTTTCTAAATAAACGGCGGCATCAAAAGTTTTTAATTTAAGAGTCATAGGTTGCTCCTACTTGCCTAGCTGAGTTGCTGTAAAAGGGCTTTGGCTTTTTCAATGTCTTTGCTTTGTGTTTTTTTATCACCACCTATCAACAACAGAACCACTTCCTCTTGCTTTAAGGTGTAATACAAACGATAACCTGGGCCAGTAAATAAACGCATTTCATACAGTTCTTCAGCAAGCTGTTTATGGTCGCCAAAGTGCCCTGTGCTTTCTACCCGAACAATACGTTCAACTATTGTATTTCTTGCCTTGCTATCTTTAAGCCTAACAAGCCATTTTTCAAAATGGTCGGTCATCTTGATTATATACATACTGTATCCTACAGGAAACAAGTTGTGTTTACTATTTTTCTCATCACGCCACCATCTCTTTATTCATTTCTGCCATTACCCAATCCATCTTATCTCCAAATAGTTGATACATGCGCCCTAGGCCGCCTTGTGAATCAAAAGGTGCCATTTCTAGGTCTTCGCGTTCGCAGTGGAAGGAGCTGGCGATGTGGTCGCGTATTGAATGCAGCCATGCCATTTGTTGTTCGTTAAATTTATCACTGTCGCCTGCGTGGTATTGCATAATCCAGCGTTGGAAGTTTTTACGTACTGTGGTGTTAAACGGGGTGATGCTGCTGTCGATGCCGCAGACTCGGCGAATGAGTGCGACTAGCGCAGTCAACTCGGTTAAAGGATTGTCACCTTTGTAGCTATCTAAGTGGGCGTAGGCTTGCCAAATGCGTAAGGGGGCGAGCTTGGGACGTTCTTGTTTAATAACATCTAACAGCGCTTTAATTTGTGGGTAGGTTACTTCGCTACGCCTTGCTGGTGTATTGAAGTAAATACTCAAGGCGTCAATCTGGTTTGCCTGTTCTTTTAAATAGTCAGCAAATTCTTGAGTTAATTCCTTGGCATTTTCGGTGGTGTCACCTGCCCATTCAGCTTTTATTAGGTTATCTAAGTCGTCATGCACTAGGGTTTGTTCTTTGTCACGGCGGATACTGTCAATTAGCTCTATCAGTTCGCCATTGAATACATTGGCCGCTTGGCTAACCAATTCTTTTTGTGCTTTTTCTCGGTTTTCATCACCAGGGTCTGTGCCTTCGGGTAGGCAGGCAATTTCTAAAGCTTTTTGCTCTACACGGTCGCCATCAATGGCATTAAATAATTCACCAACAATGGCTAATAAAGGTACGCCACCGGCTTTGGCAGAAACACGCGCACGTTCTTTGTCATCTAGCTGTTTATCTAAACGCGCTAAACGCCCAGCCAGTGATGACACAGTATCGCTATCGCTAGCACCCATCATTACACTCATCGCTAGGTCTTTAAGTGCAATGCTGGGTTTTGTTATTAATGGCTGGCTAGCGGTTTTCATAGATTTAGTTACGCCTATCGCATCTACAATAACGTAATGCGTTTTGGCACTTTTAGCAGAGGGGGTAACTTTTTGCAGGCTGTCTTTATCTAGGGTGCGAGTGCCACGGCCTTTCATTTGTTCAAAGTAGTTTTTGCTTTTTACATCACGCATAAATACTAGGCATTCAAGCGGTTTAATGTCTGTTCCTGTGGCAATCATATCTACCGTAACAGCAATGCGTGGATAGTAGTCATTACGCAAGTTCGCAAGAATGGATTTTGGGTCTTCTCCTGCTTCAATTACTTTGCCATCTGCATCTAGTCGGTCGTTGGTTACACGGTAGGTGACTTTTTTGCAAAACTGATTACTTTCACCAAATTCTTCACGAACAATTTGAATGATGTCATCTGCATGGCTGTCTGTTTTGGCAAAAATTAAGGTTTTGGGGACTTCAGTGCGGCCCGGAAAAATTGTTGGTAAGTTGTCTTTAAAGGCTTTGATGACAGTGCGTATTTGATCGGGGTTTACAATGTTTCTATCTAGCTGCTTACCGCTATAGGCTTCATCTTCATCTTGGGTTTCCCAGCGTTTACGGCGAGTGGTGCGTTCACGCTTTTCTACTTGTTGTTTAGCAGTAATAGTACCGCCTTGGGTGGTTTTCTCGGTTTCAATGACAAAAATCTCGTTGCCGACGTTAACACCATCAGCCACTGCTTTTTCATGGTCGTATTCACTCACTACGTTTTTTCTGAAAAAGCCGTAGGTGCGGTTATCGGGTGTAGCCGTTAAACCCACTAAATAAGCATCAAAATATTCGATGACTTGCCGCCACAGGTTGTAAATAGAGCGGTGGCATTCGTCGATAATAATCACATCAAAAAACTCGGGTGGAATTTTTTCGTTATACACCACCGGCAAGGGTTCTTTTAGTTTGGATAGTTTTTCAGCAGGGTTTTGTTCTTCTAGCCACTCGTCTAGGGGTTCATCTTTTAACATGGCATACATGCGCTGAATGGTGCTGATATAAACTTGTGAGTCGGTACTAATGTGCGAGCTTTTTAAGCGTTGAACGCTATAGAGTTCGGTAAATTTGCGGTTGTCGTCATTAGGAACAAAAGTCATAAACTCTTGTTCTGCTTGTTCGCCAAGGTTTTTGGTATCGACTAAAAATAGAATGCGCTTGGCGCTAACGGGTTCTTTTAACAAGCGGTAGCTAGCTGTAATGGCCGTAAAGGTTTTACCTGAGCCTGTAGCCATTTGAATGAGGGCGCGTGGCTTATCTTCTTTTAATGATTTTTCTAGATTGGTGATGGCGGTAATCTGGCAGTCACGCAAGCCTTCTGTATTTAGAGGTGGCATAGCTTGCATACGGCCACGTAAACTTTTTGATTCACGCAACCAGCCTGCTAGTGTTTCTGGACGATGAAAATTGAAAACTTCACGCGACCTAGGGCTGGGGTCTAGTGCATCAGTAAAACGGGTAATTACGCCGGTACTTTCATAAACAAAGCGTAACGCTTGTTGGTTGTTTATCCATTTTAATTTTGCGTTGGCATAACCTTGAGATTGCTCTTCTATGGTGGTTATTCGTTCGCCCCAAGTTTCTGGCTTGGCTTCTATAATGCCTACGGCTTGTTTGTCTACAAAAAGTGCATAGTCAGCAGGGCCTACATCGGTTTGGTATTCACGCAGTGCAACACCTTGTGCAGCAGCAAAATTGATGTCCTTTTTATCTTGAACAACCCAGCCAGCCTTGGTTAGTAAGGTATCAATATTATCACGGGCTTGTTGTTCAGGCGTTTGATTAACCATAGTGTCTTCCCTGCTATAGGCTGTATTACTTGTTAGTTAAGGCGG
>CAYJCB010000108.1:0-5700 GCA_964368615.1 uncultured Halomonadaceae bacterium | reverse complement strand
ATCCCAATTACTGATAAAGGCTTGCAACGCTTGGCCTAAATACCAAGCGTCTTTGCTGCCTGCTGTTTCACGAATGGAATGCATCGACCATTGGGGTGCGCCTACGTCAACAACCCTTACGCCTAATTTGGTAGCAGCGATTGGGCCAATGGTGCTGCCGCAACCCATATCAGACCTAACCACAAAACGCTGATAAGGCACGTTAGCCATTTCACAAAAACCAACAAACAAGGCGCTGGTTTCGCTGCTAGTAGCATAGCGTTGATTGGCATTCATTTTAATTACTGGGCCTAAGTTTAATTTAGGACCGTGGTTTTCATCGTGCTTATCCGCGTAATTAGGGTGCAGTGCGTGGGCGTTGTCGCAAGAAATCAGCAGCGAACGTGCCATCATGCGCTGGTATTTTTGCTCTTCGCCTGCCAAACGTCGCAGCACGCTTTCTAAAAACGGACCTTCAGCACCAATCGCCGAGGCACTACCCACTTCTTCATGGTCGTTGCACACCAATAAAGACGTGGCGGCTTGTGGCGTATCGGCGGCTAACATAGCTTGCAAGCCGGTATAACAAGACAGCAGGTTATCTAAACGCGCAGAGCTAATAAATTCTTGTTTTAAGCCAATTAATGCCGGTGGTTGGGTGTCATAAAAACACAAATCATAATCCACCACTTCTTCAACCGCATGGCCTTCACGGCGTAACCAACCCGCGATTAAGTTACGTAAAACTAACGTTGGATTGTCGCCCGTTTTTAAACCTAATACTGGCGGCAAATGCAGCTGCGCATTTACTTCTGAATTTTTATTCGCATCACGATTTAAGTGAATAGCTAAGGAAGGAATAATCGCAATCGGCGTTTCTAGGTTTAACAGTGCCGATTTTAATTTACCGGCTTCATCACGAAAATGAACCTGACCCGCCAAAGAAAGCTCACGGTCGAACCAAGTGTGTAATAACACACCGCCATACACTTCAACGCCCAACTGTAAACAACCGTGGCGCAACAATTCAGCTTTAGGCTTCACTTTTAAGCAAGGGCTGTCGGTATGTGCGCCAATCATACACACACCACTTTGGGCAACAGCCTGCTCACCTAAACGAAACGCTATTAAGGAACGGCCACCGCGTGTTAACCAATAACCTTGCCCAGATTGCAATTGCCACTCATCGCCTTCATTTAAAGCTTGGTAGCCTGCTGCTTCTAATTGGTGCACCATGGTTGCTACGGCATGGGCTGGGCTAGGCGAAGATTGTACAAAACTGATTAAACCCTGATTAAATACTGCTTGCTGTTGAGTCACTGATTGATTACCTGTCATAGTTAGTGCTGTATTAGGTGCTTTTTTACCTTAGCTGAGCACTTTTTGTGCCATCACCAGCTTGATGCGGTATGCTTTAGCCCCGAAGATTAAACTTATTCTAAACCCTGTAATCTATAGCTGATACCTTAAATATAGCTGATAGCTTAAAAACCGTTTTAGGAGTAACACCGGATGCGCAAGCAATTACTGCGTGGCTTAATGATCTGCTTTTTAACCCTAGGCTTAACGCCTTTGGTCAGTGCAGCAGAAACTTCCACGCGCCAGTATACACCGCTTGAAGAGCTACAGCCCTCTGAAGCTCATCGTCAAGTAGCCCGCGAGATTACTCGCTCTATGACGCGCCAGCACTTTGCCGCAGTCACTTTAAACAAAGAACTTGAAGAGCAAACCTTAACCACCTATTTAAAGCAGCTAGATCCTAATAAGGCTTTGTTAACGTCTAAGCAAGCTAAAGATATTCTTAGCAATACATCAAAAATAGAAAATGCACTGGTTAAAGGTGAGTTAGATTATTCATTTGAACTTTTTTTGCAAGTAACCCAGCTACAAATTAAACGCTTAGAAAAAAACATTGCCCAACTAAAAACTAAGTTAAATAGTTTTAATTTTGAAAAAAATCAGCGTTTTTATGCCGACCGCCGTGAAGTGGATTGGCCTAAAACTACCACTGAACTAGACACCTATTGGCAGCAACGCATGACTCACGAACTGCTAAGCCTAATGGATGCTAACAAGAGCGTTGAAGAAGCCCGCGATTTATTAGTGCGCCGTTATGAAAACCAGCTGAACCGTATTCGCCAAACCAACAGCGATGATATTTTCCAAGGCTTTATGAACGCTTTTACCACCAGCGTTGACCCCCACACCAACTACTTTTCGCCGCGCCGCAGTGAAAGTTTCAACATTCAAATGAAGCTTTCTTTAGATGGCATTGGTGCCATGCTGCAAACCGAGAATGAGTTTACTAAAGTGGTTAGCTTGGTGGCGGGTGGCCCTGCCGACAAACAAGGCCAATTAAAACCTACCGACCAAATTTTAGGTGTTGGGCAGGGTAAAAAAGAACCCATTGAAAATGTGATTGGCTGGCGTTTAGACGAGGTGGTAGATTTAATTCGTGGCCCTAAAGGTTCGATTGTGCGTTTAGAAGTACAAGCAGCCGACAGCACTAATCACCGCATTGTAGAAATTGAACGCAACGCTGTGCAGCTAGAAGACCAAGCCGCCAGTAAAAAGGTAATCCGTACCACCATCGACGGTGAACCGCGCCGCATTGGTATTATTGAAATTCCAACCTTTTACCTAGACTTTGAAGGCCAGCGCAGCAACAGCAAAGACTACCGCAGCACTACCCGTGACGTAGCGCGTTTAATTAACGAATTAGAAGCCGAAAACATCAGCGGCTTAGTCATTGATTTACGCAACAATGGTGGCGGTGCTTTGCAAGAAGCCAATGATTTAGTCGGCTTATTTATTTCGCGTGGGCCAACGGTGCAAATTCGTGATGCCAATGGCAAGGTGAATATTCTTGGCGACAGCGGCGGTAAAATTCACTACAGCGGCCCGTTAGCCGTAGTAATTAATCGCTTATCTGCTTCGGCTTCTGAAATTTTTGCAGGTGCGATTCAAGACTATGGCCGTGGTCTAGTGATTGGCGAACAATCCTTTGGCAAAGGCACCGTACAAACCATTATGGATTTAAGCTATGGGCAATTAAAAATTACCCGCGCTAAGTTCTACCGCATTTCGGGCGACAGCACCCAGCACCGTGGCATAGTGCCTGATATTCTTTTTCCACCCTTGTTTGATGCTAAGCAAATTGGCGAAAGTTCATCACCTAATGCCCTACCTTGGGATCAAGTGAAAGCCATTTTGCCACCTCGTAAATCAGTGGTTGATGCTTCTTTAACAAGGCTTACAGCCAACCATAAACAACGCGCGGCTAATGATCCTAACTTTCAATTTTTAACCGATCAGTCAGATTGGTTAAGCCGCCATGAAGAATCACCCGGCATCAGCTTAAACCTTAAACAGCGCAAGCTAGAAAAAGAAGCCGAACAAGCTGAACAGCTAGCCATAGAAAACCGCCGTCGCAAAGGCTTAGGTTTAACGCTGCTAAGTAAGCTTGAAGATGAGCTAGATGAAGACCATGCTGACAAAAAAGCCACCCCTATAGACACGGCTATTTTGGAAGAAGCAGGGCGTATTTTGCTTGATTTTTCAAGCCTTCAAACCAGTCAGCGTTAACCATTAAGTTTAGATTATTTAACCAACTGAGATTCGCCTGCCTCTAGGGGTAGGCGACTCAACCCCGCCGGTACTTTGCGCTTTAATAAAAACGCTTCTTCAATAATGCCATCAGCCCGCTGCTCGGTTAATAAGTGCTCAATTCTAAAATTGCTGGCATACAAATTATCCACATCGGTAGCAGTCACGTTAAAAGGTGGTACTAGCTGTTCTTCAGGCGCTTGGCGCGTAATCAACAGCATTTTTGCGCTAGGCTTTAAACTATGGGCTAAAAATAACGCATAGTTTTGCCTTGCTGCTGGCGTTAAAGCAATCAAAGCCGCGCGGTCATACACAGCGTCTACCGAACGCAGCATTTCAGGTTCCATGTGCAATATATCACCCGCCACAAATAACAAACGCCCCTGCCAAGCAAACTTTAGCTGATTGTCTTGGTTATAACGTATCGGTTCATCGTGAGTAACAAGGTATTCTTGCTGGGCTTTTTCTGACAAGTCCGCACCTATCACCTCATGCCCTTCTGACAACAACCAATCCATGTCTAGGCTTTTGCCACATAAAGGCACAAATACACGGCTGTCGGGCGCTAATTCTAGCCTTTGCCAAAAACGCTGCAAATGCCGATTCACTTGTGGTTGATGAAAACCTAGCTCATCGTTGCGCCAAACACCTTCCCAGTAGGCTTTATCCACAATCACTCTCCAAAACAATTTATCCTCAATATCTATCCACATAGCCTGTGGATAAACCTGGGCACATCATAAGGGTAACTACCCCAATCACCGATTAGGCAACCAATATAGCAAACTGGTGATTTTTTGTTCACTAGCACTTAACCCCTTTATCTCTGTATAATTCTAGCCACCAATTTTTAAAGGCCTTGTTCTCTCTTATGTCTGAAACTAGCACCCCAACCACCAAAAAACTTTTTATAAAAACGCACGGCTGCCAAATGAATGAGTACGACTCATCACGCATGGCAGATTTACTGGGCGTTTCTCACCAGCTAGAATTAACAAACGATGAAAATGAAGCCGATGTTATTCTACTCAATACCTGCTCTATTCGTGAAAAAGCCCAAGAAAGGGTTTTTCACCAATTAGGCCGTTGGAAAAAATTAAAAGCTAAAAACCCTGATTTATTAATTGGCGTTGGCGGCTGTGTAGCAAGCCAAGAAGGCGATAACATTCGTAAACGTGCGCCGATTGTTGACCTAGTATTTGGGCCACAAACCTTGCACCGTGTGCCAGAAATGATTGATGCCACGCGCAGCACTAAAATCCCAATGGTCGATGTTACTTTTCCTGAAATCGAAAAATTCGACAACCTACCAGCACCCAAAGTTGAAGGCGTTACCGCCTATTTATCGGTGATGGAAGGCTGCTCTAAATACTGTACTTTTTGCGTTGTGCCTTATACGCGCGGCGAAGAAGTCTCACGGCCTTTTGCCGATGTTATGTTGGAAGTACAGCAGCTAGCCGACCAAGGCGTTCGAGAAATTAACCTGCTAGGTCAAAACGTTAACGCCTACAACGGCTTAAACGAAGACGACGATGAAATTGATTTAGCCGAACTAATTACTTGCGTTGCAGCAGTTGAAGGCATTGACCGCATTCGCTTTACCACTTCCCACCCAGTCGAATTTTCTGACAGTTTAATTGAAGTGTTTAAGCACGAACCCAAGCTAGTGAGCCATTTACACCTGCCAGTGCAATCGGGTTCCGACACAATTCTGGCTGCCATGAAGCGTGGGCATACCATTGCTGAATACGTGGATAAAATGCAGCGCATTCGTGCTAACCGCCCCGATATTTGCTTTTCTTCTGACTTTATTATTGGCTTTCCTGGCGAAACTGAAGACGACTTTGAACAAACAATGGATTTAATTGAAGAAATTGGCTTTGATATTTCTTACTCGTTTATTTTTAGCGCACGCCCCGGCACACCTGCTGCCGATATGGTTGACAACCTACCCGAAGCCGTTAAAAAAGAACGCCTAGCAAGGTTGCAAGCGCGTATTACTCAGCAAGCCCAGCAAATTAGCCGCCGTATGTTAGGCAGCACCCAGCGTATTTTAGTGACTGGCTTGGCCACTAAAGACCCAGGTCAGTTTACCGGTCGTACCGAAAACAACCG
>CAYJCB010000107.1:0-5885 GCA_964368615.1 uncultured Halomonadaceae bacterium | reverse complement strand
GTTAGTTAAAATAGCTATTAACCTACTAACACTAACAGCCGTTAGACCGTCAGAGTTGCGCCTTGCTAAGTGGTCGGAGTTTGACCTTGATAAAAGGGAATGGACTATTCCAGCCGAACGTATGAAAAAGCGCAAAGTTCACACAGTACCCTTGCCTGAACAAGCTCTAGAATTATTAAAAGAAGTTCAAACAATAAACCCTGATGGTTACCTGTTTGTAATACAACAAAATAAGCCCTTTAGTGATAACACAATTCAGCAAGCGTTAAAAAGAGCTGGTTATAAGGGTAAGCAAACGGGGCACGGATTTAGACATTTATTCAGCACAGAATTAAACGAGCGCGGCTATAACCCCGACCACATAGAAGTTCAGTTAGCACACCTAAGCGAAAATAAAATAAGGGGCGTGTACAACCATGCTGAGTACCTAGAGCAGCGAGAAAAGATGATGCAAGAATGGGCTAATTCTATTGATGCGCTAAGGGCTGGCGCTAATGTGGTGGCGTTCAGGAAGGAGGCTAGGGCATGACCAGCTTAGAGTTATTAAAGTTAAGAGAAAACTTAACGATATCTGAGGCACACCAATACTTTATTAAGTCTACTGTTACGAATGATGAAAGCCTTTCAATAGACTATATAGTAAACCTTATAAATGATGGGTTATTAAGTCTGCACCTAAACCCTGAAAGCTTTTCAATGAAGATTATTTGTTCGGTAACTGATGATGATTGTATAGAGTACATTTGCAATGAGTGTAGCTTAGTGGGTGAGCAAAAAATTAAAAACTCTTATTTAAGTAGCACAAAAGGAAGCCTAGTTATTTTAAACAAAGAAACAGCATTGCTTGGTGATGTTCTTGTTGATGAAGTAAGTGAGGTCATCCAAAGACTTGCAAAGCTTGACGATACACCTGAGCACATAAAAAAAGATGTAGAAGATACAAATAAAAACGCATATAAGTTTTTAAAAAGAAAAAAATCTATTCTTTCCAAACCTTTAAAAGTAAATATTAACCACTATGGCTTGTATGTAAAAAGATTAGAAATTGAAGAACTGTTAGCAGCTAGCCAACCAGAACAAAAACTCTATAAAAAACGTGATGAATACAAAAAAACACAACAAGATGAGCTGATACTCGACCAGATAAAAAAACTTGACTACTCCCCAACCGAGCTACCAGCAAGAAAAAGAGGCAGTGCTGGCGTTAAAGCCGAAGTCAGAGAGCTGTTAGACGGCAAAGGGGTTTTTACAAGTAGAACCGCATTTGATGAAGCATGGAAGCGATTAAGAGCGAAAGAAAGAGAAGGCAAAAAAGGCGGTATAGCCGAACTTAAATAGTTAGTTGGGTATGGGGTTTGAGTATGGGGCTTTTTATATTCGCCCCAGTCTTCCACCCATACGTAGCCCTTAGTGTTTCATAGCCATATACAAAACCTACCCAAGAGGCTTTAAGTTATGGCTAACACAACCAGCAACACCCCTAACCGCTTTATCAAACTACCCGAAGTTAAGCGCCTTACATCCCTTTCAACAAGTGAAATCTACCGCCGGTTAGAAGCTGGCGCATTCCCTACCCAAATTAAGTTAGGAGTTAAGTCAGTAGCGTGGATAGAGCATGAGATTCTCAGCTGGATTAACTCAACCATTGAAGCTGGACGTGTTTCAGGTGAGGACGCATAAATGAAAAACGCCCCTACCAGCAAAAAAGCCGATAAGAGCGCAAACACAGGTGCTAATTATAACGGTTTATTGATTCGTTTGCTTCCTTTTGTTTTGGTCACTTCAATTCAGTTAAGCGTTATTGCCCTGCTAGTTTCATTTGGGGGTATGTAATGGCTACCCCAGAGAAGAAAATGCAGGTCATGCTAAAGCTTGATGGTCTGCTTACCAGTGCAGCAACAATTACAACCACCACACCACTACAGACCCAAGCCTTAAAGCGTTACTACGACAACTTGCCCAAGGTTTTAGGTGCTTTAAAACACGATGCACCACCAAGCCGCACACTGAAGCTTTTAAACAATGCGCTTGCCGATGTTGAGCTTCTACTTACTGGCATTGAAAGCGGTGAGATTGTTGTTTTTGGAGGTGAGTAATGAACCTAGACCAAGCCATTAACGCGCTGGAATACATCGACTCTAGCGACCGTGAAACGTGGGTAAAAGTAGCCTTTGCTCTTAAAGATGAATACGGCGAATTGGCAGAACACGCCTTTTTAGACTGGAGCGCAACAGCACCCAACTACTGTACCAAAGCAGCGGCGAATACATGGAAAAGCGCCAAGGCTGGTAGCATCAAGATTGGCTCTCTTATTTACTTTGCCAAAGCCGGTGGCTGGCAACCTAGCCGCACCGAACCCCTGCCACCGCATTTGCTAGCAGCGCGTAAAGCAGAACAGTTAAAAGCTAGAACTGAAGCCCTGCACCTAGATAAGTTAGCCAAAGCACAAGCCGCCAAGGAAGCGGCAACACGCTTTAATAATGCGACCCCTGCTAACCCTAATCACCCGTACCTAATCGCCAGGATGGTCAGCGCCTACGGTTTAAAGCAGCACGCTAACCAGCTTCTAATTCCTATTTACTGCAACAAGCAGCTAATTAATTTACAGACCATCTACCCCAATAGCGATAAGCATTTTATTGCAGGCAGTCAGGCGAAAGGTGGTTATTCAGTTATTGGCAATGCTGGCGCTATGGCTAACGATTTTTATATTGTTGAAGGCTGGGCAACAGGGGCAAGTCTGCACGAAGCAACCAGTAAGCCGGTGTTAGTGGCTTTTAATGCTGGCAACTTACTAGCCGTGGCTTTAGATGCAAGAAAAGCCTTTCCCTACGCTCAAATAGTAATCGGTGCAGATAACGACATAAACCACGTAAGCGGTATAAATGTTGGTGTAGTAAAAGCGCAAGAAGCTGCGTTAGCTATACGTGGTCAAGTCAGTATTCCACCCATTGCCGGTGACTGGAACGACTACCTAGCAGGCCGCAAACGTGAAGCCTTAGCCAAGGGAGGTGCTAATCATGGATAACCTAGCGCCAGCCCAAGTTATTGCACAGCAAACAGCTAACCCCGAATACCCTGAGCCAGTGCCATTAATTGCAGGCAACGCCAAAGCCGCGCCTTATCCAGTCGATGCGTTGCCGGTGATTATGCGTGATGCAATTAAGGCTATTTCTGAGTTTGAACAAGTACCGCTGGCGCTAGCTGCTCAAGCCGTTTTAGCCGCAGCCGGTCACGTTGCACACACACGGGTAGATTCAGGGATTAAGCAATCTAAAAAGATGCCCTGCACCTTATGGCAACTAAGCTTAGGTGATAGTGGCGAGGGCAAAAGTTCTGCTTATCGCCAAGCGTTCCACCCGATAGATATTCGGGAATGGAAAAACAAAGACGCTTACAGCAAAGCAACTAAAGAGCATGACCTAGGCAAAATTGGCTTGAAGGGTAAGGCGCTACAAGAGTACGACCAAGCCAACCCACCACCTTACAATCCAGTATCCGTTGTTTCAGGTGATGGTTCATTTAGCCGCATTATGAGTATGTTTGTAGAAGGTACACCGGCTTTATTCTGGAACACGGACGAAGGTGGGCAAATGCTAAGTGGTCATAGCATGAAGGCAGATAACCACGTTGCAGTGCTAGGCGCATTAACTATCTTGTGGGACAAAGGGGAAGGCGAACGGTTGCGCTCAAAAGACAATGCAGACGGTTCCGGTTCATTCCAAGGTAGACGGTTAAGCCTAAGCTTAATGGCGCAAGAGGTAGCGGTTAGGCAGGTGCTAAACGACCCGATAATGAGAGGGCAAGGCTTCTTACCACGGTTCTTATTTAGTGCCCCTGAAAGCCTAGTGGGTAGCCGTAAAATGAGCTTGGAGAGCCTAGACCAAGAAGCCAGCGATATACCGGCAATAACCAATTACTGGGCAAGGTTAGATCAACTGCTAGACCAACCAAGAGCGATTGAAGAAGACCGCATTAACGCCCCTATCTTACCCGTAACCCAAGAGGCCAAAGAATTATGGCAAGGCTACTGGCAAAACACAGAAGACCAGCAAGCTAAGTTTAACGACTACGAAACCCTAAAGCCTTTTGCCTCAAGAGCTGCACAAAACGCCCTAAGAATCGCCACCGTTTTAGCTTTCTTTGATAAGCGCCAGCAAGTTGATGCAGAAATAATGCAAGCGGCTTATTTAATTGCAGAACATTCACTGCAAGAGTGGAAACGCTACGCTGATGCGGTAGTTATTGACCCTGCTACTCGACTGGCGCAAACCGCTTTAGATTGGCTGTTAAAAGAATCGGCTAAAGGTAAGTGGTTAGAGTTTAGCGGCTTGGAGTGGAATAAGAGCGGCTGCAATACAAACCAGTTAAGAAAAGTGGCTAACAGAAATAAAGCCTTTAGCATCTTGATTGCATCCAACCACCTGCTGCAAGGCGTTAATAAAGAATACCGGCTTAATCCTTTATTGCTAAACGCCCCCGAAATAGTTGCGATTCCTGCGATTGTTGCGATTAGTGAGGAAAATCAAGCACTTAATTCTGCGATTGAGTTGCGATCAGTTGCGATTTTAGAGACTAAGCCCGAACCCGTAGCAATAGAATCGCAAGCAATCGCAAAAGAATCGCAAACGCAAACCCGCATGAATGCTGAGGAATCGCAAGAATCGCAGGAATCGCAACCCCTAGCGGTCGCAACTGATAAAGCCGAATGGACGGGGGTAATTTAATGACGGCATTAAACACACTGGATCAAGCCAAGTATTACGAGGTGTCGCTATCGGTTGAAGGTGAGCAGCTAAGGATGGCTGCAACAAACCCACCGCCCCAACACTTAATAGAGCGCCTGCAAGCTAACAAGCCGCTTTTGATTAAGCACCTAGACCATTATCAAAATGCCGATGCAGAAACAGCTTGCCAAGTTTGGTACAAGCATTACTGGGGCTGCAAGTTATGCAAAAGCCACCACACCAAGCTAAGGCCACCACCAGAACACCCATGTAATGAAGGTGAGTTGTTAGTTTCGATATACAACAGGATACCCACACCAATAACCAGATAACCACTACCAAGCCTAGCCTAAAAAACTAGGCTTTTTTATTAGGCTTATCTAACTACAATATATTACATACATCTTTAAAATGCGTTTAAGAGCATATAGGCCACTGGAATAAGCGCCAGCAGTAAGGCTTTTTGTTTTGGTGGTGTCGGTAGTAGCTTCGGGACTGCCTACTTTTAAGGGTGTCGGAATACCGATGGGCTTCACGACTACTTACTCTTGAAGTGGTGGCAGTGGGTACGCCCTTTGCCGGTCACAACTGAATAGGGATACCTTTAGAAAAAGCACCTTTGCCACTACGAAAGCTTTGTAGTCATGGTGCAAACCAGTACCGCCTATCCACAACCTGTAGATGGGGGAAATAATTCCTTAACCTAATAAGACGATCCAATTCTGGATCATCCTAATAACCTCAGAAAAACAAGCGCCAGCTATTTTGATTAAACGGTACTTATTAGAAGTACCGCTATTAACCCTGAGAAGCACTAACACTGGTACTTTCATAGCTTGCCTATACAGCTGCAAGCCAATAGATATAGGGGGGGGTGAAGAATAAGTACCGGTAAGTAGTACCAGTTAAGCAGTACCCATAAAAAGAGTCTCTTTAGACTGGTTAAGTACCAGTTCACCTTATGGGCTTTATTGTGCAGATGCTCATAACTTAACAGACTAAAACTAATGAGGGTGGCTAAACTAATTGGGGGTATATTTGGGGGTATTTTTGTTTAGTGAAAAGCTGTAAGTCTTTGGCTGTAAGGCTTGTAGCGCCTATGTTGGTACCGGTGAGCGGACTCGAACCGCTAAGCCTTTCGGCAACGGATTTTGAATC
>CAYJCB010000106.1:1210-6092 GCA_964368615.1 uncultured Halomonadaceae bacterium | reverse complement strand
GTGTCTTCCATCGACAAACCCGGTTCACCGGCAGGCGATGCCAAACAAACCTATTTTTCTAGCTTGTTTGGGCGCACACCTGAAACGCGTAAAGCCTTTCGTGCCAGTATTTTGGCGGTGAAAGGCGAAGACTTATTGCGCGTTGCAGCTGAATACCTAAAGCCAGAACTCGCCAGCGTAGCGGTAATCACCAACGCCAAAACAGCCGAAGGCCTAGCGGCAGACTATGAGCGTTTAGAGGTTTAATCAAACCCTGCGGCTTTAAAGACTGCTTTGCCTTTAGGCCCATGAACGTAGCGCCAGAAGTTTTTTACGTCTTCTCTGGTGCTACCTTGTTTGGTTAAGGCTATGCCATGAACTATAGCGCCGTGGTGGTTACTGTTAAGTTTTAAAACTTCACGGCGTTGTTCAATGCCTGCTTGCACTAGGCGATTCCAAGGTAAAAAACCTAAGGGTATTTCATTGGTTTGAATCAAGCTAAATAGGTCTTGAAAAGCTGTCATAGCTTGTAAACGTGATTTAACTTTTTTGTCTATTTCATGGCGTTCTAATACTTCTACAGCTGCGCGGTGGTAGACGCTATTTTCTGGCATTAAGCCAATTTTGCCCGTTTGTAGTGTAACCACACTGGTGCTGCGTACGGTTTCTTTGGGTGCCCATAAGCCTAAACGCCCTAAAGCTAAGACTTGTATTTCGGTTGTGGTTTTTTTACGGTGCAGCGTTTGTAGATACCCCATTTCTGCACTAATAATTAAATCAAACACATAGCCATCATCAATTAAGTTGGCGTGGTCTTCATTTTTACCTTGGTGAATACGGAAAGTACTTTTTTCTTGCAATTGATAACTATCAATGACTTGGTTAAGCACCCAATAAAGGTCTGGGTCAACGTGAACTCTAATAAGGTTGGGGTCTTCGTCTCTGCTGCGGCTTTTGTTGTCGGGCACATAACCTTGGAAGTTGAATTGGCTCATCGGTAAGCTTGATTCGTTAGACGAGTTTGCCCAAGCGAACGGCGCTAGCAGCAGTGTTACGCATAGAAAAATAACAAGGCGGCTAATAAAATAGCCATTAATTTTTTTAGGGGTGATAAATCCATTGATCATTGTATTATTCTGAGGTCTGTTGTGGGTATTTAATAAGCGAATGCTAGTAATCTTACCGACTGAAATGCGCTTTGCCTATCGCTCTTTTGTTGCTTGGCTGTTAATCTTCCTGACTTTTAATGCACAAATGTAAAACGGATTGTTAAGACACCTGATGAGAACTCCTAAGCCACTGCCGCTCAGTAAATTGTATAAAGCCTGCTCTGCTAGCAGTTTTAATTTTGAAGATACGCAGGTTGTTTCACCTTTAGACACTTTTATAGGTCAAGCGCGTGCCGAAGAAGCGCTGCGTTTTGGTACAGCGATTAACCGTAAAGGTTATAGCATTTTTGCGGTGGGGCATGATGGGTTAGGTAAGCGCACTATGGTGCGGCGCTTTTTAGAGCAACGTGCGGCAACACTTGAAGCCCCTGCTGATTGGATGTATTTACACGACTTTGAAAATCCGCGTAAGCCTTGGGCAGTAAGCTTACCCTGTGGTTTAGGGAAGGTTTTTAAGGCGGACTTACAAGCTTTTATTTTAGATTTAAAACAAGCCATTCCAGCAGCTTTTGATAACGAAGGCTTTTTTGAACGTGCTGAAAAAATAAAAGATACTTCGGCAGAGTTACAATCGGAAGCATTAAAAGCTTTGGCAGCAGAAGCCGAGCCGCTGCATTTAAAATTAGTGCTTCAGTCGCCGGGCGGTTATATGTTTGTGCCTGCCGATGAAGAAGGCGACCCGATGGAAGCCGATGCGTTTATGGCTTTGGACGATGAATTACGCCGTGTTTTTCGTGAAACTATTGAGGTCATGGAAAAAAAGCTGCGTTTGGTGTTGCGCCAGTTGGGTCAGCTAGAAAAGAAAAGCCGCTTACAACAGCAGGCGTTAAACGAGGAAGTCACCAACGATGCGATTGGTGATGGTCTGGAAGCTTTACAGGCCAAATACGCTGAATTTCCACGAATTGAAGCTTACTTAAAGGCGCTACATAAAGACTTATTGGATAACTTGGCGATCTTTTTAGACCTAGATGAAGACGAAGAAGATGCCATTGCCAGCGTGTCGCCTGATAAACGCATTCCAACCCGCTATCAGGTTAATTTGGTGATTAGCCATACCGAAAGTGACCCAGCGCCGGTGATTGAAGAAGCCTTGCCAACCCACAATAACCTAGTTGGGCACATTGAAAACGTGACTTATCAGGGCACGGTTGCGACTGATTTTTCGTTAATTCGCCCAGGCGCATTACACCGTGCGAATGGCGGTTTTTTATTGCTAAATGCCGAACGCATTCTAAGCCAGCCCTATGCTTGGGACGGCTTGAAGTTGGCGCTGCGTACGGGTTGTTTGCGTATTGATACCTTAGAGCGCCAGTTGTCGGTATCAGGCAGTGTTTCACTTGAGCCAGAGCCAATCCCATTAAATTGCACCGTAGCTTTGTTGGGCGATTACGATATTTTAAACGCGCTGCAAGACCAAGACCCAGAGTTTATGGAGTTGTTTAAAGTCGTGGCTGAATTTGAAACAGAAATGCCACGCAGCGTGCCTAATCAACGCCTCTATTCGCGCCTGATTGCTAGCATGGTGGCAGGCGAAGGTTTGTTGCCGGTTAGTAAAGCAGGTGTTATGCGAATTATTGAAGAAGCTTCGCGCATGGCGGAGCATCAGGGCAAAATTTCGTTAAATGCTGCGGAATTAAGCCATTTATTGCGTGAAGCCGATTACCTTGCTACGCGTGAATTAAAACAGCGCATTGACGTTGAAGACGTGCGCGAAGCTTTATTGGCGCGTCGTCGCCGTGGTGGTAGTTACCCAGAACAAATGTTGGAGTCGATTACCGAAGACTTCATTATGATTAGCAGCAGCGGTGAACGTATTGGGCAGGTGAATGGTTTAACGGTGGTCGGTGGGCATGATTTTTACCACGGCCAACCCTCGCGGATTACTGCGCGGGTGCATTATGGCAATGGCGAAGTGTTAGACATTGAACGCAGCGTACATCTAGGCGGTTCGATGCATTCCAAAGGTGTGATGATTCTTACCGGCTTTTTGTGTGGCTTATTTGGCGCTGAAGACAGCCTGCCTTTAGATGCCAGTTTGGTGTTTGAGCAGTCTTATGCTGGTGTAGACGGTGATTCGGCTTCTTTAGGTGAGCTGGTGTGTTTGTTGTCGGCTATGGCAGAAGTGCCGGTTAAACAAAGCCTTGCCGTTACAGGTTCGATTAACCAACTGGGCGAAGTACAGCCGATTGGTGGCGTGAATGAAAAAATTGAAGGCTTTTTTGAAGTCTGCCAAGCCCGTGGTTTAACGGGCGAGCAGGGTGTCATTATTCCCAAGCAGAATGTGATACAGCTAATGTTGCGTGAAGAAGTGCTGGAAGCCGTTAAGCAAAAGCAGTTTCACATTTGGGCGGTTAGCCAAGTGGAAGAAGCGGTACAGCTGCTGCTGGGTTTGCCTGCTAAAAAAGTTTATGAAAAAATAACCGAACGTTTAGACCGTCTGCGTGATAAAGACGATGACGAAGATGAAGATGACTCTAAAGATAGCTCTAAAGAAGAAGCTAAAGAAAAGTCTGAAAAGAAGCCTGATAAAAAATCTGACAAAAAAGATACTAAAAGTGAGTTAGCAAAAAAATGATTGATACTAAATTATTACGTACCGAATTAGATGCCGTAGCTGCCAGCCTAGCTAAACGTGGCTTTGCATTAGATAAAGCGGCTTTTATCGCCTTAGAAGAACAGCGTAAAACCTTGCAAGTACAGACGGAAGCCTTGCAAGCTCAGCGCAATACCAGCGCCAAAAACATTGGTAAAGCCAAAGCATCGGGTGCAGATATTCAACCGCTGCTAGATGAAGTGGCTGATTTAGGCGACCAGCTTGACGCTGCTAAAGCCCAGCTAAACGAAGTGCAAACGCGTTACCAAGACTTGTTATCCAACCTGCCAAACATGCCGCATGAATCCGTGCCAGTTGGTAAAGATGAAAACGACAACCTAGAAGTGCGTCGCTGGGGTGAACAGCCAAGTTTTGACTTCCCCATTAAAGACCATGTGGATTTAGGCGACAGCAGCGGCTTGTTAGATTTTGAAACCGCAGCCAAGTTAACTGGCGCAAGGTTTAGCCTAATGCGCGGCGGTATTGCCCGTTTGCACCGTGCGCTGGCGCAGTTTATGTTGAACACCCAAGTTGATGAACACGGCTATGAAGAATGCAACGTACCGCTGATTGTTAACGCTGATAGCTTGTACGGTACGGGTCAGCTGCCTAAGTTTTCTGAAGATTTGTTTAAGCTAAACGTTGAACAAGACTACTACTTAATTCCAACTGCTGAAGTACCGCTCACCAATATTGCGCGTGATGGTATTCTTGCTGCTGAACAGTTGCCAGTCAAACTGACTGCGCTAAGTGCTTGTTTTCGTTCAGAAGCTGGCGCTTACGGTAAAGATACTCGCGGCATGATTCGTCAGCACCAGTTTGAAAAAGTAGAAATGGTGCAGCTGGTTCACCCAGATACTTCTTACGCCGCGTTAGAAGAAATGGTCGGCCATGCGGAAACGATTCTACAAAAGCTAGAGTTACCCTACCGCGTACTAACCTTGTGTACTGGCGATATGGGCTTTGGCGCAACCAAAACCTACGACCTAGAAGTTTGGGTACCTAGCCAAGACACCTACCGCGAAATTTCTTCGGTTTCTAACTGTGAAGACTTCCAAGCACGTCGTATGCAAGCACGTTTCCGCAACCCAGAAACCGGCAAGCCAGAGCTGCTGCATACCTTAAATGGTTCAGGTTT
>CAYJCB010000106.1:0-1110 GCA_964368615.1 uncultured Halomonadaceae bacterium | reverse complement strand
TCTCAAGTGCAGATGGCTGAGGATTTACAAATCTCGCGTGCAACGCTGAGTGCTTTTGAGGCTGGGCGTTCTGGTGATCTTGGCTTAAAGAAGGTAATCGCTATGTTAGATTATTTAGGCTTTGAGCTAAGACTCCGTGAAAAATCACCTTTTCCTACCTTTGAAGAACTGCTAGATGCCCAGTGAATTAAAGGTTCTGGTTCAGCAGCAAGCCGTTGGTGGCTTGTTGCATGAACAAGGCAGTTATGTATTTAGTTACGATAAACAAGTGAAGGCTGAGCAGCTTATTTCACTGACCATGCCTGTGCGTAGGCGTGATTCTGTACATTCCCAGTTGCACCCTGTTTTCCAAATGCACCTGCCTGAAGGTTATTTACTGGCATTGCTTAAGCGGCATTTTTCCAAGTTAACTTCCAGCGATGACTTTGGATTACTTAAGTTAATGGCTCAGGGTATTCGTGGTCGTTTACATTATTCTAATAGTGCTCCCAAAAAATTACCTTTAACACTTGATGAGCTTTTAAAACCCACTAATAACGCCTTATTTGATGAGTTGGTTGAACGCTTCGCTTTGCAATCAGCAGTGAGTGGTGTGCAGCCTAAAGTGTTAGCTCAAGTACTAAATAAAGCTAGCTTGCAGTTAGATAATTACATCGTTAAGGCTTGGGGGCCTGAATACCCTGAGTTGGCCTTAAATGAATATTGGTGTATGAGGGTTTTGCAGCAAGCAGATGTGCCAGTACCAGAGTTTTATTTATCAGACAATGCTGCGCTATTTATTATGAAGCGTTTTGATATTGTTGAGTCTGGCGAATATTTAGGCTTTGAAGATATCGCAGTCTTACAAGCGCGTGGCCGTGAGCAGAAATATGAAGGTAGCTATGAACAAATGGCTAGGTCCCTTAACTGTTTCATTTCACCGCAGCATAAAATCTTAGCTATGCAGCAGTTTTTTAAAATGATGGTGCTTAACCAAGGCCTGCAAAATGGTGATGCGCATTTAAAAAACTTTGGTGTGCTTTACACTGATATTAATAATATTTGGTTGGCACCGGCTTATGATGTAGTTAGCACTACGGCTTATATAAATAATGACAGTGCTGCTTTAAC
>CAYJCB010000105.1:2339-6307 GCA_964368615.1 uncultured Halomonadaceae bacterium | reverse complement strand
GGGGCATCTAGCCAAACATAGAAGTATTTGCCCGGTGCATCAGGGATTTCAAAACCAAAATAAGGCGCATCGCGGGAAATATCCCATTCTTGTAAACCGTCGGTAAACCATTCTTTCAGTTTATTGGCAACTTCGTCTTGTAAGCGGCCATCTTGCGTCCATTCTGCTAAAAAGTTTTGAAAATCAGGTAGCTTAAAGAAGTAGTGTTCAGAAGGTTTAAGGACTGGCGTAGCACCCGAAATGGCTGAACGTGGGTTAATCAGTTCAGTGGGCGAATAGGTGGCTGAACATTTTTCACAGTTATCACCGTACTGGTCTTCTGTTTTACATTCAGGGCAGGTGCCTTTAATAAAACGGTCGGCTAGAAATAAGCCTTTTTCAGGGTCGTACATTTGTTCTATTTCACGTCTGGCAATGTGCCCAGCATCACGTAAACGTGTGTAGATTAGCTCTGAAAAATGACGGTTTTCATCAGAATGGGTGGAATAGTAGTTATCAAAATGAATCTGAAAACCTTTAAAGTCTTCGAGGTGTTCAACTCTTACTCGGTCAATCAGTTGTTCTGGCGTTATGCCTTCTTGTTCAGCCCGCAGCATAATCGCGGTACCGTGGGCATCATCGGCACAAACGTAGGTACATAAGTTGCCACGGCTGTTTTGAAAGCGTGACCAAATATCGGTTTGAATGTATTCCAGTAGGTGGCCTAAATGGATAGGGCCATTGGCATAGGGTAGGGCGCTGGTAACCAGTATTTTACGTTGTATAGGCAATTGTGTAGGCATGAGTATCCTGAATTTTGATAACACTATTAGAAAATAAAGATGAAGCGTAAAAATAGTCATCTATCTTAGCGATTTTTTATGTTTTCTGCACCAGTGAACTGCTAGCAAGGTAAGCTGTCTCTAATCTAGTTGAGTGGAATTAGCTAGATTTATTTATTACATGAATGATTAGGGGGTTGCTTGGAGAAGAAATTACAACCTTGCACTACAGCAGAGCAAGTGCATTTAGTGCATGACTTTGGGCAGGGTAAAAAACGTAAGGCTGAACAACGCACTTTGTTTGTGACCATTTTAACCTTAGTGACTATGGTAGCAGAAGTTTTTGGCGGCTGGATTACGGGTTCTATGGCGCTGTTAGCCGATGGTATTCACATGGGCGGCCATGCGCTGGCGCTGGGTTTGGCAACGGCTGCTTATTATTTTACGCGTCGTCATGCTAATGACAGGCGTTTAAGCCTAGGCAGCGGCAAAATTGCTGATTTAGCTGCTTACACTAGTGCCTTGTTTTTAGGTGTTTCAGTGGTCTGGCTGGTGTTTGAATCTATTCACCGTTTGCTTAACCCGCAAGCGTTAATGGCTAAAGAAGCTTTATTAGTAGCGGTGATAGGTTTAATTATTAACCTCTTATCGGCTTGGTTATTGGCAGGTAGCGATGATGCTTGTCAGGGGCACAATCATGCACCCAGCCATGAACACAAGCATGAACACACCCACAATCATGGTCATGCACACCAACATGAGCATCAGCAGGATAATAATTTAAAAGCGGCTTTAGTGCATGTTATTGCCGATGCCGTCACTTCGGTTGCAGCTATTTTAGGTTTAATTGCCGCTTGGCTGTGGGGTTGGTTGTGGTTAGACCCAGCGATAGCCTTGGTTGCTTCGGTTGTTGTTTTGCGTTGGGCAGTGGGTTTATTGCGCCAAACGGGTGCGGTTTTATTAGATGCTGAAGCACCTGAAACACTAAGAGAAGATGTTTTAAAGCGATTAAATGCGGTAGAAGGCACGCAGGTGATGGACTTACACCTTTGGTCGGTTGGGCAAGGGGCTTGGACTTTAACCGCAAGCTTGGTAAACCACCTGCCTACTTCGCCAGCGGTGTACAAGCAGCAGTTAAGTAACTTGTCAGGATTGCACCACCCAGTAATCGAAGTTTATTTATGTGATGCTTGTGAAGTATCGCCTTCAGTGTAATTAACCACGCGGTTACGGCCTTGTTCTTTAGCTTCATAAAGGGCAAGGTCAGCTTTTTGGTAAAGTTTGCTTAACTGTTGTTCTTCAGGAGTTAGCATTGCTAAGCCAATAGAAACGGTAAAGCTAATTGTTCCACCTTCAGGTAGCGGTATTTTTAGTTCTTCTAACTTAACTCTTAGGCGATTGGCTACTTCAAGTGCCTTATCCAAAGGCGTATGGGGCAATAATACCGCGAACTCTTCACCGCCTACTCGTCCAAACAGGTCTACATTTCGTAAAGCGTTGGTTACTGTTTTTGTTAATTCTTTAAGCACTAGGTCGCCTACCGCATGACCATGGTTATCATTCACTTTTTTGAAATGGTCAGCGTCTAGCATTAAAGCGGCTAAAGGGGTTTTCTGGCGTTGTGCTTGTTTAAGCTCTAACTCACCGCATTCATAAAAACTTCTACGGTTACTAATGCCTGTTAGCGCATCTGTATTGGCTTGCTGCTCTAAAGTTATTCGCGCTGCTTGTTCTTTTTGTTGACGATCTTGCCTTTGCACACTAAAAACAGCACTTAAGAATGCAATGCCTGCAATCAATAAAATAAATACAGCTAACAGTGTTTTACCTAAAGGTTGGTATAAAAAGGAATGCGCATTAATAAGTTCACGCGGTATAAAAATAACCAGCTTCCAGTTGGTATTAGCGTAGGATTCATCTGATATTAATGGGTGATGATCGGCACGAAAATGCGCTGGCTGGTTGTCTATAAAATTAAGTGGTTCAATACTATGGTAACGAAAAACACCTGCTTTATTTTCAAAAGTTCCAGACTTATGCGTACTAATTGTCGGCCAAGCATCAGGATAAAAGCTGGCAAATTTTTGTTCTGGTTTATTTAAGTCTGCACCCCACTCATTGCTGCGCTCATGGTTGCTTAGCCAATAGCCTTGACTGTCAAGCAACATGCCTTGTTGGTCAATTCTTTGGGTCATTAACTGGCGAAAGCGTACAAGCATACCTTTAGCTAAATAATTAATCACTAATACACCAGCGCGATTACCATCGGCATCTTTTAAGGGGGTAGTAAAACGCAACGTGGGCTTATAGGGTATTTCTAAAGCACCGTGTTCAATGTTTAAGTCTAGGCTAGAAACATGAATTTGGCCCAAGGGCATTAGTTGTGTCGCTTTAAAATAATAGCGATCTGCTTTATTTTGTAAGTCTTCATCGGGTATTAGCACCCCTTTGCCATCAACTAGATTGATGCGTATTTTTTCTTGCCCTGAATTATCTAGCAGTCGAATTTGGTCAAAACGATGAAAGGCGGTTGATATATTAGTAAAGACTCTTTCTAGGCTTGTTTTTTGTTCAGCTGTACCTTCGTTGATGTATTTCTTTAAGGCGTAAGATTGAACAATTAGGTCGAGCATATGCAGCTGCTCATACATTTCTTTTTGAAACATTTGTGTTGCAGAAACAACAGAAGCTTCTTCTTGTATCAAAAGCTGTTCTTGCACCCCAGCTTTATACTGCAAATAAACGGGTAGGCTAATGCCAAAAAAAACTATTGTGATGAGTAAAAAAAAGCCAACAGCGCGTTTTAGAATTAAGTTCCTTGTATTCATTTTTATCTCTTTTTTATCTCTTGTCGGTGCGCGAATTGGTGCGAGCTTTTTTGTGTAGTTAATCACTAAAACATTAGCACAAGAATGTTTTTTACATGATGAAGCTTTAGGTAAACTTGTGTATCATTTGCGCTATAAGTAACAAGGAAACCTTCACCTTAAAGATTACAAGGAGAATAAAGTGCTTCAATCCCTAACCCTTCGTCAAAAATTACTAGCTACCATCGTTTCATCGGGCGGTATTTTTTTGCTTTTTGGTCTGCTATATATCCTAGATTATAGAAATACCTTAGTTAATGAAGCTATGCACGAGCGCAGTGAGAACTTACAAATTGTGTTGAGCGAGCGTGTTAAGGCAAAAGAAGAATTTGGCTTAGGT
>CAYJCB010000105.1:0-2239 GCA_964368615.1 uncultured Halomonadaceae bacterium | reverse complement strand
TTGTTGGCTTTATTAATTGTGGGCATGGGCAGCACGATTACTTGGCAAATTCAGCGTAGCGTAGTGCGTCCTATTGCGCGTAGTGTTGAACACCTTAAAAATATGGAAAATGATTTAACCTTACGTTTAAGCGTTAAACATAAAGATGAGTTAGGCAGCTTGTTTGGTGCTTTTAACCAGCACACCCAAACGCTGGCTGAAGTCATTACCGAAGTCACAGAAACGGCCAACAGTTTAGCGGCTTCTGCTAATCAAATGTTGCAAAGTGGTCAACAAAGTCTTGATTTGGCCAACTCGCAATTAGGTGAAACCGACCAAGTGGCTTCTGCAAGTAATCAGATGGCGGCTTCTTCTATTGAGGTTGCTGAACATGCTGAAGCTACTTTACAGGCGACTGAAACAGCACAAGCACAAACCTTAGCAGGCCAAGAAGAAGTCAGCAGCACAATTAATGCCATTAATGATTTGGCAGAACAAATGAACAGTATGTTGTCAGTGATTGAACGCCTAGATTCAGGCAGCCAAAATATCGGTAAAGTCATTGAAACCATTTCTGCGGTTGCTGAACAAACTAACCTACTTGCTTTAAACGCTGCTATTGAAGCTGCGCGTGCTGGTGAACATGGGCGTGGCTTTGCGGTGGTTGCCGATGAAGTTCGTCAGCTTGCTAGTCGTACTCAAGAAGCAACGGGTGAAATACACCGTATTATTGCTGAAGTTCAAGCCGCCGCCGCCGATGTTTCAAACGTTATTCACCAAGGCACTAAGCAGGCGCAGTCTTGTGTAGCACAAGCTGAAGCGGCGGGTAAGGCACTGAATAATATTAGTTTAAGTGTTGTTTCAGTCAATGATCATGGCTTACAAATTGCACAAGCGGCTAGAGAGCAAAGCAATGTAGCTTCTGAAATAAGTCAAAGTATGGTGCGTATTAATGGCTTAGCCACTGAAAGTAGTCATTCAACTGAACAAACGCAAACGGTTAACTTGGCTTTAGTGGCACGTGCTGAAGCTTTAGAAGTATTGGTGAAGAAGTTTAAGCTTAATTAAAGGTTTATTTATGCAGTTCTTATGGAAAAAGTTGTCTTTGCGTTTACGGTTGTTTCTGTCTTTTGGTGTCCTTTTTTCGGCGATGACCGTTATTTCACTTTTGGTGCAATCAGGGCTTTATACGCAAAGTCGAATACAAAGCTTAGTCGACCATGAGATGCCTGCGCAGCTAGCGCATTTAGGTGCAGAAATTGCTTTGGAGCTTGCTCCAAGCATGTATGTATCTAAAAGCTTAGCTAATAATGCTTACCTAGAAAGTTGGGCAGCAAGAGGTATGCCGTCACAAGAATTGCCTAGAATTAGCGATGAAATGTCGCGTGTTTATCAGCAGCTGGGTTTGGCTTCGGTTTTTTTTGTAGCAAATGATGATAGCAAGATTGTTTACTATCATTTTTCAGGCCGAGTCAAACACAGCGAATTATTAGAACATAACACAGAGCATACTTGGTATTTTGATTATTTATATAGCCTTAAACCTTATGAATTAAACCTTGATAGTAATGAGTTTACAGGCCAAGAATTACAGATGTTTATTAATTACAGCGGCACTAAAATTAACCGATCAGGCGAGCCGTTAATTGTTGCTGGGGTTGGTTTGGATATGACCCATTTAGCTGGGTTGATTAGTGATTACCGTTTAGGTGAGCAGGGAAGGGCTTCTTTAGCCACTAAAGAAGGCATGATTGAAGTAAAATCACCCGATTCAGTCATCACAAACTTAGCTGCTACGCCTGAGCTTGCGGCATTACTTAAAAGCGATAAGCAGGTTGTAAAAGAAATTACCTATGAAGGCCAACAGTTGTTTGTTGGTGTTGCTTGGTTAGATGATTTACAGCGTTATTTAGTTGTTGAAGTGCCACGGGCAGAGTTTATGGTGCCAATCATTAATCAGTTGTATCAGTCCTTATTGATTGGTGGCTTATTATTGGTCATAAGTTTAGTGCTTTTTTACCCTCTAGCTGTTTCTTTAAGCCGCCCTTTAGTTCACTTCCAACAACAGTTGGGTATTATTACACGTACGTTAGACCTTTCTAAACGCTTAACAACCACCGATCAAGCAGAGTTAGGTGATTTAGCTACACAAACCAATAGCTTGTTGCAACGTTTAGAGTTTGCGATTGATGGTGTTTTAGGTAGTTCTAAGCGTTTAACTGCAACGGCTAGCCATTTAGCACACACAGCGGGCTTGGTG
>CAYJCB010000104.1:2667-6331 GCA_964368615.1 uncultured Halomonadaceae bacterium | reverse complement strand
ATTGCTCTATTTTACGCCTTAGGTCAAGATAGTAAGTAATAGATTACTTACTTTAAGGCGTTAAACCAATGAGTGAACTCCCTAAGCACCTTCCTGCTGATGAAAGGCGTGCAGCCACTGTGCAAGCAGTGATTGCTTTAGCCGCTGAACAAAATCCTAGTGAAATTACCACCACTGCCATAGCTAAAAAAATGGGCTTAACTCAGGGTGCGTTGTTTCGTCATTTTCCGACCAAAAGCGATATTTTACAGGCGGTTATGGCTTGGGTGACTGAGCGTTTGCTGGCGCGGGTTGATAAAGCGGCAAAAAGTGCTGCTTCACCCAGCGCAGCCTTGGAAGCGATTTTTATGACGCATATTAACTTTGTGACTAAGCACCCAGGTGTGCCAAGAATGCTGTTTGGCGAGTTGCAGCAAGCCGGTGAAACCTTGCCTAAACAGCTAGTTAAAAACTTAGTAAAAAACTATGCCGAGCGTTTACACCTTCTTTTAAAAGCAGGTAAAGCACAAGGCGAGTTAGATGCAGATTTAGATGTGAATGCTGCTGCTGCGCTTTTTATTGGCAGTATTCAAGGTTTGGTTATGCAGTCTTTAATTGCTGGAAAAGTCACACAAATGCGCACTGTTGCACCGAGTGTTTTTGCTATTTACCTGCGTGGTATTCGGAGTCAGCTATGAAAATGCAGCGTCGCACCCTTTCACTCTTAGTCGTTATAGTTGTGTTATTAGGCTTGTTCTTTTATGTGGCTTTGCGTTCAGGGCCTTTGGCAGCCGTGGCAGTGACTAGCACTAAGGTTGAGTTACGCAGTATTGCGCCTGCTTTGTTTGGTATTGGCACGGTTCAAGCACGTTACACCTATAAAATTGGCCCAACTTATACAGGGCGATTAAAGCAGTTAAATGCAGAAGTCGGTGATTTTGTTACGGCTGGGCAGGTGTTGGGTGAAATAGATGCGGTGGATTTAGACGAAAAAATTAACGCCCAGCAGGCAGGTATTCGTCGTGCTGAAGCCGTCAATCGTCAAGCTGAAGCAGTCCAAGCTTTTGCACAAAGCCAAGTGAAGCGTTATGAATCTTTGTTAGCCTCAAGAAATGCCAGTGAAGAAAGCGTGGCGGTTAAACGCCAAGAATTAGCGATTGCCAAGGCAGCGCAGCAGGCAAGTTATGAAGATGTGCTGCGTTTAGGTGCTGAACTAAAAGCTTTGCGGTTGCAGCGGGTTAATTTGCAGTTAATTGCGCCGGTGGCAGGTTTGGTGGTGGCTAGAAATACTGACCTAGGTACCACTGTTTTAGCGGGTCAAGCGGTGGTGGAAATTATCGACCCTAACAGTTTGTGGGTGCATACCCGTTTTGATCAAGCCAGCGCAACGGGTTTGGCAGCAAATTTGCCGGTAAAAATTATTCTTCGCTCGCAGCAGGCGAATGCATTATCGGGCAAAGTATTAAGAGTCGAACCTTTGGCTGATGCAGTAACTGAAGAAATGTTAGCCAAAATAACTTTTGATGCGCTGGTTTCGCCTTTACCGCCTTTGGGTGAATTGGCTGAAGTGACGGTGCAGTTAGAAAAATTACCTGCAGCAGTAGTGATTCCTAATGCAGTCATTCGTACTATTAAAGGCCAGCGTGGGGTGTGGAAGCTGGTTAATAACAAGCCCGTATTTACCCTGATTTTATTAGGCCGTGCTGATTTAGACGGTAATGTGCAGGTAACAAAAGGTTTGGCGGTGGGCGATGAATTGGTGCTTTACAGCGCAAGAGCCATTACCGCTAACAGCCGTTTACAAATTACTGAAAGCCTAAAGGGTGCAGCAAGATGATTAGCCTAGCGGGTCGGGATATTCTGCACGCTTGGGGTAAGTTTGTGTTTACTGGCATAGGCTTGGGGTTGCTGATAGGCGTAACCCTAACTATGGCGGGTGTCTATCGTGGTATGGTCGATGACGGCTTAGTGCTATTAGATAATTCTGGTGCTGATATGTGGGTGGTGCAGCAGGATACGCTGGGGCCTTATGCCGAACCTTCAAGCCTACCTGATGATATTTGGCGCAGCATTCGATTAATGCCGGGCGTTGCTGAAGCTGCTAACGTGACTTATTTAACCATGCAGGTTGCCAAGGGTGGTGAAGACGTTCGCGCTACGGTGGTGGGCATTGCTGCGGGTGGTTCTGGTACGGTGGGTTGGCCGCCTTATTTAGTGGCAGGTCGGCAAATTACCCGTGGGCATTATGAAGCGGTGGCAGACATTGCCAGTGGTTTTGGGTTAGGTGATAGCTTACAAATTCGCCGTAATACCTACGAAGTAGTGGGTTTAACGCGGCGTATGGTTTCTTCCAGTGGCGACCCGATGGTTTTTATTCCCCTTAAAGATGCCCAAGAAGCGCAGTTTCTTAAAGATAACGATGCCATTTTAATGCAGCGCCGCCGTGGTGCCGACAATTTAACGTCTACTTCTGTGAATGCTGTTTTGGTGCGAATTCAACCAGAATTTTTACCCCAAGAAGTGGCGGAACCGATTCGCCGTTGGCAGCGTTTTACCGTGTACGACCGTGCGCAAATGGAAGAAATTTTAGTCAGTAAAATGATTGCCACATCAGCCAAGCAAATCGGAATGTTTTTAGTGATTCTGGCGGTGGTGTGTGCAGCGATTGTGGCGTTTATTATTTACACGCTAACCATGGATAAAATTCGTGAAATAGCGGTACTTAAACTGATAGGCACACGTAATCGCACCATTGTTTGGATGATTTTGCAGCAGTCGTTAATTCTTGGTGTTATAGGTTTTGTGGTGGGTAAAATCACTGCCACCTTTGCTGCACCGATTTTTCCTAAGTATGTGCTGTTAGTGCCGACTGATTCAATTATCGGATTCTTGGCGGTGCAAGCCATTTGCATTCTAGCTAGCTTTGTTGCTATCCGCATGGCGTTAAAGGTTGATCCAGCCGAGGTGATAGGATGAGTAATAAAAGCAATAAAGGCATTCGTATCGAAGGTTTAAGCAAACGCTTTGGTGAAGGTGATGCTGCTGTTTTTGCGTTAAAAGATATCAATATGCAGGTAGCGCCGGGCGAAGTGGTGGGACTTATTGGCCCTTCGGGTTCGGGTAAAAGTACCCTGCTAAAATGCCTTGGTGCAGTCGTCGACCCAACAGCGGGGCGAATGTTGTTAGATGACCAAGTCATTTATGACAATGGCTGGAAGGTGCGGGATTTAAGTGCTTTGCGCCGTGACAAAATCGGTTTTGTTTTTCAGTCGCCTTATTTAATTCCCTTTTTAGATGCGACAGACAACGTAGCTTTGCTGCCCATGCTGGCGGGTGTTTCCAATGAAGAATCACGCCGCCGTGCTTTGGAGTTATTAACCGCTTTAGATGTGCAGCACCGCGCCAAAGCCATGCCGTCACAGTTATCGGGTGGCGAACAGCAGCGGATTGCCATTGCCCGTGGGTTAGTTAATCAACCGCCAGTTATTTTAGCCGACGAGCCAACCGCGCCCTTAGATTCTGTTCGAGCCATGGCAGTAATTCGTATTTTAAATGCTATGGCAAAACGCTTTAATACTGCGGTAATTGTTGTTACCCACGATGAGAAAATCATTCCTACCTTTAAGCGTATTTATCATATTCGAGATGGCGTAACCCACGAAGAAGCAGGCGAAGGAAGGCTGCC
>CAYJCB010000104.1:0-2567 GCA_964368615.1 uncultured Halomonadaceae bacterium | reverse complement strand
TCTGTCAACGTGTTAAACTCTTGACAAACATTTTTTGTAACGACACAAAGAGAAGGACTGCCGCTAATGAAAGCCACTTGGCCGCTAGATAAAGATCCCTATGCTGATCGCGAAGCCAGCACTTATGAACACCCTGTACCTAGCCGTGAATACGTTCTTGACTGCTTAAAAGAAGCCGGTCGCCCTATGACGCATGAGCAGTTATGTAAGGCTTATGGCATGACTGATGAAGATTCCATTGAAGCATTAAGGCGGCGTTTGATTGCTATGGAACGATCGGGTCAGCTGCTAATTAACCGCCGCCGTGCGTATATTTTAATCGACAAGCTCGATTTAATTAAAGGCCGTGTGCAAGCCCACCGTGATGGCTATGGTTTTTTAGTGCCTGAAGGGGGCGGTGACGACCTTTATTTACACAATCGCCAACTGGCTAAAGTTTGGGACGGTGACATCATTTTAGTGCGTGAAATGGGCGTTGACCAACGCGGTCGCCGTGAAGGTGCGGTGGTTGAAGTATTAGAGCGCAGCGTTCTTAACTTGGTGGGGCGCTTAAAGTTCCAGCCCGGTGGTTTTGCCGTGGTTGTACCAGAAAATACTTCGCTGCACCATGAAGTTTTAATTCCACCCGATGAATTAGGCGGTGCGCGTGAAGGTGAAATTGTTCAAGTAGAAATAACCGAACACCCCGGTCATCGCCGCATGGTGGTGGGTAAAATTACTGAAGTTTTGGGTGATTTTATGGCGGCGGGTATGGAAATTGAAGTGGCGCTGCGTAGTTATAATTTGCCGTTTGAATGGAATGCAGCAGTATTAGATCAGTCTAAAAAATTCAGCCAAACCGTAAGCGAAGCTGAAGCCAGTATGCGGGTTGATTTGCGCGATTTGCCTTTGGTTACGATTGATGGCGAAGATGCAAAAGATTTTGACGATGCGGTTTATTGCGAAAAAACGCCTTCTGGTAGCTGGAAGTTATGGGTGGTTATTGCAGACGTGTCGCATTATGTTGGGGTGAATTCACCTTTAGATAAAGAAGCCATGACCCGCGCGACTTCGGTGTATTTCCCCGGTCGAACCATTCCTATGTTGCCGGAAGTTTTGTCTAACGGCCTGTGTTCGCTGAACCCGAATGTGGATCGCTTGTGCATGGTGTGCGAAATGAACATTAGTAAAGCTGGCGCGTTAAGTCGCTATCAGTTTTACGAAGGCGTGATGAACTCTAAGGCGCGTTTAACCTATACCCAAGTGGGTGCGTTACTTGATGAGCCTGAAAGTGCCACAGCCCAGTTAATGCACGAACAGCACCCGAGTTTAATTAAACCGTTGCAGAATTTGCATGGGGTGTATAAGGCGTTGCGCCAAGCGCGTGAAGCCCGTGGTGCGATTGATTTTGAAACCCGTGAAACGCGCATTGTTTTTGGTGATGATAAGAAGATTGAAAAAATTGTGCCGGTCACGCGCAACGATGCCCACAAGATTATTGAAGAATGTATGTTGTCGGCTAACGTGGCTACGGCACGTTTTTTAGACAAGCATAAATTAGCAGGCTTGTACCGTGTACACGAGCGCCCTAAAGCAGAGCGTTTAGAAACGTTGCGGGCTTTCTTGTCAGAATTAGGCATTGTTTTAGAAGGTGGCGATAAGCCTACGCCGATGGATTACCAAGGCGTGTTTAGCAAAATTCGTAACCGCCCCGATGCTGAAATTATTCAAACTATGATGCTGCGCTCGATGCGTCAGGCGGTTTATACGCCAGTCAATGAAGGCCACTTCGGTTTGGCTTACACGGCTTACGCGCATTTTACTTCGCCGATTCGTCGTTACCCCGACCTGTTGGTACACCGTGCAATTCGTGGTTTGATTCGCGGCACTACTGAAACGCCCAACGTGCAAAGAATTGAAGATGCACCGGTTGATAAAGTGGAAAAATGGTCGCCTTATTCACCGCAACAGATGGTTGAGTTGGGTGAACATTGTTCGATGGCTGAACGCCGTGCTGACGAAGCGGTGCGCGATGTGACCGATTGGTTGAAATGCGAGTTTATGCAAACCCACGTTGGCGAAGTCTTTATGGGGCGCATTAGTTCGGTGGTGGGCTTTGGTTTGTTTATTGAGCTGCACGATTATTTTGTGGAAGGCTTGGTACACATCAGTGCTTTACCGGGCGATTATTACCGCTTCGAGCCTGAAAAACAGCGTTTACGCGGTGAGCGCAGCGGTAAAAGTTACAGCTTAGGCGACAATGTTGAAATCATTGTTTCGCGCGTTAACTTAGAAGATCGTCAGATTGATTTTGATTTAACCGATGCGATTGATAACCCTGACAAGCCGGTTAAAAAAGCGCGTAAAAAGAAAGTGGCTGAAAAAGATGTCGTAGCAGTCAAGACTGATTCTGCAACAGATAAGCCAGCCAAAAAAGATAAGGCTGTTAAGAAAGATAAGGTTAAAAAGAAGAAAAAAAGCGCTAGTCGTCCCGGTAAAAAAGAACGTGAAAAACTTAAGGCTAAGTAAAAAATTGTGAATAAAAGACCACGTAGACCCAAAATTGAAGCCACGCAAAGCCTTGCTGC
>CAYJCB010000103.1:0-6458 GCA_964368615.1 uncultured Halomonadaceae bacterium | reverse complement strand
CACTGGGCGGGGTTCAAGTAATGAGTAAAACTAGTTAGTGCTTACTGATCGTAGTCTAGTACAACTTTGTCACTAACTGGGTAGCACTGGCAAGAAAGAACATAGCCAGCTGCAACTTCATAGTCTTCTAGTGCGTAGTTAGAGTCCATCTCTACTTCACCTTCTACTACCTTGGCGCGGCAGGTAGAGCAAACACCAGCTTTACAAGAGTAAGGTAAGTCCGCACCAATTTCATTACCTGCATCAAGAATGCTTTTAGTGTTACGAACCAGTTCAAATGCCAAAGCACGACCATCAGAGATAACAGTTACATTACTAACTGCTTTGTTATCTATTTTGGTTTCAGCTCTATCTTGGCGTGAAACAGAAGCACCACCAGCGGGTGTAAAGAGTTCAAAATGAACCTTAGACTTGTCTAAACCATGATGTTGTAAAGACTTGCTGACTGTTTCAGTCATTTGTAGTGGGCCACAAATAAAGGCTGCTGTTAGATCTGCTGGCTTAACCCACTGATCAAACAAAGCATCACATTTTTCGCTGTCAATTATGCCGTTGTAAAGCTCAATATCTTGCTGTTCACGGTTAAATATAAAAACCAAGTTTAAGCGCTGCATGTATTTGTTTTTTAGATCTGAAAGCTGCTCACGGAACATGGTTGAGCTAGTAGAGTAGTTACCATAAAAAAGTGTAAATTTACTTTTTGGCTCAGTCTCTAGGGTAGTTTTCATAATCGACAAAACGGGTGTAATGCCACTACCCGCTGCAACAGCAAGGTAGTTACCTTCTTGGTTTGGATCTAATTGAGTAAAAAACTTGCCCTGTGGAGGCATTACATCAATTTTTTGACCCACTTTGAGCTCTTCGTTAGCAAAAGTAGAAAAAATACCACCAGGTACTTTTTTTACTGCTACACGTAGATCACCATCATTCACACCCGTACAAATAGAATAAGAACGGCGTATTTCTTCGCCATCAATCAAAGTTCTAAGGGTTAAATATTGGCCTTGAGTGAAATGATAAGCTTCTTTTAAAGTATCTGGAAGTTCAAAAGACAGAGAGACTGCATCACGCGTTTCTGGTCTGACTTCTTTAATCGTCAGTGAATGGAATTGGCTCATAGTAATCTCGATTTTGTTATATGCACTTGAAGTAATCGAAAGGTTCTAAACAGTCAGTGCAGCGATATAACGCCTTACATGCAGTAGAACCAAACTCGCTTACTTGCTCGGTATGACTACTACCACAATGAGGGCAGGTGATTTGCTGGTCATGCCCTAGTAGCGTCATTTTGCTGGCACTACCTTGAGGTGGCGCTATACCAAACTTACGCAATTTTTCACGTCCAGCAGGCGTAATCCAATCTGTAGTCCAAGCGGGTGTTAACACCCGCTTGATTTTTGGATCTCTTAGGCCGCCTTGCATCAGTGCTTTAGCAATAAGCTCTTCGATTAAATCAGTGGCAGGACAACCGGAGTAAGTTGGTGTTACATCAACAATCAACTGCTCATCTTGCCAGCTTAATTTACGTACAACTCCTAGCTCTACCACGCTAACTGCCGGAACTTCGGGATCCTTTACTTCTTCAAGTAATTGCCAGATTTGTTCTTCGCTTAATGGCTCACCAGACGCATTCGCAGGAACACGATCACTGGCAATCATTGGGTTATCAAGCGGTACCGCTACCGGCTTAGGTGTTTTACCAGGTTTTTGCATCCGGATAAGCTCTCTGTAAGAACTGCATTTCAGCTAGAATTAAGCCTAAGTGTTCGGTATGAATACCTTTCTTACTACCTAGGTGCATCCAAGCATCGTCATCTTGTAGGCTAAGCGTGGCTTCAGTTAATACTTCTTTAACCATACCTTTCCAGTCTTGTGCTAATTGCTCAGGATTAGGTGCTAAACCTTTTTCAGCTAAGTCTAGATCAACTTGGTCGGGTGTAATTAACTCACCAGTAAAGCGCCACAAATTCTCAACAGCAAATTCCATGCGCTTATGGCTTTCTTCTGTACCATCACCTAGGCGTTTTACCCAAGCAGAAGAGCGGCGTAAATGGTAAGTCACTTCTTTTAATGCCTTAGCAGCAATGCCTGCGATACGCTCGTCAGGTGCATTGACTAAAGACTGAAGTGTGAAGTAGTGCCATACGTCAAAGTAGAATTGACGTGTCATAGTTTCAGCATAGTCACCATTAGGCTGCTCTGTTAGAAGCAGGTTACGGTATTCATGTGCGTCGCGACGGAAAGCTAGCGTATCTGCATCACGCTTAGCTTCGTCTAAATCAGCTGCGTACTCATACCAGTTACGTGCTTGGCCAACTAAGTCCAAAGCAACGTTCATTAGCGCCATTTCTTCTTCAATTGCAGGTGCTTTACCGCAAAGCTCACAAAGACGCTGACTAATAATTAGGTTTGAATCCGCTAACCTTAGTAGGTATTCCTGTAAAGCCTGTTGTTGCGTTAGTACTTGTGTCATAGGATCCCCCTTACATCTGACCAACTTCGTCGGGCAGTTCATAGAAAGAAGCATGACGATAAACTTTGTCTTGCGATGGATCGAACAAAGGCTCTTTATCTTCAGGAGAAGATGCAGTGATGTTGTTAGATGGAACAACCCAAATACTTACGCCTTCATTACGGCGGGTATAAAGCTCACGAGCGTTTTCCATTGCCATGGCTTTATCAGCAGCGTGAACACTACCAACATGGCGATGGTTTAAACCGTGTTTGCTGCGTACAAATACTTCGTAAAGTGGCCATTCTTCAGACATTATAATTCTCCTAAATATTAAGCAGCATCGCGCTGTTTTTGTTGTTGTTTCTCTGCATAGGCTTTTGCTGCCTGACGTACCCAAGTGCCTTCATCAATGGCTTTCTTACGTGTTGCAATACGCTCACGGTTACAAGGACCATTACCTTTTAATACTTCGTAGAACTCATTCCAGTCAATCTCACCAAAATCATAATGGCCAGTTTCTTCGTTCCACTTAAGGTCTGGATCGGGTGCAGTGCAGCCTAAGAACTCAAGTTGTGGAATGGTTTGGTCAATAAACATTTGGCGTAACTCATCATTGCTTTTACGCTTGATTTTCCAAGCCATAGATTGCTGTGAGTTGGGTGAATGCTCATCAGAAGGACCAAACATCATCAGTGCAGGCCACCAAAGACGATTGATTGAATCTTGAACCATCGCTTTTTGTTCTTCAGTACCTTCACGCATCATGTCTAAAAGGATTTGATAACCCTGACGCTGGTGAAAGCTTTCTTCTTTACAGATACGCACCATGGCGCGTGAATAAGGGCCGTAAGAGGTACGCTGAAGCACAACTTGGTTAACAATAGCTGCACCATCAACAAGCCAGCCAACTGCACCCATATCGGACCAGTTAAGGGTTGGGTAGTTAAAGATACTGGAATACTTAGCTTTACCTTGGTGAAGCTTTTCAATTTCTTCATCGCGGCTTGCGCCTAAGGTTTCCATCGCACTGTATAAATACAAGCCATGACCTGCTTCATCTTGAATTTTGGCCATTAGCTGTAATTTACGTTTTAGTGTAGGAGCACGCGTTACCCAGTTACCTTCAGGTAGCATTCCGACTACTTCAGAGTGGGCGTGCTGTGAAATTTGACGAACTAGAGTTTTACGATAAGCATCGGGCATCCAGTTCTTGGGTTCGATCTTAATTTCAGCATCGACTTTTTCTTGAAATTCGCGTTCTTCAGGTGACATTTCTTCTAATGTCTTAACGCGCTTTGATCCAGTTTCAACGAGTTGGGCGTACATCTTATGCCTCCAGTTAGTCTTTTTTGTTCTTGAGTTACTCATGATCAGTTCAGCCAAAATAGTAAAGCTAAACTACTAACCTTATTTTTATATGATACAGAAACTAATATCAAGCTATAAATCTATGTATCGTATTTATTTTTCTTTTTTTGAGTTTTTTGGTTTAAAAAATCCCACCCAAAGTGGGATTTTGAAAAGCTTATTTGCGCTTGTCAAAAACGCGTGTTGCCTTACCTTCAGATCTTGGCAAAAGACCAGCATTGCAAACCTTTGCATGGGTACTGATACCAATAACAGATTTGATATGATGTTGCAGTTCTTTAGCAATTCTATTGCAGCCCTCAGCATCAGTTACATTAGCTTCTGGCTTAAGTTCTACACGTATATCAACACAGTCTAAATTACCGTCGCGATACACAACTATCTCATAATGGGGCGCTAATGATGCTATTTTTAGAATCTGTTCTTCTATTTGGGTAGGGAAGACGTTAACACCGCGAATAATAAGCATATCGTCACTACGGCCAGTGATTTTATCAATGCGGCGCATAGGACGTGCAGTACCCGGTAGTAAGCGAGTTAAGTCACGAGTACGGTAACGAATGATTGGCATCGCTTCTTTAGTTAAAGAAGTGAAAACTAGCTCGCCGTATTCGCCATCAGGTAGAACTTTGCCGGTTGCAGGGTCAATAATTTCAGGGTAGAAGTGATCTTCCCAGATGGTTGGGCCATCTTTGGTTTCTGCACACTCCATACCTACGCCTGGCCCCATCACTTCAGATAAGCCATAAATATCTAATGCCTGAATACCTAAACGGTTTTCTAGTTCAGTACGCATACTGTCAGTCCAAGGCTCTGCACCAAAAATACCAATACGCAGTGGTAGCTTACGTGGATCAATACCCTGACGATCAAACTCATCAGCAATATTTAGCATGTAAGACGGGGTGACCATAATGATATCTGGGCCAAAATCATTAATAAGCTGAACTTGTTTTTCAGTTTGACCACCCGACATAGGAATTACCGTACAACCTAATCTTTCAGCACCATAGTGAGCACCTAGGCCACCTGTAAACAGGCCATAGCCGTAGGCAACGTGAACCTTATCACCCGCATGACCACCGGCAGCACGAATTGAACGAGCTACTACATCTGCCCAAGTATTAATATCGTTTTGCGTGTAGCCAACTACGGTAGGTTTGCCGGTGGTACCACTAGAAGCGTGAATACGGACAACATCACGCATAGGCGTAGCAAACATGCCGTAGGGGTAGTTATCACGTAGATCAGCTTTGGTTGTAAAATTAAGTTTGCCCAAGTCTTCTAAGCAGTTAATTTCAAGTGGGTGCATACCTAGATCAGTAAAGGATTTGCGATAAAAAGGTACGTTAGTGTAGGCATGATTTAAGCTCCAACGTAAACGCTGCAGCTGCCTATGACGTAGTTCATCAACACTGGCTGTTTCAAGAGGGTCTAGGGCGCCGATTTTTTGTAGGGGGAGGCTCATTTTGTATTCCTAAATTATTTTTATAGCTAGGTAGCTATTAACTACCTAGTAGTTTTTAAACATTATTTTTATTAGCTTGTTTTTATTTAACTAATTTTAGCCAAACAAGCAGAGTTAAACTCGCTCGATAATGATTGCGATACCCTGACCAACACCAATGCACATGGTGCAAAGCGCATAGCGGCTGGATTTGCCTTCAGCATGAAGTTTTTCTAGCTCATGCAAAGCGGTGGTTACTAAACGAGCGCCACTCATACCTAATGGGTGACCCAGTGAAATAGCACCACCGTTAGGGTTAACATTGGTTGCATCATCAGCTAGACCTAAATCACGCATAACCGCTAAAGCTTGTGCTGCAAAAGCTTCGTTCAGTTCAATAACATCCATATCTTCAAGCTTTAAACCGGCTACTTCTAGCACTTTACGGGTAGCGGGCGCTGGTCCAAAACCCATAATACGTGGTTCAACTCCAGCTGTTGCCATAGCAATAACTTTGGCACGTGGCTTTAAGCCGAACTGCTTAATACCTTCTGAGCTAGCCATTAGAAGTGCACAAGCACCATCGTTCACACCGGAAGCATTACCCGGTGTAACACTGCCGCCTTCTCTAAAAGGAGTGGGAAGTTTGGCCAGCGCTTCTAGGGTTGTTAAACGTGGGTGCTCATCGGTATCAACCACTAACGCTTCTTGCTTACGACGCGGTACTAGAACAGGCGTAATTTCTTGTGCTAGGCGACCGTTAGCCTGTGCAGCAGCAGTACGTTGCTGGCTGCGTAAAGCAAAAGCATCTTGGTCAGCACGAGAAATATTAAAATCTTCAGCGACGTTTTCTGCTGTTTCTGGCATGGAATCAACGCCATACTGCTTTTTCATTAGTGGGTTGATAAAACGCCAGCCAATGGTGGTATCAAACATTTCTGCTTGGCGGCTGAAAGCTGAATCTGCTTTACCCATAACAAAAGGGGCACGAGACATAGATTCAACACCACCAGCAATCAATAACTTAGCTTCACCCGTACGCAAAGCACGTGCAGCAGTGCCCACAGCATCCATACCTGAACCACACAAACGGTTAATAGTGCCACCAGGTACATCAATCGGTAGACCCGCTAAAAGTGCTGACATACGCGCTACGTCGCGGTTATCTTCACCGGCTTGGTTAGCACA
>CAYJCB010000102.1:3103-6482 GCA_964368615.1 uncultured Halomonadaceae bacterium | reverse complement strand
CCGTTTCTGTCACAGTAAACCCTGTTGCAGATGCCCCAAGAGTGATAGCTAACGATGTTACTGGGTATGAAGACGCGGCTGATAATAGTAATAAGGCTACCGGTAATCAAAACGAAGGTACCAATGCGATTGAGCTTAACCTAGAGTTACCAGGCCTTAGTCAAGACCAAGGTAAAGAAGGTATAGATAAAGGCGGTTACCCAGAGCGTTTAGGCTATATCGAGCTGAAATTCACCAATGGGGAAGGCGTTGCTGGTGCAACCTTAGTTAAAGCCGATGGTACTGTGCTGTTTAATGTTAAAAACGATGATCAAACAGTAAAAATATTTATTACTGATGATTCTGATTACCATCATAAAGGTTTAACACCTGATGTTGATGCTAATGTTTTAAAACTGACTAAAGCAGAATACCAAGCACTAAAAATTATTCATGCTGAAGATAATGATCGTAATATTAAAATTAACATTTTAACTAAATCTTATGAAGTCGATGTTGATGGTAAACCAATTTCTGATATAGACCCTGTAGAATCTTCAGGAACTATGTTAGTTATTATTAAGCCAGTTACTGATGCTATTAGCTTAGTTTGGGACACGGCAAAGGACGGTACAATAGAGCGCGGTACAATTAGTGCCGATGGTAAAACGTTTACCTTTGCAGCAGTTGATGAAGGTGCATTGTTTAGTGTGCCGATTGATTTAAAAGCCTTGCTAACCAAAACCAGTGGTTATGAAAAGGATACTAAAGGCGATTTAGACGGCTCTGAAAAACGTAGTTATACAGTTTCAGGTGTACCAGAAGGAACAATTATTACCCTTGGTGACAAGAGTGCCATTGCCGGTAAAGACGGTAGCGCAACCGTTGAATTTAGTTCTGCTAGCAATAAAGATGAAGACCCAGAATTTAGCATGAAACTGCCTGAGCATTGGGCGGGTGAAGTTAATGCAACGATTACCTTGTCGGTACAAGACCGTGGCATGAAGCTTGATGGTTCAGTAATGGATACAGCTGATTGGGGCGAAGAAAAAACAGCCGCAGTTAATTTCAAGATGGTTGTTAACCCCGTAGCAGATTTAGTTACTTTGCAGGTTAAGCAGGTGCAGGGCAGTGAAGATGCTGGGCGTTCAATAATTAGTAAAGACGCTATAGACACACCAGAAAACGGGATAACGTTAGAGATTAAAGCTACCTCACAAGACAGCAACGAAACGTTTAACGTTACTATTGGTAAGTTGCCTGCTGGTGGTGCTTTGTATGTTTTTGATAAAAGCTTAGATGCTGGCGCAGGCGAGTGGGTGTTGGTGGATAAAGACTTTACCAATGCTGGAAATATCACCGTTGATAATTCAGGCACAGGCTGGAAAGTTACTATTGTAGACTTCCAGAATGATAAGTTGCCTAAATTTATTCCACCGCATAATAGCGATGATAACTATGTGCTAGAAATTTCAGCACAAACGTTAGACAGCGTGGTAATTGATGGTGTAACTATTACTGATACATCAGCTGTTAGCCAAGCATTAAATTTACGCGTTACTGTTACAGCGGTTGCCGATGAAGTTATCAACACTGAATTAAATACTGAAACTATTATTGATATTGGTAATAAAACACAGACTTATAATAAAATTGTACATGAAGGCAGCGGTGCAATTAAGCTGGTTACTTTGTTTGCCAAAGGCGCAGATGCCTTAAAGTCTTACGATGGCGATGGCTCTGAATCCGTTTTTATTCGTATGCAAGAATTACCTGAAGGCGCAACTTTAACGGGGCCAGGTGTTGTACAAGTTGGAAAGGAATATTTAATTGCCCGTGCTGATTTAGCAACAGCAGAGTTAAAACTGCCCAGTGCTTTCAGCGGTGAAATACAGCTAACTTTGCGTTCACAAAGCGTTGAGAAAACTGGCCCAGCAGGCAGCCTTAAAGACGTTCCTATCTCCATCTTAGTTACGCCACAGGTGGCAGGTACTGTGAACTTAACAGCAACACAAACTGAAGACCAAGTGGCAACACTGAAGTTTGGGTTTAGCGGTGTTGGTGAAACGTTAACTGCACTAGAGATAGATACCGGCAGTATTACTTTAGTTGGTGTGCAATTGTTTAAGAATGGTGTGGAAATCACTAATACAGGTTGGGTTGCTGTTGATCCTAACAACGATGTGATTACGACCAACTTGCCAGCACATGTGGATACCGACTACCAATTCGCTATTCAATACCAGTCTGAAAAATCTGCAACAGATAAAGCTGGCAATACCTATACCGATAGAACACACGATGACAGTGGCGCATATAAGGCTACAGCAGCTTGGAAAGCTGGCACTTATAAAGTAACTGTGCAGGCAGTAACCGATGAGCAGGTTGAAGATAAAACTGGAATAACGGTTACCGATTTAACCAGTGCCACGGTGATAGTTGATGCAGCAGGTGGTTACACCGTTAATATCGAAAATGCTAAAGGCACGTTTAAAGTACCTTTTACCCTAGTGTCTGAAGACCAAGACCTTAGCTAGCAAGTGCTTAAAATTGAAATTTCTGGTGTACCAGAAGGCGTTGAGGTTATTGGCGGCACTTATTTAGGCGACAGCTTAAAAGAAGTGGGTGGTAAAAAAGTTGTTATTAATTCAGGAAAATGGACTTTAACTGTTACAGATACTGATTTAGATACAGACGGTGCACAGAATGAAATTGAATTCAAAGCAACGGGTGAGCAGATTCGTTTTAGTGATATTAACGGCAGGGTAGAAATTAAAGTTAGCTACCAAGACACTAATGCAGAAATAAAATCACAAATACGTGACTTTAAGTTAACGGCCGATGTTGGTGGTTCTGGCGGTACAGTTGAACCCCCAATGAGCTTGTTGCTTAGCGGTAAAGTGGCCGCTTTAACTGAAGACACAGCGTTCTTATTAGGCACACTAGTAGAAGCAGCAGCAGACCCAGCCGCACTGATTAAGAGCGGTAAGTTTGCAATTCTTATTTCTGAACTACCTAGTGGTTATAGTTTAAGCGGCGGTAAATTAAATGCCGGTGATTTAGATATAAAAGGCATTGAACCGCAAGAATTGAATGGCAAAACCTATTATGTGGTTTATGGTAAAGGCGATTTTGAAGCCGTGAACGCCTTGCTTAATACCATTAGCGTTACACCAAAAGCCGATGATAATGCGTTAGTTAGCGCTAGCCCAAACTTTACAGTAGAGGTAGTGACCTACTCTAGTACCGACTCTTCAGAACAAAGTTGGAAATCAGTAAAGGGTGATGATTTTACGGCGACCCTTGCACCAGTTACTGATAAAACAGAGTTAATTATTACTGCAGCAGAGCAAGATGAAGCCACTGAAGCGGTTACGCATGAATTTACCTTGTCGTTAAG
>CAYJCB010000102.1:0-3003 GCA_964368615.1 uncultured Halomonadaceae bacterium | reverse complement strand
AAGTAACCACTAAAGAAGATACCGGCACAACAGGTTTTGAAACGGATTGGAAAACCACAAATCAAACGACAGCCTTAACTATTAAGCCAGTAGTGCATGGCTTAGATTTAACTGCTGCAGAGTTTGTTGGTAACGAAGATGGCTTGTCGATACTTAAGCTAGATGGGTTGGTATTGAATGACCTTACGGAAAGCTTAACGGAAGTAAAGCTTGAAGGCGTGCCTTTTGGTTATACGGTTTATTACGATGGCGTAGAAGTTACCACTAAAGTGCTTTCTGGTGAATTAAACTCGGGTACAGCAGAAGCTAAATACCTTTATAGCTATACCATTGCTGTAGCAAGTGCTGATGACTTAGCAAAATTAGCGATTAAAGCACCAAGCGAGCATTTTTCTGGCACTTTAGAAGGCGTACAGCTAAAGCTAAAAGTGAATGAGGGTGGCGAGTCTAAATACATCACCAAAGATGATATTGCGGTTAAATTCAACCCGCAAGCCGATGGTGTTGAGATTAATGCAACGCAAACTTTTGGCAAGGCTTACGATTGGCTAGATTTAAAAATAAACGCCAATATGTTAGATACTGATGGTTCAGAAACACTAACGTTAAAAATTCAAGCCGCTAGTGGAGGCACCGCATTAACAGACGCTATGTTGTTTAGGCTAGCCGATGGTACACCAGTGACAGCTTTATTTAGCGAGGGTGTTTACACGCTAACGGGCATTCCTTTTGAACAGATTAATAAAGTACAGCTGTTATACACAGAATATAACGGTGTGCTTTCTGTACAGGCACAAACTGTAGATACTGCAACGGGTTTACCAACCGCTACTAGTGACTGGACAACAGCTTCAACCTTTAACTTAAAAACCGATGCGGTGTTTGGTCTTTCAGTGACTGGTAGCACTGCCACGTTAAGCGGTGTTCAAAGTGACTATGCGATTGACTTTAAAGGCAAAGGAGTTGCAGGCCCAGTAACGATTACACTGGCTGGCAAGGGCTATGTGTTGACAGGTATTGATACATTAAAATTTGGTAGTGAAACCTTTACCTTGGAAGAGCTTCTTAATAAGACCGTAAATGACAATAATCAACTGTTTAGCGGTGTGATTATTGACGGTGTTATTGAAGGCCTTAGCTATGAAACCAGCTCTGGTTTGAAAGGTTACACCGATGCTAATGGCAGCTACCAATACCACAAAGGCGACAGTGTTACCTTTAGTGTAGGCGGTGTGATACTTGGAACACAGAGTTCAGCAGCTTTGGCAGATGGCATGTTGTTTTTGCAAGATTTAGCCGGTGTTGAGCGTACTGATTTAAACAATGATTATGTACAAAAAATGGCGGTATTTTTGCAATCGTTAGATGGTTTTGGCACGACTGCTGATGGTATTCAAATTTCAGAAGCATCACGTGCCACTTTATCTGACGTAACGTTAAACTTGGTAACAGCATCAATGGCTGATGTGGTTGCAACTTTAACAACCGCAGGTTACACAACGGTTAGCGTTGCAGAAGCCATGGCACACGTAAGGGAAATGCTGGTGTTCTTTGATGATAGTTTGAGCGATTCAGATTTTGATGCCACAAGCTTTGCTGTTAGCCCTGTTGTTTTATCCGCAGTATTTGCACAGTTTGATGAGCAGCAGAGTGCCGAAGAAGCGGGTGATGTTTTGGAAGGCGGGCTACTAGATACTGATGCATTAATTATTGAACCAAGTGTGTTTAACAAGTCGCCAATAGATAACGAAATACCTGTTTCTGATAACCTTGTAGCGACAGATACTGATAATAATGTTGAAGAATTGCCACCACTAGATCAGGTTTTTGCAGCGGCAGAGTCTGAATTTATTTTTGCAGATGATGCAGAGCACGAGTTAGGTAACATGCCTGTTGCAACGGTTTTGGCTGAGGTTTATTTTGAGCATCAGCCGCTGATTGAGCCAGCAACAGATGAGCCGACTGACTTTTAAACCCCTATAAATCTATTTAAATGCCATAAAACTAAAACACTCCTTTAATAGGGGTGTTTTTTTTAGCTAGGCAATTGTGATCTTGGTGTACAGCTGGTAAAGTTACTTACAATGTTAGTATAAAACTTTACAGATGGTAAAAATGAAGCTAAGAATTTGTTTTTATTTACTAATTGCCTATTGGCTTATTGTGCCTGTTCAGGCGATGACAATTGAAGAAACAATTGCTGATTCTGTGGTTCATAATCCAGAATTTCGTGCCCAAGTAAAACGCTACAACAGCTATGAAGCTGAGGTGCGTGGAGCAAAAAGTGCTTACTATCCGTCTGTTGACCTTATTGGTGGGATTGGTTATGAAGAAGTTGATAATCAAACGACTAATAATCGCGGTGATGGCTTGGTGCGTCGTGAAGCTTCGATTCGGTTAACACAAAACCTTTTTGAAGGTTTTGGTACTAAGTACGAAGTGCAACGCTTGAAATATCGCTTAGATTCACAATCTTACGTAGTTCTATCACGCGCTAATGATGTTGCCTTGTCTATGGCAGAAGCATTTATTGATCTAATTAAAGAGCAAGAATTATTAAAACTTGCTCAGGATAATATGGAAACCCATCGACGCATATTAGAACAAATTATTCAGCGTAATGATGCGGGTATAGGCAACCTTGTTGAGGTTGACCAAGCACGTGCGCGATTGGCACTAGCAGAATCTAACTATGCAGCGGTACAAAATAATTATTATGATTCTATGGCACGTTTTCGTCGAGTTCTAGGTCGAGATCCTGACACTATTTTAGTCAGACCCGTTTTTCATGCTAATTTACCTGCAACACTGGAAGAAGCTACAACCCATGCCTTGATTGATCACCCAACTTTACGCGCTTCACAGGGTGATATTGCTGAAACACTTGCACAATATAAAGCTGCTAATCGTTTTAACTATCCACGTGTCGACCTTGAAATAGAAGGGTCTTTTGATGACAACGTTGCTGGCGTTCGCGGCAATAGTGATTCTTTACAAGTGATG
>CAYJCB010000101.1:1864-6671 GCA_964368615.1 uncultured Halomonadaceae bacterium | reverse complement strand
GCTGCCAGTTGTGATGTTGATAGGCGGGCGACCCAAGGGTTAAGTGTTAAGTGATAGTGGCTAAAAAGGTGCTCTTGGGCTGTTTCTTGTGTTGGTGCAAGTGCTGCGCTAGGTTGATGCGTTGCCAGCCAATGTTTTAGCTCTAATAGGCTGTCAAATTCTGGCAAACTCCATAAACCGCCCCAAATGCCTTGGTCGGGGCGTTTTTCTAGTTGCATAGCTTGATTAGCGTCAAGTAAAACTAAAGCATAGCGTGTACGCTTTGGTAATACTTTTTTAGGGCGTGGCGTGGGCAATACAGCCGTTAAGTTTTGCGCTTTGGCAGCACAACCACTAGCAACGGGGCAAACATCGCACTTAGGTTTGCTGCGGGTACAAAGTGTTGCGCCTAAATCCATAATGGCTTGGGTATATTCGGGCAGTTGTTCGTGTGGGGTTAATTGGTCGGCGGCTTGCCAAAGCTGTTTAGTGACTTGTGACTTGCCGTACCAGCCTTCAATCGCAAAATAACGCGCTACCACACGTTTAACGTTACCGTCTAAAATAACGGCTCTTTTGCCGGTGCTAAAGGCACAAATTGCTGCAGCAGTCGAAGGACCAATACCTGGTAGGTTTTGCATGGCTTCTAAACTGTGTACAGGAAATTTACCTTGGTGTTCTGCAACAACTTGTTGGGCGCAGCGGTGCAGGTTTCTGGCGCGGGTGTAATAACCCAGCCCAGCCCAAAGGTGCATAACTTCATCAGTGGTTGCAGCTGCTAGGCTGTTAACGTCGGGGAAACGTGCCATAAAACGCTGATAATAGTCGATAACTGTTACAACTTGGGTTTGCTGCAACATGATTTCAGAAACCCAAATATTGTAGGGTTGGCGGTTTTTTTGCCAAGGTAGATTTTTTCGACCATTGCTTTCATACCAAAGCAACAACTGGCTAGCAAAAGAGTTATTAGGCATACATCTCTCTAAGTGTTTTCTATTTTTAAGGGTTTTCTATTTATGGATTTTATGTGTATCTTAAAGCTCTAAGCGTTTGCATTTAATGGTAATTGGCTATAAATTGAGCGGCTTGTTAAAAAAATCGCATAATAACAAAATATAAGCAGCACATTTAGCAAGTTAAAGTGGGCTGTAAATTTAATGAAAAGTGAGTAAGAGATGGATTCTCTAGCTATACAGAATGACCAAAAATTAATCGCTGCCCAACAGTTGCGGTTGAGGCGTTCTTTAATGGCTGTCGGTGCTGGTTTTGCCAATAGTCTAGTTATACTGGTTGCTTGGCAGTTCGGCTATGTGCTTTTTAGTATGGAATCCTTGGCTATTTATTTTGCCATTTCTAGCTTGGGTTATCTGCTGTTTCCGCTGTTAATCCATACCAGTCGAAATTTAAACTATTCTGACCCTAGCATGACTAGCCTGCAAATAGGTTGGCAGTTGCTGATGGTTACTGTGTGTATGTACGCAGCGCCGGGTATTCGCGAGCTGCTGATTATTAATTTTTTATTAATTCTGTTGTTTGCTGTTTTTCGTTACCCACCTAAACGCCTGCCTATTTTATCGGTTATTTTATTATCCAGTTATTTGTTTGTGATTTTAGCTCAGATGGCTTGGAGCCCAGCCCCTATTCATTGGCAGCATGAAACGATTACTGGCCTAGTGTTTTTTTTAGGGCTGATTGGTGTAAGTCTGCTAGGTGTGGAAATTGGTAATCTACGTGCGGCTTTAAAAAAACGTAATGAACATTTGGCTATTTTAACCGCTAAAAATGAGCAGCTAGCCGTTACTGACGATTTAACTGGCTTGTATAATCGCCGCCATTTAATGCGTATTTTACGCCGCCAAAAAAGTTTAAGTGACCGAGGCGATTACCATTTTTCTATCGGTTTTGTTGACCTAGACCACTTTAAAAAAATTAACGATACCTATGGTCATGCTTCGGGTGATAAAGCATTAATTGCCGTTGCAGCAGAAATTAATCGCAGTTTACGTGACGTGGATTATGTAGCGCGTATTGGTGGTGAAGAATTTGTCGTGGTACTGGCGCAAACGGGTTATGCCGAATCTTTACGCATTGCTGAGCGTTTACGCGCCGATTTAGAAAAATTAGTGATAGCGCTAGATGAAGGTTATCCTGATTTATCGTTAACCACTTCAATCGGTATTGCTACTTATCAGCCACAAGAATCAATTAATACCTTAATCCAAAGGGCTGACAAGGCCGTGTATGCTGCCAAAAACTGTGGGCGTAACTGTGTGGTGGGCGAAAAAGAATTGCCTGAAGAAGTTGCCAGACCAGAAGTAGACATTAAGCACTTTCCGTTTGACTTAGATGCTTTAGATTCAAGTGAATAAATGTTTTTTTCAGCCGTTTATCTAACGCTTAGCCTGAAAAAAATCTTCTAAAAGCTTTTTAGCAGCAGACTTTAATAAGTCACCTTTTACTTCTAATTTATGATTAAACCAAGGTTGGGCAGGTAGGTTGCAAACTGATGCTATTGCGCCAGTACGTGGCTCTTTAGCGCCGTAATAAAGGGTTTTAATGCGGGCGTTGATAATCGCGCCTATGCACATGGTGCAAGGCTCTAGAGTGACGTATAAAACGCAGTTATTTAAACGGTAGTTATTGGTGTTTTGGCAGGCATCGCGAATGGCTTGCACTTCTGCGTGTGCCGTTGCGTCTTGCTGGCTGATGCATTGGTTATAACCGCGACCAATAATCTCGCCTTCGGCATTAACGATAACCGCGCCTACAGGCACCTCGCCTAAAGTAGCTGCCTTTGCAGCTAACTCTAAAGCTCGGTGCATATAGAATTCAGGCTTATGCGCCATTATTGCTGTTCACTATTACTTCTAATCTACTTATTCCCACTCAATAGTGGCAGGTGGCTTAGATGAAACATCGTAAGCAACCCGTGAAACGCCAGCTAGTTCAGTAATAATACGGCCAGAAACTTTTTCTAACAGCTCATAGGGCAGGTGCGCCCAGCGAGCGGTCATAAAGTCGATGGTTTCTACTGCACGTAGGGCAATTACCCATTCGTAGCGGCGCGTATCATCAACCACACCCACCGATTTTATCGGCAAGAATACTGCAAAAGCTTGGCTGGTTTTTTCATACCAACCCGCTGCACGTAATTCTTCAATAAAAATCGCATCGGCTTCACGCAGAATGTCGGCATATTCCTGTTTGATTTCGCCAAGAATACGCACACCTAAGCCTGGGCCGGGGAAGGGGTGGCGGTAAACCATAGCGTGCGGTAAACCTAGCTCAACACCAATGCGGCGCACTTCGTCTTTAAATAGCTCACGCAGCGGTTCAACCAATTCCATACGCATAGAATCGGGCAGACCACCTACGTTGTGGTGCGATTTAATGACTTTGGCTTTGCCATCTTTGATATTGATGGATTCAATCACGTCTGGGTAAATCGTGCCTTGGGCAAGAAAATCCACGTCGGTTAGCTTGGTGGCTTCTTCATCAAACACATCAATAAAGGTGTTACCAATCACTTTACGCTTAGCTTCTGGGTCGCTAATGCCTTTAAGGCGGTCTAGAAAAAGCTTAGCAGCATCAACACGAATAACGCGCACACCCATGTTGTCGGCAAACATTTCCATCACCTGATTGCCTTCATTTTTACGCATTAGGCCATGGTCAACAAACACGCAAGTAAGTTGGTCGCCAATGGCTTTGTGCAGCAGCGCAGCAACCACAGAAGAATCTACACCGCCAGAAAGACCCAGCAAAACCTTGCGGTCGCCCACTTGGTCTTGCACCTGCTTAACCATATTGTTAATGATTTCAGCAGGTGTCCATAAGGCTTCGCAAGCACAGGTTTCTAAGACGAATTGCTTCAGCTTATTGCCTAGCTTTTCATCAGTGGCTTGAGTGGCATAGCTAATGTCTAGCTTTGGCGCATCGAAGGCAGTAACAGCGGCTGAAATGCTCTGGCTGTTGGTGCCTGAAACAGTTTCTGCAGCAGCCAGAATAATGCCTCTAGGTGCCATTACCAGTAAATCAGCTTCTTTCATGTCATAGGCATGAATTTCACAGTAAACACCCAGATCCCGCACACGGCGTGCAATAATTTGGGTGTATTCTGAACCAAAATCCAGAATTAGAATTTTATGCGCGTGAATATCTGACATGCTCTTAGCCCCTTTTAGCTGACACGGTAGTTAGGTGCTTCTTTAGTGATTTGTACATCGTGAACGTGTGATTCTTGAATACCAGCACTGGTAATTTTTACAAAGCTGGTTTTAACGCGCATTTCTTCAATGCCGTTGCTGCCGGTGTAACCCATAGAAGCACGCAGACCACCCATTAACTGGTGAACAATCGCGCTCATGGCACCCTTGTAAGGTACGCGGCCTTCAATGCCTTCGGGTACTAGCTTTTCTACGCCAGCATCTTTGTCTTGGAAATAGCGGTCTGAAGAACCTTGCGATTGCCCCATTGCGCCTAGCGAACCCATACCACGGTAAGCTTTATAAGTACGGCCTTGGAAAAGTTCGATTTCGCCCGGCGCTTCTTCAGTACCTGCCAGCAAACCACCCACCATAATAACGTGCGCACCTGCTGCAATCGCTTTGGCTAGATCGCCTGAAAAACGTACGCCACCATCAGCAATTAAAGGAATGCCGTAGGGTTTTAATGCTTCAGCAACATTAGAAACAGCCGAAATTTGTGGCACACCCACACCCGCAACAATGCGCGTGGTGCAAATAGAACCTGGACCAATACCAACTTTAACGCCATCAGCACCGGCTTCAGCCAAGGCAACGGCAGCTTCTGCTGTGGCGATATTGCC
>CAYJCB010000101.1:0-1764 GCA_964368615.1 uncultured Halomonadaceae bacterium | reverse complement strand
TCGTAAAGACGCGCCTTAATGTCTTCTAAAGGCGTGTGCTCTAGTGCAGTGATTAGCTTGTCTTTTGGAGTCATAATGGCTGCAACAGTATCGCCGCCGTGGTGTTCTACACGTAAATCACGGCCAGTGACTATGCCCACTAGCTTGCCAGAATCAACCACTGGGAAACCAGAGAAACCGTGTTCAGCAGCGGTTTTTAGTAGTTCGTGAATCTTGGTGGTAGGTGCAACGGTTACTGGGTCTTTCACCACAACGCTTTCATATTTCTTAACTTTACGCACTTCAGCTGCTTGCTGGGCAATGGTCATATTCTTATGAATAATACCCAAGCCGCCTTCTTGCGCAATCGCTATGGCAAGACGCGCTTCAGTGACGGTATCCATGGCTGCGGATACCAGTGGAATGTTTAATTCCACGTTGCGAGTGATGCGTGTTTTAAGGCTGACGTCTTTAGGCAGGATTTCGGAATAACCGGGAACCAGCAAAACGTCATCGAAGGTTAGGGCTTCTTCAACGATACGTAACATAGATGACCTGCAATTCAGGGAGGTGAAAGGAGAAAATAATAGTTCTATTTTAGCTGACCTAGCGATTATCGTAAACGCTGGGTTTGGTTAATCGCCTATTTAGCTATTAAACAGTGGCTAAACAGTGCAAAGGATGGCTAACAAGCTTGCCTTGATATGTTAGATTAGCAGGCTTGCTCTTGGTTTACTGTTTTACAAGGATACCCGCTTACATGACCGCCTCCAGTATCGGAGAAGTTTTTCCGCCCGCTAATTCAGTCGGATTGGTGGAACCCCAAGTTTATTCGTTTAATCAGCCGCTGCATTTAGCCAGTGGCAGCGTGTTGTACGATTGGCAATTAATGGTAGAAACCTACGGCGAATTAAATGCCGATGCCAGCAACGCTGTGCTAATTTGCCACGCCTTGTCGGGCAATCACCACGCAGCTGGCTACCATTCAGAAGACGATTCTAAACCCGGTTGGTGGGACGCTTACATAGGCCCAGGCAAACCTATCGACACGCGCCATTTTTTTGTTGTATCGCTAAATAACTTAGGTGGCTGCAACGGTTCTACCGGCCCATCGTCAATCGACCCAGCAACAGGCAAGCCCTTTGGCCCTGACTTTCCAGTGTTAACCGTGGGTGATTGGGTAAATTCGCAAGCCTTGTTAGCTGACCGTTTAGGCATTCAACAATGGGCAGCTGCGGTTGGTGGCAGTTTAGGTGGAATGCAGGTTTTAGAGTGGTCGTTACGCTACCCGCAACGCCTGCGCCATGCTGTTGTTGTGGCTAGTACGGCTAAGTTATCGGCACAAAATATTGCCTTTAACGAAGTGGCTCGCCAAGCCATTATGTCCGACCCTGATTTTCGTGATGGGCGTTACCAAGAGGCGGGGGTTATTCCACGCCACGGTGTCGGTTTAGCGCGAATGGTGGGGCACATTACTTATTTATCTGAACATTCGATGGGTGAAAAATTTGGCCGTGATTTACGCACCGATAAACTGAACTATGGTTTTGGAGTGGAATTTCAGGTCGAATCTTATTTGCGTTATCAAGGCAAAAGTTTTTCAGAACGCTTTGATGCCAACACCTATTTGTTAATGACTAAAGCCTTGGATTATTTTAATCCTGCCGCAGCTTACGAAGGCGATTTAGTTAAAGCCTTAGCGCCCATTCAGTGTCGCTTTTTGGTGGTTAGTTTTAGTACCGACTGGCGTTTTTCACCGCGCCATTCTGAAGAATTAGTGAATGC
>CAYJCB010000100.1:0-6689 GCA_964368615.1 uncultured Halomonadaceae bacterium | reverse complement strand
GGCTTAGCCATTCTTTACCCCATGACTCGCCTTATGATTGCGCCCTTAGCTGATTTACGCCACCAAATTCGCAGCACTGCCAGCACGCTAGACTTAACCACCCAGTTTGCAACTAAAGACCAAGCTGAAATTGGCGATTTAACCACGCAACTTAATCAGTTTATGGAACAAATTAGTAATACCCTGCGTGAAGTTTTGCAAGCCACTGAACAAACCGATCAGCTAGCCGAACAACTAAAAAGTGGCGCACAACTAGCAACCGAGTCTTTCCATCAGCAACAGCACTCAGTTGAAGACATAGAGCAAGTCATGCAAAGCATTACCCAGAGCGTTTCCAGTATTTCTGATAAAGCCATGGAAGCAGGCGAGCATTCCAATCAAGGGCGTAGTATTTTAGTGGAAGCAGAAAACCGTTTAAACACTAGCTATCAAGCCATTGCCAAGCTAGAAGAACAAATGATTACTGCACGTTCGCGCATGGACGGCTTGCTTAAACACAGCGATGATATTTTGCATGTTCTTGATGTAATTCGTGGTATTTCTGAACAAACTAACCTGCTGGCGCTTAACGCTGCCATAGAAGCCGCCAGAGCTGGCGAACATGGCCGTGGTTTTGCGGTTGTTGCTGATGAAGTACGCCAATTAGCCCAGCGCACGCAAAGCTCGACAGCTGAAATTCAAGGCATGATCGACAATTTACGTACCGCTAGCGGCCAAGTTTCAGAACAGATGACCGTAAGCTCTAAAAGTACTCAGCAGGGTTTACAAAGCTTGCAGGAAACGCAGCAGGAACTAGATGTAATGGCTGAACGCCTAACGCTAGTGTTTGACATGAACTCAGACATAGCCAACAGCACCCAAGCTCAGCTAACCGCAGTCGAAGAAGTGCATTACAAGCTGCAAGGTTTAGCGCAGCAAGGTTTAAAAGTGAACGTTATGGCCGACCAAGCCACTTCAGCCACGCGTGAACTTAATCAACAAATCGACAAAATGCGTCACCATGTAGGCGTGTTCAAATGTTAATGCTAGTCAGCAAAGAAATGTTTATCCAATAAACACCCGCGTACCTACTGCTACTAAATCAAATACAGCCAGCATTGCCGCTGGCTGTAAATTGATGCAACCCTGTGAAGCAGGCACACCCATAGGTTTACTGTCTGGCACAGCATGTAAATAAATATAGCGCCGCTGGGTGTCTACTTGCCCACCGCGATTAAAGCCAACTTCTTCACCACACAACCATAAAATTCGGCCTAAAATCCAATCACGTTCAGGAAACTGTTCGCTTAATTCTGGCGACCAAATTTCACCCGTTGGGCGACGACCCCGAAATACAGCCCGCGCATCTTCACCTGCACCAATCGCCGCACGAATCCTGTGCCAGCCGCGCGGTGTGCAGCCGCTGCCTTCATTTTCGCCAACCCCAGCCAAACCGGTAGCAATCGGCCAAGTTTGCAAAACAACATCGGCAGGCGACATAAGAAATAGCTGCTGCTGCGCCACGTCTACTAATAACCAATTCATAAGTGACTAATCATAAATAACTAATTTACTTTTTCAGGCTGAACAGGCACAGGCGCTTGCATGGCTGCGGTAACTACGGGCAGTAAACGGGCAACTAAATCAGCAATGCGGGTTTTTTCATCGTAATCATTCAAGGCAATATCGCGCAGCGCATCTAACGAAGACATGGTAAAAACTACCGCGCCCAACATAAAATGCAGTCGCCAAAAACGCTCAGCATCGGGTAAATCAGCTGAACTTAACTTTAATAAATGCGTAAAACGTAAAAAAGTTTGCCCGTAATTTTCTTGCAAATAACGCCGCATATGCCCTTGCGCTTGGGTATAAGCCAAGCCTAACAAACGCATAAATACCGATAAACTGCCCTTGGTTGCAGGCACATTCAGCGTTGTACGCGCCATAACTTCTAGTAATTCTTTTAAGGTTATGGGCTGCGAGGGTTGAAGCTGCTGCTTATTTTCTAATATGGCTAATTCTTTATTAAAAGCTTCACAAAAAGGGTCTAAATAACGTGCAAAAACTGCCTGAATTAAAGCTTTTTTAGAACCAAAGTGGTAATTCACCGCTGCCAAATTCACCTTAGCGCGACTGGTTATGGTGCGTAAGGAAGTTTCAGCAAATCCTTTTTCGGCAAAAAGTGCTTCAGCGGTATCAAGAATACGAACAACGGTATCAGACTGTGCCATGCTAACTCCAAGTTAAACAGCTGTTTCAAACATTATCCGTGTACCAGCAGTCAAGGTCAACAACCGCAAGAAGGATTAGAGAAGAACAAATATTTTTCAAAGCTAGTGTACAATAGAGCCCTTAATTAAAAGGATTTCCCATGAAAAATGCTTTACTTATTTGGCTTAGTGCCAGCCGCCCTAAAACACTTCCCTTAGCTTTAGTTTCTATCTTAACGGGTAGTGCTTTAGCTTTTTCTAATGGTGAATTTTCTTGGTCAATCGCACTTTTATCGCTGCTCACCGCCACTCTTTTACAAATACTGTCGAACCTTGCTAACGACTATGGCGATGCTGTTAAAGGCACCGATAACGACAAGCGCCTTGGCCCTGTGCGGGCGCTGCAATCAGGCGCGGTTAACCTAGCGGCAATGCGTAATGCCATCATTATTAACATTATGCTTACTTTATTAGCTGGCTTAGCACTTATTTTTTATGCCCTAGATTCACTCGAAAACATTTTAGTTTTTATGCTGCTGGGCGTACTGGCGATTACCGCAGCCATTGCTTACACCGTTGGCAACCGCCCTTATGGTTACGTTGGTTTAGGCGATTTGTCGGTATTTATCTTTTTTGGCTTGCTGGGCGTACTCGGCAGTTGTTTCTTGCAAACAGGCGCTTTAGATTTCAGCCTAATACTGCCTAGTATCGGCTGCGGCTTAATGGCGGTTGCAGTGTTAAATGTTAACAATATGCGCGATATAGAAAACGATGCCGAATGTGGAAAATACACAGTTGCAGTGCGCTTAGGGCAAGAAAAAGCCAAAAAATACCACTTTGCGTTGTTAGCAGGCGCTATTTTTGCGTTTACCAGCTACCTAGTCAGCCAAGACAAACCCTTGTGGATTAGCCTGCCTTTTTTACTCAGCCTAATCGTGGTTATTCAGCATGGTCGTGCTATTTGGAAAACCTCCAAGCCTGCCCAAATTGCCCCTATGTTGCCGGTGATAGTTAAATGCTCACTCATCACCAACCTACTCTTTGTTGGCGTGGTCATAGCACAAAATCTTTAGAAAAATGCTACTCTATTCGCCGTTTTGTATCTGGTTAGATTTTCACTCAGCCAATTTTTTACTTTTAATTTACTTCAAAGTGACCCCATGAAAATTCTTGTTACCGGTGGTGCGGGTTTTATCGGTTCTGCCGTTATTCGGCATATTATTGCCAATACCCAAGATAGCGTTATCAACCTTGATAAACTCACTTACGCAGGTAATTTAGAAAACCTGTTACCCATTAGTGAAAACCCACGTTACGCTTTTGAACAGGTCGATATCTGTAATCGCACAGAATTAGACCGTGTATTTAAGCAGCATCAGCCTGATGCCGTGATGCACCTAGCCGCTGAAAGCCACGTTGACCGTTCGATTGATGGCCCTGCTGAATTTATTCAAACCAATATAGTGGGTACTTATACCCTTTTAGAAGCCGCTCGCGCTTATTGGAATGCACTTGCTGCTGAGCGTAAATCGGCTTTTCGCTTTCATCACATTTCTACCGATGAAGTATATGGCGACTTACCGCACCCTAGCGATCAAGCTGACGCAGTTGAACACCTGTTTACAGAAACAACCTCCTATGCACCCAGCAGCCCTTATTCCGCTAGCAAAGCCAGTTCAGACCATTTAGTTAGGGCTTGGTTACGCACCTATGGTTTCCCAACGTTAATTACTAATTGCTCTAACAACTATGGCCCTTATCACTTTCCAGAAAAACTAATTCCGTTAGTGATTTTAAACGCGCTGGAAGGCAAGCCGCTGCCTATTTATGGCAAGGGCGACCAAATTCGTGACTGGCTGTATGTTGAAGACCACGCTCGCGCACTTTACCTAGTCGCCACTCGGGGCAACATTGGTGAAACCTATAACATTGGCGGCCATAACGAAAAGCAAAACCTAGAAGTCGTGCAAACTATCTGTAAAATTCTTGATAAACTTGTACCCAACCAAGCCAGCTATGCCGAACAAATCACCTACGTCACCGATCGCCCCGGCCACGACCGCCGCTACGCGATTGATGCCAGTAAAATTGAACAAGAACTCAACTGGAAGCCCCAAGAAACGTTTGAATCGGGGCTAGCTAAAACAATCCAGTGGTATTTAGACAACCAACAATGGTGCCAGCGCGTACAAGATGGCAGCTATCAGCGCGAACGCTTAGGAGTTACACACTAATGAATACCAATAATACTAAAGGCATTGTACTTGCTGGTGGTAGCGGCACGCGTTTATACCCCATCACCAAGGGTGTTTCTAAACAGTTGTTACCTATTTACGACAAGCCCATGATTTTTTACCCCTTGTCGGTATTAATGTTGGCAGGTATTCGTGAAATTTTAATTATTTCAACGCCCGAAGACTTACCCAACTTTAAAAAACTACTGGGCGATGGTTCCGATTATGGCGTTGAACTTAGCTATGCCGAACAGCCCTCGCCCGACGGTTTAGCGCAAGCTTTCATCATTGGTGAAGAGTTTATTGGTGATAACAATGTTTGCCTTGTGTTAGGCGACAATATTTTTTATGGTCAAAGCTTTGGTAAACAACTGCATTCAGCGGTAAGTCGTGCAACAGGTGCAACAGTATTTGGCTACCTTGTTAGCGACCCAGAACGCTTTGGCGTGGTTGAATTTGATGCCCAAGGCAATGCGTTAAGCATCGAAGAAAAGCCAACCCACCCCAAATCTAACTACGCTGTTACTGGCTTATATTTTTACGATAACGATGTAATAGCCATCGCCAAACAAGTAACACCTTCACACCGTGGCGAATTAGAAATCACCAGCGTTAACCAAGCCTATTTAGACCGTGGCGACTTAAACGTCGAGTTATTAGGCCGTGGTTTTGCTTGGCTAGACACAGGCACGCACGAAAGCCTTTTAGATGCAGGTATGTTTGTGCAAACCGTTGAGCATCGCCAAGGGCTTAAAATTGCTTGTTTAGAAGAAATTGCTTACCGCAACGGCTGGCTAACCCGCGAACAACTGCAAGCACAAGGCGAATTTTTAGCTAAAACAGGTTATGGCCAATACCTACTTAGCCTAGCCAAAGAATCAAAGTAAGTAAGAAGGTAATTAAGGGTAAAGGTAATTAAATAACATGAACGTAATAGACACTGTTTTAGCTGGTGTAAAAATTATTGAGCCTAAAGTTTTTGGCGATCACCGTGGTTTTTTTAAAGAAACCTACAGCGCCCAACGCTACCAAGAATTAGTCGGTATCGAATTGGCTTTTATTCAAGACAACCATTCACGCTCACGCAAGGGTGTGTTGCGCGGTTTGCACTTTCAAAAAGCCAAACCCCAAGGCAAATTAGTAAGCGTGATACGCGGCGCTGTTTATGATGTAGCAGCAGACATCAACCCAGAATCGCCCACCTATGGGCAGTACGTTGGCGTTGAATTAAATGAAGATAACCATCGCCAACTATGGGTTCCACCGGGTTACGCGCATGGTTTTTGTGTGATTAGCGATGAAGTTGATTTTGTGTACAAATGCACCGACTACTACGACCCGTCCGATGAAGGTGGTATTGCTTGGAATTGCCCAGTATTAAACATTCAATGGCCGTTACAAGATGTGCAGCTGTCTGAAAAAGACAAAAACTATGCTGGGCTTTCTGCTAAATAAACCCAGTACGCATTGATTAAGCATCTCTAAATTGAAGCTTCGCCAGTTGCAAATACAGCGGTGAAGTTTCAAGCAGTTCTTGGTGAGTGCCAGAAGCCACTAGGCAGCCTTGGTCAATCAACAAAATACGGTCAGCAGATACAATCGTCGATAAGCGGTGTGCAACCACCAAGGAAGTGCGGTTCAGCATTAACTTATCTAGCGCCAGCTGCACTTGTTGTTCGCCAGCCGCATCTAAAGCACTGGTCGCTTCATCTAACAACAAGACTTGTGGGTCACGCAATAAAGCGCGAGCAATCGCCAAACGCTGCCTTTGACCACCCGAAAGCTGTACGCCACCTGGCCCTAAATAAGTTTGCATACCTTCAGGTAAACGCTGAATAAAGCCTAAGGCTTGCGCTTGTTCCGCCACTTGCAAAACTTCTTCAGCCGTAGCATCGGGTCTGCCATAACGAATATTTTCTTCGGCTGTACCGGTAAATAACACGGGTTCTTGTGCCACCAACGCCATGCAACGGCGTAAATCACTGGGCTGCAAATCTTTTAAATTAATGCCATCTAAAGTAATTCGCCCTTGGCTGGGGTCATAAAAACGCAACAGCAGCTTTAACAAGGTGGTTTTACCCGAACCTGAAGGCCCGACCAAAGCGACCCTTTCACCCGCTTTTATGCTGATTGAAAAATCATTAATGGCTGGTTGTTCTAAACGCGAAGGGTAAGCAAAATTCACCTGTTCAAACACCACTTCACCGCGCACTGGGTTGGGTAACAAACTAGATTCAGCAGCAGTGGCTATGGCTGGTTTAGCCGC
>CAYJCB010000099.1:0-6719 GCA_964368615.1 uncultured Halomonadaceae bacterium | reverse complement strand
GTTTCTTTTGTGTGCCTTTCAGGCTCATGTTAATCTACTCAGCTTTAGTTAATTATGTTTCGTGAATTGGGTTTCGTGAATCGGGGGCAGCAATTGCTGGTTCGCCTATTCTAGTGCTTTAGGGTGGCTTAGGTCATCTTTTAAAGGCGGTTAAATTTTGTGAGGTTGTTGTGGCGCGTTCAAAAACCAGTGCGGCTTGGTTAAAAGAGCATGTAGAAGATATTTGGGTGCAAAAAGCACAAAAAGACGGTTACCGTTCACGCGCTACTTATAAGCTAGCTGAAATCGACGATAAAGATAAGTTGTTTCGTCCTGGCATGACGGTGATTGACTTAGGTAGTGCGCCAGGTGGTTGGTCGCAGTTGTTGTCTGAAAGGCTGGGTGGCAAGGGTAAAATTTTGGCTTCCGATATTTTACCGATGGACGCTGTGCCTGATGTGGCGTTTATTCAGGGCGATTTTACCGAAGAAGTTGTTTTGAGTGCTTTGTTAGATTCTATGCAAGGAAAACAAGCAGACCTTGTAATTTCGGATATGGCACCCAATCTAAGTGGAATGAATGCCATTGACCAGCCTAAAGCTATGTATCTGGTTGAGCTGGCATTAGACCTTGCTGAGCAAGTGCTGAAGCCTAATGGTGATTTTTTAGCCAAGGTGTTTCAGGGCGAAGGTTATGAAGACTATTTAAAACTGTTGCGTAGTCGCTTTACTAAAGTGTTAGCACGCAAACCAGCAGCATCTAGGGCTAGATCACGCGAAGTCTATTTATTGGCCCGAGGCTATAAAGGTTGAGTAACTTGTTGAACGATTAACAGGTAACCCAGTCTAGCTATCGTAGCGATATAAAGAATAAATGGAATTGTTACCCTTTGGTATCGGTCTTAACTGTTAAGTGATGTAGTATAGTATTTCTGTTTAGCCTGATTTCTAATTAATGGTTTTAATTGATTGTTTATTGAACAGGCGCGATCAACAAAGAGGGTATTGCCTTGAACGATATGGCCAAAAATCTCATTCTATGGCTGGTCATCGCAGCAGTTTTGCTGACGGTGTTTAACAGCTTTAATGTTGAAACCACGCCAAACACTACAAACTACTCCCAGTTTGTAAATGAAGTGCAACAAAAAAGAGTCAAAAAAGTTGTTATTGATGGTTACGATATTTTTGGCGAGCGCGTCGATGGTTCACGCTTCCAAACCATTCGTCCGGCTGCTGATGATCCACGCTTAATTGATGACTTGCTAAGCAATAATGTGTTGGTTGAAGGCAAAAAGCCTGAAGGTCAAAGCATTTGGATGCGCTTGTTGATTGCTAGTTTCCCCATTTTATTGATCATGGCTGTGTTCATGTTCTTTATGCGTCAAATGCAAGGTGGCGCTGGCGGTAAAGGTGGCCCAATGAGCTTTGGTAAATCTAAAGCGCGTTTGTTAACCCAAGACCAAATTAAAACCACCTTTGCTGACGTGGCTGGTTGTGATGAAGCTAAAGAAGACGTTGCAGAATTAGTCGAGTTTTTACGCGACCCAGGCAAGTTTCAGCGCCTTGGCGGTAAAATTCCACGCGGTGTTTTAATGGTGGGTAGCCCAGGTACAGGTAAAACTTTGCTGGCTAAAGCTGTTGCTGGTGAAGCTAAAGTGCCTTTCTTTAGTATTTCGGGTTCAGACTTTGTAGAAATGTTTGTGGGTGTGGGTGCTTCTCGGGTGCGTGATATGTTTGAGCAAGCCAAGAAAAGTGCTCCCTGCATTATTTTTATTGACGAAATTGATGCTGTTGGTCGTCACCGTGGCAATGGTATGGGCGGTGGTAACGATGAGCGTGAACAAACCCTTAACCAGCTGCTAGTTGAAATGGACGGTTTTGAAGCCAATGACGGTGTTATCGTTATTGCTGCAACTAACCGCCCTGACGTACTCGATAAAGCCCTATTGCGTCCTGGTCGTTTTGACCGTCAAGTCGTGGTAGCGCTACCTGATATTCGTGGTCGTGAACAAATTCTTAAAGTGCATATGCGTAAAGTGCCTTTAGGTGACGATGTTAACCCTTCCTTTATTGCCCGTGGTACACCTGGTTTTTCAGGTGCTGACTTGGCTAACTTGGTGAACGAAGCTGCGCTTTTTTCTGCGCGTACCGGTCGCCGTTTAGTGGGTATGGAAGAGTTCGACAAAGCCAAAGACAAAATTATGATGGGCGCTGAACGTAAGTCGATGGTGATGACTGAAAAAGATAAGGCGATGACGGCTTATCATGAAGCTGGTCACGCTATTTTAGGTCGTTTGCTACCCGATCACGATCCTGTGTATAAAGTTTCAATTATTCCGCGTGGCCGTGCTTTGGGTGTGACTATGTTCTTGCCTGAAGAAGATAAAGTCTCTTACAGCCGCCGTTATCTTTTAAGCCGCATTACTTCGGCTTACGGTGGTCGTATTGCTGAAGAAATGTTCTACGGTGCTGACGGTGTTTCTACGGGTGCTTCTAACGATATTCAGCAAGCCACAAAAATGGCGCGGAATATGGTTACTAAATGGGGTTTATCTGATAAAGCCGGCCCTGTGCTGTACAGCGACGAAGAAGGCGATCCGTTTATGGGTCAAGGTGGCGGTGCTGCTGGCATGAATGTAAGTGCTGAAACCGCTAAGCTGTTAGATGCTGAAATCAGAAAAATTCTAGATAACTGTTATGAAGAAGCAGTGACTATTTTAGAAGAAAACCGTGACAAGATGGAATTAATGAAAGATGCGTTAATGGAATATGAAACCATTGATGCCAGTCAAATTGATGACATTATGCAAGGCCGTAACCCTCAGCCTCCTAAAGATTGGAGCAATGATGGTGAAGGTGGTCTTAAAGTTCCCGCTGACAGCGAGCAAGATGACGCTGAAGACGAGAAAAAGCCAGACCTTAAAAAGCCAGCTGATCCATTAGGTGGTTCAGTTCACTAAGTTGTTATTAATTTAATAAGCTATTAAAACCCCGCTGATGCGGGGTTTTCTTTATTCTACTTAACAAGAAAGTAAGCCATGTTTAGCCATCTTTTCCCGCAGATAAATTTACAAGAACCCCAAATTATGGGCATTTTGAACGTAACCCCCGATTCTTTTTCAGACGGTGGGCGTTACACTTCAGTAGAATTAGCGGTGCAGCAAGCCCTGCAAATGGAAGCTGAAGGCGCTAGTTTTATTGATATTGGTGGTGAATCGACCCGCCCCGGTGCTGCTGGCATTGGTGAGCAGCAAGAATTAGACAGAGTGCTGCCCGTTTTAGAAGCCTTGCGTAAAGAATCTTCGGTATTGATTTCAATCGACACCAGCAATCCGCTGCTAATGCTAGAAGCCGCTAAGCTGGGCGCTAACCTGTTGAATGATGTGCGTTCATTTACCCGTGATGGCGCTTTAGCTGCAGCGGTGGCTACTGGCTTGCCCATTTGCATTATGCACATGCGTGGCGAGCCTTCTTCTATGCAGCAGCAAACCGATTACCTAGACGTGGTTGCAGAAGTTAAACGCTGGTTAGCAGAGCGTAGGCAAGCCTGCGTTGCTGCGGGTGTTGCACAAGAAAATATTTTATTAGACCCAGGCTTTGGCTTTGCTAAACTGTTACCGCACAATCTAGCCCTTTTAGCACAGTTAAATCAGTTATTAGAGTTAGGGCAGCCCTTGTTAGTGGGCATGTCACGCAAGCGTATGTTGGGCGAAATTACTGGTAAGCCAGCTTTAGAAAGAGACGCGGCTGGCATTGCTGCACATTTATTAGCCGCGCAGCAGGGCGCAAGTATTTTGCGCGTGCATTCAGTGGCGGGTTTAAACGATGCCTTAAAGGTTTGGCAAGCAGTGCAGCAGGCTGCAAAGGCTATTGAATAGGCTGAATTTAAAAAAATTAAAAACAAAATTTAAAATGCAGGAATAACAATGAATAGAAAATACTTTGGTACTGATGGTATTCGTGGCCGCGTAGGTGAACACCCAATTACGCCAGATTTTGTACTTAAATTAGGTTGGGCAGCTGGTAAGGTATTTGCCAAGCAGGGCAAGAAGCGCATTTTAATTGGTAAAGACACGCGCTTATCTGGCTATATGTTTGAATCGGCACTGGAAGCTGGGCTGTCTGCTGCTGGGGTTGATGTGTATTTGCTTGGCCCTATGCCTACCCCTGGTATTGCTTATTTAACCCAAACCTTTCATGCCGATGCGGGCATTGTTATTAGTGCGTCGCATAATTCATTTGAAGACAACGGCATTAAGTTTTTTTCCAGAAGTGGCGAAAAGCTGCCCGATGAAGTCGAGTTAGAAATAGAAAACTGGCTAGAAAAACCGATGGAAACGGTTGCGCCTGCGTTGTTGGGTAAAGCGCGGCGTATTAACGATGCAGCAGGGCGTTACATAGAATTTTGCAAAAATACCCTGCCCTTTAATACTAGTTTACAAGGCATGTCCTTGGTTGTGGATTGCGCTCACGGTGCAACCTACCACATAGCGCCTGAAGTCTTTAAAGAGTTGGGCGCTACCGTTGATGTGATAGGCGCTAGCCCAGATGGCTTAAACATTAACAAAGGTTATGGTTCAACTAACCCGCAAGCACTGCAAGACCGAGTATTAGAAATTGGTGCTGATTTAGGGGTGGGTTTTGATGGCGATGGCGACCGTTTAGTTATGGTAACGCGTACCGGCCGTTTGTTAGATGGCGATGATCTTTTATATATTTTAGCTAAAAACCTACAAAGCAAAGGTCAGTTACAAGGCGGTATTGTTGGTACTGAAATGAGTAATCTAGGTTTAGAGCTGGCGTTAAAAGAAGCCAAGATTCCTTTTGTTCGTGCAAAAGTTGGCGACCGTTATGTTATGGCCGAGCTGCAAAAAAATAACTGGCTGGTGGGCGGTGAAAATTCAGGGCATGTGGTTTGTCGCCATGTGCAATCCACCGGTGATGGCATTGTAGCTGCGTTGCAAGTGCTGCAAGCCATTCAAGAAGCCGATGGTCAGGTTGAATCTTTGTTGCAAGGCATGAAAAAAATGCCACAAAGTTTGGTTAATATTCGTACTTCAGATAATAAAGATGCCTTAATTCGTCACCCACAAGTGCAAGCTAAAGTAAAAGACGTGGAAGTACGCATGAATGGCCGTGGCAGGGTGTTGTTGCGCCCTTCAGGTACTGAATCTTTGATAAGAGTGATGGTTGAAGGCGACAAGCAAGACGAGGTTCAGGCACTGGCTGAAGAAATAGCAGCAGTCATCACTGACGTTGCTAGTTGAGCTTAGCGGCGATTTTTAATAGAATCCATGCCCTTGAATTGTTTATAGGCTGAATTAATGCGACAGAAATTGGTAGCAGGCAATTGGAAGATGCACGGTGATCGGCAGATGGTATCAAGTCTGCTTAAAAAATTGCTGAATAAGCAAGCGCCTAGCGTAAAGTTTTTGGTCTTTCCACCCTACCCCTATTTGTCGCAAGCGGCAGAGATTTTAGCAGGTAGCGATATTGGTTTAGGTGCACAAGACTGTTCGCAAGCAGAAGAAGGCGCTTATACCGGTGAAGTGTCAGTCGCTATGTTGGCTGATGTGGGTGTGAGTCATGTTCTGTTGGGGCATTCTGAGCGCCGCCAGCACCATGCAGAAACCGATGAACAGGTGTTGGCAAAAGCTAAACTGGTGTTGGCTGCGGGTTTAGTTCCAGTGGTATGCGTGGGCGAAACGTTTGAGCAGCGTGAAGCAGGTGCAACCGATCAAGTAGTGTTGCAGCAGTTAACCAGTATTTTGCAGGGGTTAACTTTAGCGCAGTTACAAAAAGTGGTTGTGGCTTATGAGCCAGTTTGGGCAATAGGTACAGGCTTAACAGCAACGCCTGAACAAGCGCAGGAAGTTCATGCGCTGCTGCGTGCTGCGGTTGCTAAATTAAATAAAGAGTTAGCAGCTAGTATGTTGTTCTTGTATGGCGGCAGCATGAAGCCTGATAATGCTGCCTCGTTACTTGAAATGCCAGATATTGATGGTGGGTTAATTGGTGGCGCATCGTTAGATGCCGATCAGTTTTTAGCAATTGGAAAAGCAGCGGAATAATTAACATGTATAGTATTGTTTTAGTAATTCATGTAATGCTGGGTTTGGGTGTTATTGCGTTGGTGCTAATGCAGCAGGGTAAAGGCGCAGAAGCCGGTGCTTCGTTTGGTGGTGGCGCTTCAAATACGGTATTTGGTAGTTTAGGCCCAGTGGGTTTTTTAGGTAAAATGACTGGCTTATTAGCGGCCACTTTTTTTGCTACCAGTATGGGTTTGGCTTATTTAGCCAAGCAGCAGTATTCGCCAGACTTAGGTTTACCTTCCGAAGAAATCATTCAAGAGCTAGAGCGCGAGCGTTTACCGCTACTTGATGATAACGGTGCGATTGAAAGTCGTCAGCCTAGGTAAGTAAGTAAGCTTTATTTTTCTTTAGGGCTTGCCAAGACTGGTTAGCAGCACTATCATCTGTGCGCTAAAGAAATTAAGCAGTGCAATGTGTGAACTTGTCGAAGTGGCGGAATTGGTAGACGCGCTACCTTGAGGTGGTAGTGGGCTAAAGCCTGTGCGGGTTCGAGTCCCGCTTTCGACACCATAAAGAAGCAAGTTATAGTTAAGTGTTGACGTAACTCAATTCAACGCCTATAATTACTGCTTATCTGATGCGGGGTGGAGCAGCCTGGTAGCTCGTCGGGCTCATAACCCGAAGGTCGTTGGTTCAAATCCAGCCCCCG
>CAYJCB010000098.1:0-6729 GCA_964368615.1 uncultured Halomonadaceae bacterium | reverse complement strand
ACACCACTAAATCACTGTGGTGCATGGCTTGGTTAGCTTCAAAACTACCGTGCATACCCAACCAACCCACCGATTGACGGTCAGTTTGTGGATAAGCACCAATGCCCATTAACGAAGTGGTTACTGGAAAGTTTAGCTTTTTGGCTAGCTGTGTGAATAAATCACAAGCACCACCCAACACCAAACCACCGCCACCGTAAAGAATCGGGCGCTTAGCTTTTAAAATTAAATCAACGGCTTTTTTAATCTGCCCAGTATGACCACGACCCACTGGCGTGTAAGAACGCATTTTTACGCTCTTAGGAAACACATATTCATACTTTTCGGTCGGCGCTGTCATGTCTTTTGGAATATCAATAACAACAGGGCCAGGACGACCAGTAGTGGCAATATAAAAAGCCTTTCTTAAAATCATCGGTATTTCAGAAGGGTGCTTAACCGAGAAACTGTGCTTAACAATCGGGCGAGTTACACCAATAATGTCAGTTTCTTGAAAAGCATCTTCGCCAATTAAATGGCTCGGTACCTGACCGCACAAAACGATCATTGGAATCGAGTCCATAAAGGCGGTTGCAATACCAGTTACAGCGTTGGTTGCACCAGGGCCTGATGTTACTAATACAACACCGGGCTTACCAGTTGCACGCGCATAACCATCAGCCATGTGGGTGGCTGCTTGCTCGTGACGAACCAGAATGTGATTTACCTTGTCTTGGCGGTGAATCGCATCATAAATATGTAGTGCCGCACCACCTGGATAACCATAAATATATTCAACACCTTCATCCGCTAAGAATCGGGTGATCATATCTGCGCCTGAGAGTAGTTCCACTTTCGTGAATCCCCTGAAATAAGTTCGAGTGCATAGAGCCAGCTTAGGTGCTAGCTCCGGTTCAATAATTTAGATGCTACCGTTAACACCCATCTAAATTGGCTGATGCAATGCCGTGTTTTGGCAAACGAGATCCGTTTTCGAATCTGCACTCTTGTCGCACTGCTTGAATGCGAAGTGGGGCTTACCAAACCAGAAGGTAAAACGGGTCGGCAAGTCCTTGAGGGTGAACTAGCTATACAGCTAGTTCATGTGCGCGAATCGAAGGGTCACTTCAATTTTGCTGCACCTGCTACAAGATATATGAAAGGCTCTAACAAAAGCCTTGTTTTGTCAAGCAACCTTTATAAACCTGCCTTAAAACACCTACATTAAATACCGACCTTAAACACCGTAGCACCAGCGTCTAAGTCAGCAATCAGCAGTTGGCCTGGTTCAAAGCGCCCTGCCAAAATCTCCTGCGCCAAAGGGTTTTCTAACATACGCTGAATAGCACGCTTCAAAGGCCGCGCACCATAAGCTGGGTCATAGCCTTCCTCAACCAGCGCATCAACAAAGTTATCCGATAATTCTAACGACAACTCACGCTCTGCTAAACGCTCACGCACCCTTGCCAATTGAATATCCGCAATGTTGCGTATTTGTTCTTTTTGCAACGGATGGAAAACCACCACTTCGTCAATACGGTTAATGACTTCAGGGCGGAAATGCCCACCCACTACTTCCATCACTGCTGATTTCATTATTTCATAAGGCGCATCTGTCATCTGATGAATTAATTCTGAACCCAAGTTAGAAGTCATCACAATCACGGTATTTCTAAAGTTAACCGTGCGGCCTTGCCCATCGGTTAAGCGACCATCTTCTAACACTTGCAGCAGAATATTAAAAACATCTGGGTGAGCTTTTTCAACTTCATCTAACAGCAGCACAGAATAAGGACGGCGGCGCACGGCTTCAGTTAAATAGCCACCTTGTTCATAACCCACATAGCCCGGTGGCGCACCAATTAAACGCGCTACCGAATGCTTTTCCATAAACTCACTCATATCTATACGCACCATTGCTTCGGTGGTATCGAACAAATAATGCGCTAAGGATTTACACAGTTCAGTTTTACCCACACCCGTTGGGCCTAAAAACAAAAACGAACCACTAGGGCGATTCGGGTCAGACAAGCCAGCACGCGAACGGCGCACCGCATTCGCTACAGCAACCACCGCTTCATCTTGACCGATTACGCTTTCGTGCAGCGCATCTTCCATTTTAAGCAGCTTTTCGCGGTCAGATTCCAGCATTTTACTGACTGGAATACCTGTCCAACGCGCCACAACTTCAGCAATTTCTTCATCGGTAACACGGTTACGCAGCAAGGTATGCTCAATACCTTCAATCTCATCAGCCATTTGCATACTGCGTTCTAAATCAGGAATAACACCGTATTGAATTTCTGACATACGCCCTAAATCACCTTTACGACGCGCCGCCTCTAAATCAATTCGTGCTTGCTCTAGCTGCTGCTTAATTTGCTGCGTACCCTGCAAACTGGCTTTTTCAGCTTTCCAAATTTCTTCTAAATCAGCAAATTCTAAACTGAGTTCTTTAATTTGCTCTTCTAGGTTTTCTAAATGCTTTCTAGAACCCGCATCGGTTTCTTTCTTTAAAGCTTCACGTTCAATTTTTAATTGAATTAAACGCCTTTCTAATCTATCCATTACTTCAGGCTTGGAATCAATTTCCATGCGAATACGGCTAGCCGCTTCGTCCATCAAATCAATGGCTTTATCGGGTAACTGGCGGTCAGAAATATAACGGCTTGATAATTTTACCGCTGCAATCACTGCGCTGTCGGTAATCTCTACCCCGTGGTGAACTTCGTAGCGTTCTTTTAGGCCACGCAAAATCGCAATGCCATCTTCTTCGGTTGGCTCACTGACCAAGACTTTTTGGAAGCGACGCTCTAAAGCCGCATCTTTTTCAATGTACTGGCGGTATTCATCTAGCGTCGTTGCACCTACACAGTGCAGCTCACCACGCGCTAAAGCAGGTTTAAGCATATTGCCAGCGTCCATCGAACCTTCGCCTTTGCCCGCGCCAACCATAGTGTGCAATTCGTCAATAAACAGAATCACCTGACCCTGCTCTTTATCTAGCTCACTCAACACACCTTTTAGCCGTTCTTCAAACTCGCCACGAAACTTAGCGCCAGCAATCAACGAACCCATATCTAAAGAAAGCACCCGCTTGCCTTTCAAGCCTTCAGGCACTTCACCGTTAACAATACGCTGCGCCAAGCCTTCAACAATGGCGGTTTTACCCACACCGGGTTCACCAATTAGCACAGGGTTGTTTTTGGTACGGCGCTGCAACACTTGAATGGTGCGGCGAATTTCATCATCACGCCCAATCACAGGGTCTAGCTTGCCTTCTAACGCACGGGCCGTTAAATCAACCGTGTATTTTTCTAACGCTTGGCGCTTTTCTTCCGCATTCGGGTCGTCCACTTTTTCACCACCACGCAAGTTTTCTACCGCAACTTCTAGGCGCTGTTTATTTAAGCCAGCTGCTTCCAGTGCTTTACTGGTGTCGTCTTTTAATTCTAACGCAGCCAATAATACCAATTCGCTAGAAATGTACTGGTCGCCGCGCTGTTGTGAATCACGGTCAGCCAAGTTTAACAAACGGCCTAAAGCTTGAGAAACACCCACATTGCCATCGGGCTGCCCCATAGTGGCTAATTGTTCTAACAGTTTTCTTAATTCGTTACGCACCCGACCAGCATCAGAACCTGCCTGCTTTAAAAGGGGCGTTAAAGGGCTGCCCTGCTGATCTAGCAAGGCTAACAATAGATGCGTTGGTGCAATTTCATTGTGATTTTGACCCACAGCCATAGACTGGGCATCAGCAAACGCATTTTGCATTTTGCTAGTTAAACGATCGATACGCATTAGATAAACCTCGTTATAAAGGCGATATGCTTATAAAAGCAATATTCATAAAAACAGTATTTATAAAAATAGTATTCAAATTCAGAATTACTGAAGTAATGGGGATCAATCGCCTAAATTCAAGCAGCAGCTGCCCGCTAATCCAACCAAATAACGCTAGCCATGCGGCCAGTTTGTTGCCCATCACGGCGAAAGGAATAAAAACGTTCGGCATCGGTTAGCGTACAAAAATTACCACCAAACACCTGTTCAACACCGGCTTGTTGTAAACGCTGGGTGGCTAAACGGTACAGGTCAGCCATATAGTGTTTTAAACGGTAAGGGCTAGGCACAAACGCTGCTGCTGCATCTGGGTGGCCTTCCATAAAGGCTTGGCGCACTTCTGGCCCGACTTCAAACACCCGCGCCCCAATCGCTGGGCCTAACCAAGCCAAAATCTGGCTAGGGTCAACCTTTAGCGCCTTAACGGTATTTTCTAACACACCAGCCGCCAAACCACGCCAACCCGCATGGGCTACGGCAACTTTGCTACCTTGGGCATCACAAAAAAACACTGGCAAACAATCGGCAGTTAACACCACACAAGCGTAATCACTGCTGTTAGCCACAGCAGCATCAGCTTCTGCACCCATTAAATAGCCTGTTGCTACTTGCGCAGTATGCACTTGGTTTAACCAGTTCAACGGCCTGCCACCGGCTTCTTGCTGCAAGCGTTTACGGCAAGCAGCAACGGTTAACGGGTTATCGCCCACTTGTTCAGCCAAATTAAAATGCGCATAAGCGCCTTGGCTTGGCCCAGCCTCACGCGTGGTTACAAAAGCCCGCACATTACTGGGTGCTGGCCAATGGGGGTAAAGCAAACCTAGCTCTGGCTGAAGCGTTTTATTCACCTAGCACTCCGCACATCTTCTTCTAACAGGGTTAACAGTAATTCAAAATCTTCAGGCAAGGGCAAAGTCCAAGTCATTTCTTTACCCGTTTCTGGGTGAATCAAAGTCAGGCTACGCGCATGTAACGCTTGGCGTGGAAAACCGCGCAGCATCAACTTCAACTCTTCGCTTGCACCTGCTGGCAGCTTTAAACGTCCGCCATACACAGGGTCGCCCACTAGCGGATGACGAACGTGCGCCATGTGAACACGAATTTGGTGGGTACGACCCGTTTCCAAATTGCAACGCACATGGGTGTGCGCACGGTAACGCTGCACAACACGGTAATGGGTGACTGAATCTTTACCGCCAGTAACAACAACGGCTTGGCGCTTACGGTCTTTAGGGTGGCGACCAATTTGAGTATCAACTGTACCACCTGAAGTCATCACACCTAACGCAACGGCATCGTATTCACGCCCCATAGTGTGCGCCTGTAGCTGTTCAACCAGAGAGTTTTGCGCTTTAAGGGTTTTAGCAACCACTAACAAACCCGAAGTATCTTTATCAATACGGTGCACGATACCAGCGCGGGGTAGTTCGTTTAACGAAGGGCAATGAAACAGTAAAGCATTCAACAGCGTACCATCGGCATGACCTGCTGCGGGGTGAACCACTAAGCCAGCTGGCTTGTTAACCAACAGCAGCTGCTCATCTTCGTAAACAACGTCTAACTCTAAGTCTTGCGGCACATCAGTTAACAGCTCTTGCTGCGCAGCATCAAGGGTTAACACATCGCCAACGCGCACTTTGTTTTTTGGCTTGCCTTGGTTGCCGTTACATAACAGGCTGCCTTCTTTCATCCACTCTTGTAATTTGGCGCGTGAAAAATCAGAAAAAAGCTCGGCTGCCACTTGGTCAAGTCGCTTACCAGAAGACTCTACGGGAACTACTGCTTGCTGCTTAATAACTTGTGTCATGGAATTCTTTCGTTGATTTAAAGTCTCAACCTCTCGAACCCAAGAGGCGTTTCCGTTATTCTAGCACTCGAACAAGGTTTATCGCCCAAGATTCCTAATCTAGTAAAAAACAATTTAGCAAAAGAAAAACGACCCATGCCATTTAAAGCACTTGTTATTAGCCTAGCCCTTATTATTTTATCGGGCTGCGCAGGCCGTCTAGCCGACGATCAAAAAAGCGAACAGCAGCTTTACCAAGAAGCCCAAACAGCCTTGGATAAAAAGCGTTTTATTACCGCGATTGAACGCCTGCAGTTTTTGGAATCACGCTTTCCTTTTGGTGAATATGGCGAACAAGCCCAGCTTGAATTAATTTATGCCTATTACAGCAACAACCAACACGAACAAGCCCGTGCTGCTGCTAGCCGTTTTATTCGCCTAAATTCAGATCATGCCCAAGTTGATTATGTGCTTTATTTAAGCGGTTTATCGGCATGGGTTGCGGGGCGACATTCTTTAGAAGGCTTGAAACTAAACGATATTTCAAAAAGAGACCCGGGTGCAACGCGTGAAGCCTATGCTGATTTTAATCGCTTAATTACTACTTTCCCAGACAGCGATTACGCACCCGACGCCCAGCAACGCCTACGCTATTTAAAGAACTTACTAGCCGCCCAAGAAGTTTATATTGGTCAGTTTTATTTACGCCGTAGCGCACCTATTGCTGCCATTAATCGCGGACGTGGTGTTGTAGAAGGCTACCGAGACACCCCAGCAGTAGCTGATGCACTAGCAGTTATGATTGAAGGTTATTTGCACTTAAATGATGCTGAAGAAGCCAATAAGCTACAAAAGCTTTTAGTTGAACTTCAACCAGATCACCCACAGCTAAAAGGCAAAAAAGGCTTTGTACAGCTACACCCTGCGGATAAGCCAGACAAAACCCTGCTGCAAATACTCTCGTTTGATTTGTTCTGAAGCGAAACCTAAATTGTGTCTGCCCCCTAACTTGCTATGCTAGGTGCTAAATTTCTAACAAGGTAATTAATAATGGCATTTAAAGTTTACTTATCGGGTGAGATTCATACTGATTGGCGCGATCAAATTATTAATGGCTGTAA
>CAYJCB010000097.1:3802-6793 GCA_964368615.1 uncultured Halomonadaceae bacterium | reverse complement strand
TATAAAAATACAGATCAATTGCAAAAATAGAGCAATCATGTGACAATCCATCTTAACCAGCGACCAAAAAAACAAACATAACCATACACAATCTTAACTAATAAGTAAGCGAGGATTCAAAATGCCTAAACTATTGCAAGTCGACTTTCCTTTTACTGGCCCATTTGGCGATGCCATGACCCAAGCACTGGGTGAGTTGGCGGAGTCCATCACACAAGAACCAGGTTTTTTGTGGAAAATTTGGACAGAAAATGAAAACTTAAAAGAAGCAGGCGGTATTTACTTGTTTGAAAGCGAAGCAACGGCACAAGCTTATTTAACCATGCACACCGCACGTCTAAAAAACTTAGGTGTTGCAGAAGTTAGAGGCCGTATTTATGACGTAAATACTGATCTATCAAAAATAACCCAAGCGGCTAAAATATTGGGTAGTTAATTTTTAATTATAACAACTGCTTTAAAAACCTTTTCCACAGCAACACCCATCTATTGCACCGCTTCAAGCCCATAGAATTCACTGGCTGCTCCTACTAAAAATGGATCATGCTAAAATTCTTAGCCCTTCATTTAACAAATCTACAAGGAAGACTCTATGCTTGCTCCTTTATCGCCTGGCTTTATGGTCTTGCAAGGCAACCACCTAGAAGATTTGCGCGAAGTTGCGGTGCAGTGGTTGGCACAACACCCGCTGCGCCCCTTGGAAGACGAATGTATTTTGGTGCAAAGCAACGGCATTGCCCAATGGTTAAAAATTGCCTTGGCAACTAATGCACAAGGCAACGGCATAGCAGCAGCGGTTAACGTTCAGTTGCCGGGGCGGTTTATTTGGCAAGCTTACCGCAGTGTTTTTGCTGATTTACCCACCAGTTCGCCCTTTGATAAAGCACCGCTTACTTGGCGTATTTACCGCTTATTGGGCGATTGGGAACTGCTGCAAGAACAAAAAGCTGCGCTAGGGCCGTTAGAAGGTTTCTTAACAGCCGACCAAGACCCGCGCCGCCGTTATCAATTAGCAACTAACCTTTCTGACCTTTACGACCAATACCAGTTATACCGTGCCGATTGGTTGGAAGCGTGGGAAGCAAATAAAGATGTCATTATTAAAGCCAACGGACAGCAAGAACCGCTGCCTGAAGAACAGCGTTGGCAAGCAGTTTTGTGGCGGGTATTAAGTAAGGATATTCATGATGAAGGCATAGCTTCTGGCAATGTGGGTTGGGCAACCGCTAGCCGTGCGCTTGTTCACCAAGATTTTATTGAAGAATGCAAAAAATACACGCCAGACAATCGCCCTGCAAACCTGCCGCGCCGTGTAATTGTGTTTAGCATTTCTTCGTTGCCGCGCCAAACGCTTGAATTCTTGCAAGCCATTGCCAAATTTACACAGGTCATGGTGTTTGCAACCAATCCTAGCCAGCATTATTGGGGCGATTTAATTGAAGGCAAAGCCCTTTTAAAAAGGGAATATAAGCGCATTGCTGAACGTAAAACACCAGCCAACTTAAACCTTGAAGACCTGCACGCTTACGGGCATCCGCTGTTGGCTTCTTGGGGCAAGCAAGGCCGCGATTTTTTACACCTATTAGATGAACACGACCAGCCCGACAGTTATAAACAATTATTTCATCAACAGAAAATAGACTTATTTACTGACTCAGGGCAAAGCTGTTTATTGCATCAGCTACAATCGGATATTTTGCATTTGCGTCCTTTAGCTGAACGCCAAGAACAGCAAACGCACATTAACCCTAAGCAAGACCAAAGCTTACAGTTTATGGTGGCGCACAGTCCGCAGCGCGAAGTGGAGATTTTACACGACCAGCTGCTAGACAGTTTTGAAACCGCCAAGCGTGAAGGCAAGGTATTAAATCCGCGCGATATTTTAGTGATGGTGCCAGACATTAACGTCTATGCGCCACACATTCAGGCGGTGTTTGGGCGTTACGCTAGCCGCAGCGATGAACGCGACGCGCAATGGGATAAGCGTTATTTGCCTTTTCATATTTCTGACCAAAGCCAGCGCAGCCAAAATACGCTGTTAATTGCTTTGGAAAAACTGCTGCAACTACCCCAATCACGTTTTACCGTCAGCGAAATTTCTGACCTGCTAGATACCCCTGCATTGCGCGAACGCTTTGGCATCAACGAAGCCGACCTACCCACGCTGCGGCAATGGATTCATGGCGCAAATATACGTTGGGGCTTAAATGCAGCGCAGCGCAAACAGTTAAACCTGCCTGAATTAGAGCAAAATACTTGGCTATTTGGTTTACAGCGTATGCTGTTGGGTTTTGCGGTGGGCAATCATGTTGATACCAGCGCCAGCTGGCAAGGCATTGAACCCTATGCCGAAGTGGCAGGTTTGGAAGCGGCTTTAGTTGGCCCGTTAGCCTTGTTGTTAGACAGCCTACAAACTGCACAAGAGCAGTTGCTGCAACTCCACACGCCCGATGCTTGGTTAAGTTTAATTGAAAAATTATTAGCCAACTTTTTTGTTGAAACCAGTAAAGCCGATAGCTGGGCATTAACTAATTTGGATATGCAGTTAGAAATGCTGCAAAAAAACTGGCTAGCGGGCGGCTTAAGCAATGAATTATTACCACTGGAAGTAGTGCGTGAAGAACTGCTGGCAGGCTTAGATGCACCCAACTTAACCCAGAAGTTTTTAGGCGGTTCAATCAACTTTGCTACTTTAATGCCGATGCGCGCGATTCCCTTTCAGCAGCTGTGGTTGCTGGGCATGAACGATGGCGATTACCCGCGCAACGTGCGCCCTGCCGACTTTGATTTAATGGCGATTGATTACCGCCCCGGCGATAGGTCGCGGCGTGAAGATGACCGCTATTTATTTTTAGAAGCCTTGCTGTCAGCGCGGCAACGCTTGGTGATTAGTTGGCTAGGCAAAGACATTCGGGATAATTCTGAACGCCCACCTTCGGTGATTATTAGCCAGCTGCGCGACCACCTTAAAGCTGGTTGGCAGTTAGCCGA
>CAYJCB010000097.1:0-3702 GCA_964368615.1 uncultured Halomonadaceae bacterium | reverse complement strand
TCCTACCCAGTATTTTTACAAGAACCGTTTAGGCATTCAGTGGTTTGATCTTGACCAAGAAATTGAAGACATAGAACCCTTCGCCTTTGATGGTTTGGGCAGCTGGTCTTTAAAAACCCAAGTCATTCAGCAGGTAACACAACAGTTGCAGCGGCAACCCAGCACCTTGCTGGCAAGTGCTTTAGAGCAAGCCTTGGCAAGTTTACAGCGTTCTGGCCAATTGCCTTTGCCACCGTTTGCACAGCTAGAAAAAGATGAACTAACCAGCACGTTAGAAAAGCCGCTAGATGACTACCAGCGTTTTATTGCCAGTTACCCCTTGCCTTTAGCCATGCAAATTCAGCAATTAACCACGGCTAATAAAGCCCTTAGCTTAAAAGATGGCCTAGCCGATATTCGCTGCAACGCTGCGGGTGAATGCGTGCGTGCCATTATTCAACCCAGTTTTATTAAGCCTAGCGATGCGATTAAACATTATCACCTAGCAGGCTATTGGCCAGCACACCTATTTGCACAACTGCGCCAGCCGTTAGAAACGCGTATTTTTGGGCCGGGCAGCCAAGTTTGCTTGCCAGCGATAAATGCCGAAACCGCCAAAAAACTGCTGCTGGATTTACTAGAAGCCTACCAAACTGGCATGAATGCACTGCTGCCATTAGCGCGTAAAACAGCCTTTGCAGCACTTGATGAAGCGGGTAAGCCCCAACAGGTTTACGAAGGCGGCTATCAGATGACTGGCGAAATAAAAGGCAATCCTGCTTTACAACAGTTTTGGCCCGACTACGCCAGCCTTAGCAACGACCCACGTTTTATGGCCTTGGCTGAATTGATTTACCGCCCAATTATGGAGGCCGCGCTATGACAGGTTTGCCGATTGAACAGTTAAAAATTGAACAACTCGACCCTTTAACTTTTCCCTTGTTTGGCAGTCGTTTAATTGAAGCCAGTGCTGGAACAGGAAAAACCTTCACGCTGGCACTTTTGTATGTGCGGCTTATTTTAGGCCCCAGTAATAACCAACAAGGTTTTCAACGCCCGTTAACGCCTAAAGAAATTTTGGTTGTAACCTTTACCGAACTGGCAGCTGGTGAATTGCGTGACCGAATTCGCGCCCGTTTAGTCGAAGCCGCTGACTACTTTAAACAGCCCGAGAAAACCACTGATGAACTGCTAGTAAAACTGCGAGCAGACTACCCAGCAGAAGAATGGACACGCTGCGCTTGGCGCTTACAAATGGCGGCAGAAAGTATGGACGAAGCCAGCGTTTCAACCATTCACAGCTGGTGTAATCGTATGTTGGTCGAGCACACTTTTGACACCCGTGGGCTGTTTAACCGCGAATTGGTGACTGATACCAGCGAGCTATTAAGCCAAGTGGTTGAAGACTATTGGCGCGTGCATTTTTATGGTTTAAAACCTGCCGAAGCTGAAGCCGTTGCTAAACAGTTTGCTTCACCTGCTGAACTAGAAAAAGCCTTAGTCAGCCTGATTCAACCCACCAGCCAAGGGGTTAGTTTTTTAGGGCAACCCTTAGAAGGCAGTGCTACTTTACTCAGCGAAACCTTTACCGCTTGGGGCAATTATCAGCAAGCTTTGAATGACAAAACCACCGAAACCAAAAACTATTGGGCTAATAACTGGCTAGACATTGAAGCGCATTTATTAGCACTGCAACCCAGCTTAAATGGCACCACCCACGGCAGCGCCAAGCTGGATAAGTTTCAAGAATTACTGGCAAACATTGCTGACTGGGCAAGGGGTGAAGGCGATGCAGCAGAACCATCGAAGTTACGCAGCTTTGCAGAAGGCAATTTTAAGTTTAAAGCCAAGGCTAGCATCAGCCAAGAAGACCCTTTAGAAGCTTTTACGCTGCTAAAAGAAATGAACGATTTAGCCAGTAACCCACCCAGTTTAAGCCTTCATGCGGCGATTTTAGCAGCAGCAGCTTTGTGGGTAGAAAAAGAATTTCAACAACGCATGGCGCAACACGCAAAAATGAATTTTGACGACCTGCTGGTGCAGCTTGAAAAAGCCCTAAACCCTGATGCAGCAGGCGACCATGCACTGCACCTAGCCGCCACTTTAAAACGCAATTACCCGATTGCGATGATTGATGAGTTTCAGGACACCGACCCGATTCAATACAGCATTTTTAACCGTATTTATAAGGTGGAAGCGGTTACTGAAACAGAAGCTGCTGAAAAAGAAGGTGCTGAAAAAGAAGGTGCTGAAAAAACAGCTGAAGACAGCGGTATTTTTATGATTGGCGACCCTAAACAATCTATCTACAGCTTTCGGGGCGCAGATATTCACACCTATTTGCAAGTACGCAACGCCACGCAAGGCCGCCATTACACGCTGAAGAAAAACTTCCGTTCTACCCAAGGCTTAGTTGATGCCTGCAACGCTTTTTTTGAATACGCCGAACAACAGCCCCAAGCGGCTTTTCGTTATAAACCAGAAGACCAAGCAGCCAACCCAATCCCGTTTATTGCCGTGGAAGCCAAAGGCCGTGATGAACAGCTGTATCTCAACGATTCCTCTTTAAACCAGCAAGCCGCTGACCCTATGACGCTTTGGTATTTTGCGGGTGAAGATGCAGCCGAACCAGTGAGCATTACTGAATTTAGAAAAACTGCCGCAGAAGTCGCCGCCAGTCAAATTACCCACTGGTTAACCGCTGCTGCTGACGGAAAAGCTGGCTTTGGAAAGTTGGACAATGGGAAAGCGGGTGTTGAACAAGCACTAGAACCAGCCGACATTGCAATTTTGGTTAGAACCAGCAGTGAAGCGCAATTAATGACCGCAGCATTAAGAGCAAGGGGCGTTGCCAGTGTATTTTTATCAGACCGCGAAGCTTTATTAGCCAGCCAAGAAGCCGCCGACCTGTTGCACTGGTTACGCGCTTGTGCCGAACCCACCAATGAACGCTTGGTTAAAGCAGCGTTAGGCACTTTTACCCTTGCCTTGCCTTTGGCACGTTTAGCCGCTTGGCAAGAAGACGAATTGGCTTGGGAAGCAGAAATGCAGCAGTTTAATCGGCTGCACTTTATTTGGAAGAAACAGGGTGTGTTGGTGATGCTGCAACGCCTGATGGCCTATTACCAATTGCCAGCACGTTTATTGCAACAACCCACAGGCGAACGCAGCCTAACTAACCTGCTGCACTTGGCAGAATGGTTGCAGCAAACTGCCAGCCAACTAGAAGGCGAGCAAGCGTTAATTCGTCACCTTTACGAGCATTTGGGCAAAGAAGACCAACAGCTGTTGTTGCGTTTAGAAAGCGATGCGCGGCGGGTTAAAATTATTACCATTCATAAATCTAAAGGCTTAGAATTTCCGCTAGTGCTGCTGCCTTTTATTAGTGGTTGGCGAGAAACCGACGGACACACCAAGCAAGTGCCTTTTCATAAGGAAGTGGGTCATAAAAAAACAGGACGCTATACCGAAGTGGCAGGGCAGAAGCAGTTTCCAGAAGCTTGGCAAGCAGCTAACGATGAACGCATTAAAGAAGATTTACGCTTATTGTATGTGGCAATAACCCGTGCCAGCCATGCCTTGTGGTTGGGCGTTGCACCGTTAAAATCGGGCAATGCTAAAAAGCCACAACTTGAAAAATCGGCAATGGGTTATGTTTTAAACGGCGGCAAGGTATTTAAAGAAGCTGCCGATGTTTACCAAGCCCTTGCTGAATTGGCTGAC
>CAYJCB010000096.1:4476-6906 GCA_964368615.1 uncultured Halomonadaceae bacterium | reverse complement strand
GGCAACTCATCTAAGGCTTGTTCTGTTAGTTCTTGCTCTACTAAAGATTCTGTTAAGTCTAATGCTGGTTCAGTTGCGATTTCTGCCTCTGCTTCATCAAACATGCTGGCGATGTCGTCATCGGTTACTGAAGTTGGCTTATCTAGGTTTAAAGGCTTACTTGGTGTTTGTTCTGCTAGTTTTTGTTTTTCAAGTTTTTGTTGTTTTTTTGCTTCAATTTTTTTCTGTTCTTCGCGCTGTCTTTTTAATAGCTCTAAGGTTTCCCTGCCAGGCTTAATATCTTTGCCTTTAATTATTTTTACACCCAAGGTACTTTGGGCACGAATAATGCCGGTGCGACCCAAGACTGCTGGCACTGCCACTTGGCTAGATGTGTGTTCGTCAGAATCTGGGTAGGTGCTGCGGTCGATTTCATTGCCCATTAAAAAGTTGGCAATGGCATACATATCGGGTTGCGATATTTTAAAGGTATCTAATCCACCATACATTTGAAATTCACGCTTTTTATAAGCTACAAAAGTACGGTTAATATTTTGTGTTAAAGCTTCAACAAAAATAATATTAGATTGATTAATACCCGTGCCTATAATGCTGCTTTTAAGCGCTTGAATAAATAGTACATCAATGGGCATATTATCAAAAGTACGCTGAGCACCTTTGCTACGGGTAAGTAATATATCAATATTGTTACTTAAATTTTCACGCAAGTTTTTACTAATGTATTTGTAAAGATCAACAGGGTTTTGCATAGCAATATCCCGACCTTTAGCATTACGGCTCCATTCGCCACGGTAGTTAACATCAATTTTTCCGTAAATCGCTCGGCTATTAATGAGTGTAATACCATAGCTGTGTAAAACAACATGATCGACATTCACGGTACGGTCTTCTTCAAAAGGCATACGTATATCGTTCAGTAATAATACATCTTCATTAGTTTTAAAAGCATTGCGTAAACGTGTTGCCGATTCTGCACAGGTTTCTTCAGAGCGAGGATCAGCGTCTGGGCGGTGTACATAGTCTTTTAAAATCATTATTAAACCTCTTAGCCCGCAAATTATAGAATAGTTTATATTAATTCAATTATAACCAGTGGCTTGGCGAACTGATAGCCATTGCAACCTAAACAGAACAATTCTTAGCAAAACTCAAAGGTCTGTATATCCATGCAGCTAATTATTTTGCGCTTAACCAGCTTCAGGTTACACTAGAACCCCAATTTGTATAGAAGGACTGCCATTGAATGACCAGCTACAGCGAATTTGTTGACGATAACTTTGAACGCCAAAGTCTTAGGGAATACACCGAAAAAGCCTACCTAGACTATTCCATGTACGTCATTTTAGACCGTGCTTTGCCACACCTAGGCGATGGCTTAAAGCCAGTGCAGCGCCGTATTATCTATGCTATGAGTGAGTTAGGTCTGTCTGCTACGGCTAAATATAAAAAGTCGGCACGTACCGTGGGTGATGTGTTAGGTAAGTTTCACCCACACGGTGATTCGGCCTGTTATGAAGCCATGGTGCTGATGGCGCAAAATTTTAGCTACCGTTATCCTTTAGTCGATGGGCAGGGTAACTGGGGCAGCGCTGATGACCCTAAATCCTTTGCTGCCATGCGTTACACCGAATCGCGTTTGGCGCGTTTTTCTGAAGTGCTGTTAAAAGAACTCAGCCAAGGCACGGTAAGTTGGGTGCCTAACTTTGATGGCACTATGGACGAACCCGAAGTTTTACCCGCCCGTTTACCGCATATTTTGTTAAACGGTGGCAGTGGCATTGCCGTGGGCATGGCAACCGATATACCACCACACAACGTAACAGAAGTTGTGCAAGCTACCTTGTATTTGCTGAAAAACCCTGATGCTAGCGTTGCTGATTTAATGCAGTTTATTCCAGCGCCTGACTTTCCTACGGGTGCCGACATTATTACTTCGGCTGCTGACCTGCATAAAATCTATTCTACGGGGCGTGGTTCGGTTAAAAGCCGTGCGACTTGGCATTTAGAAGAAGGCGAGATTGTTATTGAAGCCTTGCCACATCAGGTGTCGCCCAGCAAAATTTTAGAACAGATAGCTGCACAAATGCAGGCTAAAAAATTACCGTTGTTGGCAGATTTACGCGATGAATCTGACCATGAAAATGCAGTACGGCTAGTGTTAGTGCCGCGCTCTAATCGGGTCGATATTGAACCCTTGATGGCGCATTTATTTGCGACTACTGACCTTGAAAAAAATCATCGGGTTAACTTTAATATCATTGGTTTAGACGGTCGTCCACAAGTTAAGCCTTTAAATACCTTATTAAATGAATGGCTAGTTTTTCGCCGTACTACGGTTATTAACCGTTTGCAAAGCCGCCTAAATAAAGTGGAAGACCGCTTACATTTGTTAGCGGGTTTGTTAATTGCTTATTTAAACCTTGACGAAGT
>CAYJCB010000096.1:0-4376 GCA_964368615.1 uncultured Halomonadaceae bacterium | reverse complement strand
CTACAAGACGACGCTAAAACTTTTGGTGACGAACGCCGCTGTAAGCTGATTGAACGCGAAGAAGCCAAGGCATTTACCGAAATGGATTTAATCGGTTCCGAGCCAGTGACTGTGGTTTTATCGCGCATGGGCTGGATACGTTCCGCCAAAGGCCATGAGCTAGACCCTGCCAGTTTAAGCTATAAAAGTGGTGATGAGTTTTTCTTAGCGGTGCGAGGAAAATCGAATCAGCAGCTAGTAGTGATTGATGATACGGGGCGTAGTTATGCTGTAGTTGCGCACGACTTACCTTCAGGGCGCAGCCAAGGCGAACCGCTGACTAGCCGTATTAATCCACCAGCAGGCGCTGAATTTAGGGGCTTGTTGATGGGGCAGGAACAACAGCAGGTGCTGGTTGCTTCAGATGCTGGTTATGGTTTTATAACCAGTTTAGGCGAAATGGCGAGCAAAAATAAAGCCGGTAAAGTGATGTTAAATGCACCAGCAGGCACGGAAGTTATGCAGCCACAAGTATTGCCAGAAGCGCCTTTAGAAACGCTGAAAATTGCTGCTGTGTCTAACGAAGGGCGTTTGTTGTTATTTCCACTGAACGAATTACCCTTACTAAACAAAGGTAAAGGCAATAAAATTATCGACATACCCGCAGCGCGCGCGGCAGGTCGTGAAGAATACGTTAAAGCTTTGGTGGTTTTAGGTACTGAAGATCGTTTGAAAATTACTTCAGGTAAGCGCACCTTAACGTTAAAGCCAGCCGATTTAGAACACTACTTAGCAAAACGTGGAAGCCGCGGTAGCAAGTTGCCACGCGGCTTCCAAAAGGTCGATCAAATGGAGCAAGATTTAGATTGACCTAAACCATCAGATCAACATTGTGTCCAAGGCTACCTTGAGGGCTAGGAACTGCATCAAGCAGTGCCATAACCGCATCGCCTTCAGCTTCTCTGGCTTGTTTAACCAAGCCAATCTGCGCTTCAAGGTGTACTTGGACGTCACGTTGTTGCAAAGTTGATCTAACTAAAGCTTCGGGGCTTACGCCTGAAATATCCATACTGGCACCATATTTGTTTAGGAGTTTCATCTACCTTAACAACACTAAACCAGTATTTACAGTAAGATTTCATTATTTTTTGAGGTTAAAGCGTGTCGGCACCCGAAAAACCACTCACTAGTTCATCAACGAATGAACCAAAAAATGCATCTAACAAGATGGTTAGCGACAACGAATTCAAGCAGTTTTTAGGTGTGTTTCGTTACACGCGCCGTGCCATTGATTTGGTTTGGAAAACATCACGCCGTTTAACTTTAGGGTTAATGTTGTTGACGGTATTGGTGGGCAGTTTGCCTGCTGTTGCAGCTTATTTAGGTAAGTTAATTGTTGATGCTGTGCTAATGGCGATGCAGGTTTACCAAGCCACAGGTTTGGTGGAATACCAGCCGTTGCTGAATTATGTGTTGCTGGAAGCGTTAATTCTAACTTGCCTAAGCGCAGCGCAACGTGCCACTACGGCTCACCAAGCTTTGTTACGTGGCTTGTTGGGGCAGAAAGTTAATGAAATTATTCTGGAAAAAGCGCAAACCCTGTCGTTGGCACAGTTTGAAGATTCTGAATTCTACGACAAGCTAACCCGTGCCAGACGTGAAGCGTCGACCCGTCCGCTGGCGCTGGTGAATAAAACTTTTAGCTTGTTACAAAACGGCATTGCCTTAATGGGCTTTTCTTTTTTATTAGTACAATTTTCGCCTTGGGTGATGTTGCTGTTGTTTGTGGGTGCGCTGCCGGTGTTTATTGCTGAAACTAAATTCTCTGGCGATGCGTTTCAAATTTTTCGCTTTCGTTCGCAAGAAACCCGTACCCAACTTTATTTAGAAACCCTGTTAGCGCGTGAAGATACCATTAAAGAAGTAAAACTTTTTCAGTTAGGTGACCTGCTGCTGGGGCGCTATAAAGGCATTTTTGCGAAGTTATTTGTAGAAAACCGTCGCCTTATTTTACGCCGCGAAACGTGGGGTTTTATTCTGGGGTTGCTGGGCACGTTAACTTTCTATGCCGCCTATGCTTGGGTTATTTTTGAAACGGTGATTGGCAAAATTACCTTGGGCGATATGACCATGTACCTGTTGGTGTTCAAACAAGGTCAAACAGCAGTCAGCGCCAGTTTAACGTCGGTCAGCGGTATGTATGAAGACAATCTTTACCTGTCTAACTTGTATGAATACCTAGAACAACCCACGCCTAACGAATCGGGCGAGTTAACCCAAGGCAGCCACATTGGTGATGGCTTGCGCTTTGAAGGGGTTAGTTTTACCTACTCAGGCGCAACCAAACCCGCTTTACAAAATATAAACCTGCACATTAAACCGGGTGAAAGCTTGGCGCTAGTGGGTGAAAATGGCTCGGGTAAAACTACCCTGATTAAGCTGTTAACACGCTTATATGACCCCAGTGAAGGGCGTGTTTTACTAGATGGTAGTGATTTAAAAGACTGGAATCCACAAGTGCTGCGGCAACGGGTGGGGGTGATTTTTCAAGACTTTGTGCGCTACCAGTTTTTAGTCGGCGAAAACATTGGCATTGGCGATATTAGCGCCTTTGACGATAAAGAACGCTGGTACAAAGCCGCCCAAGCAGGCATGGCTGATGATTTTATTCAACGCTTACCTGAAGGGTATGAAACGCAGCTAGGGCGCTGGTTTAAAGGTGGGCAAGAACTTTCAGGTGGCCAGTGGCAAAAAATTGCTTTGTCGCGGGCTTTTATGCGTGAAAAAGCCGATATTCTAGTGTTAGATGAGCCAACTTCTGCGATGGACGCTGAAGCTGAAGCACAAATGTTTGGCTACTTTCGCAGCCATACACTGAATAAAATGGCGATTTTAATTTCGCACCGCTTTTCAACGGTACGCATGGCCGACCAAATTGTTTACATCGACCAAGGGCAGATAATCGAACAAGGCAACCACCAAGAATTGATGGAGCTGAATCAACGCTACGCCCACCTGTTTAACCTGCAAGCCAGTGGGTATCGGTGATTTGATTTAGAAATATCGGCTGATATACCCTTAAAAATGCGTTTATACTGAGACTAGATGCCATGCTGAAGCAGCTTCATATAAAAAATTTAACACTTTTTCCTGATGAGCATAGACTCAATTTTGTTGCTGGCTTGAATGTCTTTGTTGGTGAAAATGGTACAGGTAAAACTCATTTAATGAAGGTGGCTTACTCACTGATTGCTACCAGTGAAGAAGCCAGCCGCAAGCCAGCGCAGGGCACACCAACTAAAACCTATCTACAAAAAGCCTATGCTGAAAAACTATTGGGTGTGTTTAAGCCTGATGCGTTAGGGCGTTTAGCCAGTCGAAAACAAGGCCGTGCAAGGTGTGAAGTTGCGCTAAGTTTTGATGAGTCTGATTTTGATGTAAGTCTTAATTTTGCCACTAATGCACAAAGCGATGTTCAGCTAGAAACTTTACCTAAACAGTGGATTGAAAAACGGCCACTTTTTCTTCCAACTCGTGAGTTGATGACTATTTACCCTGGTTTTATTGCTTTGTATGACATGCATTATGTGCCATTTGAAGAAACTTGGCGTGATACCTGTGTTCATTTAAGCGTCCCACAATTAAAAGGTCGCCGTGCTGCTAATATAACCAACTTATTAGAACCGCTTGAAAGAGCAATGGGTGGACGTATTGTTCTTGATAAAAGTGGGCGCTTTTATTTGAGTGTTTCAGGTGCTGGCAATATGGAAATGCAGTTGGTTTCTGAAGGGTTACGTAAACTAGCAATGTTGGCACAGCTTATTTGTAACGGTGTCTTGCAAGAAAATGGTTACGTTTTTTGGGATGAACCTGAAGCTAATTTAAATCCTAAGTTGATTAAGCTGATTGCTGAGGTTATTTATTCACTCGCATCGAATGGTATTCAGGTATTTGTTGCCACTCACTCATTATTTTTACTTCGTGAATTAGAAATCCTTGCTGCAAATGAGCAATCAGAACAATTCACACAGCGTTATTTTGCATTAAAAGCAGAAGATGAAAGCGTAAGCATAGAGTCAGGGGATACGCTTGATGAGCTACAAACGCTTGTTATGCTAGATGAAGCACTTCAGCAGTCTGATCGTTATTTGGAGTTATGATGGAGATTCAAGAAGGCGTTTTAACCTTTAAGTTTGAAACAGTAAATGGTTCATTGGCTAGCCAATATGACACTTGGGAATTTTATCGACAGCAATTTATAAAGGTCGCTGGTGGCACTAAGGCTGTTGATTTTATTTATTTCAATAAGCCACAAAATACGTCTTGGCTAATAGAAGTTAAAGACTATCGCCACCCTGATACGGAACAAATAAAGCCGAGTAAGTTAGGTGATATTG
>CAYJCB010000095.1:2263-7120 GCA_964368615.1 uncultured Halomonadaceae bacterium | reverse complement strand
AGCTTGGTGCGCTCGGCGAGATTCGAACTCACGACCTATCCCTTAGGAGGGGATTGCTCTATCCAGCTGAGCTACGAGCGCAGTGTGCTTTTTAAATCGCTAACTTTTAAGCAGGCGAAATTATACGCAGGCTATTTTAGTACGTCTACACGCCTAGCTTCGCGTTGCAGGAAAATTACAAAGCGGTCTATTTCTGCCTGCATACTAGGGTCAGTATCCACAAAACGAAACCCACAAGTAGTGCGTTCTTTTCTTTCATCATAAACTGCATGACGCGCTTCAACTTTAACTACTAACTTCTTTTCAAAAGCCTTGGAGTTAATGGTCATTTGTTCAAATATTTCTAAGTCTTTAAAGTGCGGCTCAATTAAGCTGTCAAATTCCAACTTACATCCAGTGCTAGAAACGTCAACTAGCCTAGCCATTAAAGGCTGAAGTGGTTCTTTGCGGGTAAAAGACAAAAGGCTAACCGGCAAATTATTGCCAAGCATAACCACAGCACGAAAAGCATCGCGTTTTTGGTTATGAATTAACTCGGTAGGAAAAGGTACACGGTAAACCGCACCATCTTCTTCATCTAGTATTTTTATGGCTTGGCATTTAGTAAAAAAAACCGTAATGCCTTGGTCTGCGCCGCGCACCGAAAAAACTTCATTGGCTAAAATACGCTTATGGCCGTTGGCTTGGTTAAGCTCATCTAAATAAAAAACTTGTTCTTTACGGTCAACCGCCAACACTAAACTTAAATATTTTTGCTCAACACCCCGAAAACTTACCGTTACAGGCAAACGTTGCCTTTGCAGTGAACTAAGCACGCTGGCAACTTCTGCGGGGCGATTAATAATGTGCTCGGCATTATTCGTCATAATTAAGCCTTACCTAAATTTCCAAGCGTATTAAGGTTGCCTGAACTACCTGCTGGATTGTAAACTTTTACTTTATTTGGACTGGTATTAAAACTACTTAGCAATAAATCAAAATGCTGGGTTGCGCGGTTAATTAAGCGTCCATTAACTGAATTAGCTGTTTGCACTTGTTCTAAACTTTTGACTAGCTGACTCCAACCTTGGCGCATAGATTTTTCCATACCCGCTGGCAAGCTGGTTAAAAAGCCTTCAATGCCTTCAAGGTCAGCACTAAAGCCTAACTCTTCCAAAAACATTTTACGCTGGTCAATGTCTTTTTGGATTAATTTAAGCAGCCCATTTTTTCGCTCAGTCAAAATTTCTAAATTTTCAGGTGTAGAGTCCGGCTGCTGAAGAAATGTTTTTTCTTCTTCAAGCAACTTGCTTAACGTCTGAAAATTACCAATCGACTGTAAAAGTAATTTTTTAAAAACCTGCATACTTAATTTAGAATTAGGCACTTAAAACAAACTCCGCAACAATCCAACAACAATCTAAGAATGCAAAAGAGCCCACCTAGTTAAACCAAGGCAGGCTCTAGCAGGTATAAAAACCTAGCAAGCACAAACTTAACGCTAATTCAGTTATTTACAACCTAGACCTTAGATTCAAGACCCATAAGCTTGCCAGCAAGCTTGCTGTAATCTATCTGATAACTACCGTCTGCGATCTGCTTCTTTAGAGCTTCAACACGTCCTGAGTCAAAAGAACCTAAGTCATCATTTTTAAATAAACTCTGCGCTTGGGCACTTAATTGAACACGATCTGTTACAGCAGCTTGACTAACTGTAACTTCAGTTGTTGCACTGGAACTCTTGGCTGCAGACTGGTCGGAACCTCTAACCCTAGGGGTAAGACTGCTGCCAACACTGTTAAAATCAATAGCCATGACTGGATACTCGTTTGGTTAAATCAATTAATACTTACTGCTTCTATAAGCCTTTTCGGCATAACACTAAAAAACTTTAGGTTTTTTTTAAAATACTTACAAGACTGCTTTAAAAAACTGCTTGCCAAACCTAATAGCGAACCTCTACTCTACCGCGCCCAACTACTAGGGCACGAATTACCCTTCCCGACTGCAAGTTGCGTACTCTAACTTGGTCGCCTACCTTGCCGCTGTCTAAAGCTTCACCACTCATACGCACGCTTAACGTGCCGTTGGTTGCCACTATTGAAATTTGTTCACCACGATTGATGGCATCGGTTGCTAACAAATTATTGCTACTAATAACATCGCCTGCCCGCACACGATTGCGCAAGGTAACGCCTTGTAATTCAGCAAGATCGGTAAAATAATCACCCCTAACTCTTGACACATCAACTTCAGTAAGGCTTAACATAGATGCAGTTAAGTTAGCTTTACGGGGTAAATCAGTTTGTGCTACAACTACTTTCATGTAATAAGCGATGTCTGCGGTTAGGTAAACAAACCAGCTTTTATCTAAGCAGCTAACTTTTAAGTTCACACGGCCACGCAACTCATTATCGCCCTGTACTTCAACCATCAAGGGGCTGGCACAGGCAGCCAAACGTAAGCGCGAATCTAGGTTAGATAGCCTAGCTTCATAACGCCCAGGTTGGTGGCTTAACTCTTGCTCTAACCAATGATTAGCAGCGGCTTCTAACTGGCTAATATTTTGTAAGGTTTGTGCCGTTGCTTGTGCTACAACTAGGCAGCTAAGCATAAGTGCTGCTGCCAATATAATTAATTTTAACCAATACTTACCAGACATAACTCACAACTCAACAAGGAAATTTAGAAATCTTTTGCTTAGCAGTTTATACTTAGCCTTTAGTCAAATATCACGACCAGTGGAACTAGAAGAATATTTTATGACAAATTCTGCAGGCAAGTTAGCCGCACGTAATAAAATTGCGGGTGGTAACCGTATGGAACTTTTGCTTTTTAGACTAAAAGGCAAACAGCTCTACGGTATTAATGTTTTTAAAGTTAAGGAAATCATTCCTTGCCCACGACTCACTAGCTTGCCCCATCATACAGCAGAAGTTAGAGGTGTGGCGCACGTCCGTGAGGGAACCATTTCCATTGTTGACCTTGGTATGGCAATTCGCCAACCACCCATGGAAAACCCGCGTGAAAACTTTGTTATAGTGACCGAATACAACCGCCGCACCCAAGGCTTTTTGGTGCGTGAAGTTGATCGTATCGTCAATATTGACTGGGAAGAAGTTCACCCACCACCCAAAGGCAGTGGCAGAAATAGCTTCTTAACCGCCATCACCCAGATGGACAATCAGTTAATTGAAATTATTGACGTTGAAAAAATCATTGCCAGCGTCGATCCTTTTGCACACAGCGTTTCTAGTGGAATTTTAACTGATGACATTAAAGCCATAGCTAGCCAATTTCATATTTTATTAGTTGATGATTCTAGCGTGGCACGTAATCAAGTGGAACGTAACCTGTCAGAAACGGGCGTGCAATTCACTAGCCTTACCAATGGTAGAGAAGCACTTGATTACCTAAATGGTTTGGCTGATGAAGGCTTAGACATTCGCGATCAGTTTTTAATGATTATTTCAGACATAGAAATGCCTGAAATGGACGGTTACACACTCACCAACCGAATTAAACAAGACCCTCGCTTGTGTAACTTAACTGTGCTACTACACTCTTCTTTGAGCGGAGTTTTTAACGAAGCAATGGTTAAAAAAGTAGGCGCCGACTTCTTCTTAGCAAAATATAATGCCGATGAGCTTGCCAGAGTGGTAATTGGTGAAATACAAAAGGCCGCAGGACTTAAAAGGTGACTTAGTACGTTACTTTAGTGTAAGTTAGTTGGTTATTATATTTTATTCTTTGTAATGTTACCTGCTAGATGGTGGTATGGGATGTCAATCAACAAGACGTTGGGCCCCCAAGAATTTGAAGCTTTCCGCAACTTTTTACAAGATGCTTGCGGTATTCTGCTGGGTGATAACAAGCAATACTTAGTTACCAGCCGCTTGGGCAAAATAATGGCTCAGCAAAAGATGGAAAGCTTGACTGACTTAATGCGTGAAATGCAGCGCAACCCGCGCTCAGGCTTGAAGGAAGCCGTTGTTGATGCCATGACAACGAACGAAACGTTATGGTTTCGTGACGTGCATCCTTTTAATATTTTAGAAAATATCGTGCTACCAGAAATAGCGCCAAAATTAGGCGCGCAGCAATTAAAAATCTGGTCTTCTGCTAGCTCCACAGGGCAGGAAGCCTATTCAATCTCTATGGTAATTGAAGAGTTCCGTAGAAAAAACCCTTCGCTATTGCGAGGCGGTGAAAAAATTATTGGTACCGACATTTCTGCCACGGCAGTAGCAACAGCACGATCAGGTGTTTATGAAATGCTGGCGATTGGGCGGGGTTTGTCGAAAGACCGCTTAACCAAACACTTTACCCAAACGGGTGAAGGCCGCTGGAAGGTGAACCCTAATATTCAACGCCGCGCAGAGTTTCGCATGATTAACCTGCTGCATAGCTACAGTATGCTAGGTAAGTTTGATGTGGTATTTTGCCGCAACGTGTTAATTTATTTTTCAGCTGAATTAAAGAAAGATATTTTAACGCGCATTCATGGCACGCTTAAACCGGGCGGTTATTTGTTCTTAGGCGCATCTGAAGCCTTGTCGAATATGCCTGATTTATATGAAATGGTGCAGTGCCGCCCAGGTATTATTTACCGAGCCAAGTAATTGATTTACCAAGCTAGGTCATCGTTTACTTAGCCTTAGCTTAAGCAATTTACTAGGCGCTCTTAAAGAGCGCCTTTTCTATTTATTGTCGAACAGAAACCCAATACCATGCCTAATTCTTCTGCTGTAACCTTGTCTGCCACATCGCCTTTAAATCAGTTTTTATTTCGCCAACTTAATAATTGGCTAGACCAGCCATTAAACCTAATTGCTGCGCCTGCTGGCTTAAACTGGCAAGAACTTGCCGCTACTTTTG
>CAYJCB010000095.1:0-2163 GCA_964368615.1 uncultured Halomonadaceae bacterium | reverse complement strand
AATGACTGGCGGTGTTTTAGCGCAGCACAAGCCGCTGGCATTAGCAGCTTTTTTACCGCCGACCAAGCGCCTGCTAACCTAGCTGGCCGCAGCTTAATGTTTTGGCCCAAAGCCAAAGAAGAAGGCTATTGGTGGTTGCAACAGCTGACTGCTTTGCCACATGAAGAAATTTTGCTAACAGGCGAAAGCAACGGTGGCATTAATGCAATCGCTAAACAGCTGCAAGGCGTAGGTGTTGCAGCCAGTAAGCTAGACACCGCCAGACGCTGCGCCCTGTATGGCGTAGATTCCTTAGCGCCAGCCAGCCAGTTAATTGCTGCCAATGCACCCCAACAGCAGGCTACAAGCCAGTGGAACGGCCCCGATGATTTAACGCTAGTTAGCCAACCTGGGGTGTTTAGCCACGGTCGGGTAGACGAAGGTTCAGCATTTTTTATTAAAACCCTCACGCAACAGCAGCATATTAAAACAGGCCAGCTGTTAGACGTAGGTTGTGGTTGTGGTTTGTTAGGCGCTTGGCTGGTTAAAAAATACCCTAGCTTACAGTTAACCGCAGCCGATGTTAGTGGTTTTGCGCTAAACGCCACCCGTGCAACCTTGGCAATTAATAACTTAAATGGGCAAGCCGTTGCCGCCGATATTTTCACTGGCCTAGCCGAACACGCGCCAGCCGAAGGCTTTGATTTAATCGTCAGCAATCCGCCATTTCACACTGGCAAAGCCACCGATTATGAACTTGCCAGCCGTTTAATTAGCCAAGCGCCAAAGTTTTTGCGTAAAGGTGGTGAAATCTGGCTGGTTGCCAATCGCTTTTTGCCTTATGCCGACTTTTTACAGCAGGCGTTTAATAACTTTACGCTAGTCGCAGAAACGGGCAAATTCCGTGTTTACAAGGCGATTCGAGGTTAACCATGAGCCAGCACGATGCTTCTAACCAGAAGATGATTACCCGCGATGCGATTTTTGCCACGCCCCTAGATAAACTGGCAAGCTTTTCATTCGATGAACAGGTTGCTAGTGTGTTTCCCGATATGATTAAGCGTTCTATCCCAGGTTATTCACACATTTTGGGCATGACTGGCGTTATTGCCAAACGCTATGTGCCAGAAGGTGGGCGCATTTATGACTTAGGCGCTTCGTTAGGCGCAACCACGCTCAGTGTGGCGCAGCAGTTAGAACACTTGGCAGAAGTCGAGTTTATAACCGTTGACACTTCAGCCGCCATGACAGAGCGTTGTGCAGGCATTTTGGCAGAGAACTTACCGCAGCGGTCGATTACTAGCTTATGTGGCGATATTCGCAGCCTTGAATACCAGCCGTGTGATTTAATTTTGTTGAATTTTACTTTGCAGTTTTTACCGCCCCAAGACCGCCAGCCCTTGTTAGATAAGCTGTTTCAAGCCTTGCGCCCCGGCGGTGCTTTGGTGATTAGCGAAAAAATTCATTTCCAAGACCCACGCCAAGCGCAGCTGCTGTATGAATTGCACCACGACTTTAAACGCGCCAACGGTTATTCCGATATGGAAATCAGCCAAAAGCGCACTGCTTTAGAAGACGTAATGCTAACCGACACGCCCGAAACGCATCAGCAGCGCCTGTTAGACACTGGCTTTAGCTTTGCTAGCCAATGGTTTCAGTACCTTAACTTTGCCTCTTTTCTTGCCATTAAGGGTGATTCTTAATGAATGGACCTGATTTTTCTGAAGTCTTTCAACAGCTGGCATTACATGGCCGTGAACGCGCTGGCTTACACACTTGGCTGGCTAAATTGCCCGAACAACTGGCCGAAGGGTTAGATGCTAAACGCTTTCCGGAATTTGTGGGTTGGTGGAAGCGCATTGAAAAGCTGCCCAACGTTATTAGTGCTGATATTGATATTAACGCTTCAGCAGTTACCGCCGAAAATGCTTGTTTAGAAGATAATAAAACACTGACCGACAGCCAGCAGCGCATGATTACTGGACTGCTGCAAGACTTAAAGCCTTGGCGCAAAGGGCCGTATCAGTTACAAGGCACTTACATAGACACCGAATGGCGTTCTGACTTTAAGTGGGACAGGCTAGCGCCGCATTTAAGCGATTTACGCGGCCGTAAAGTGTTGGATGTGGGTGGTGGTTCGGGTTATCACGCTTGGCGCATTGCAGGTGCGGGGGCAGAATTTAC
>CAYJCB010000094.1:0-7184 GCA_964368615.1 uncultured Halomonadaceae bacterium | reverse complement strand
GCTCGCTGCCTGCAAGTGGTTAACAAAATCACTAGCAGGCATTGGGCGCGCAAAGTAATAACCCTGAAATTCATCGCAACCTAACTCAGCCAATATTTTAACCTGTTGCAGCGTTTCCACCCCTTCGGCTGTTACGCGTAAACCAAGGCTGTGTGCTAACTGAATAATCGCCTTAACTAAAGCGTAATCATCGGCATCACTTTCCATATCACGCACAAAAGATTGGTCTATTTTTAGCTTATCTACCGCAAAACGTTTTAGGTAAGAAAGGTTAGAATAACCCGTTCCAAAGTCGTCGATAGACAGGTGTACACCCAATTCTTTTAGCTGCTGCAACATTTGTAATAAACGCTGCTGATCTTTAAGCAGCAGGCTTTCAGTCAGTTCTAAATCCAAGTATTCAGCTTTTAGCCCACTATTTTTTAACGCTTTCTCAACCACTTCAACCAAGTCACCCTTACGAAACTGTACGGCTGATAAATTAACCGACATCATAAAAGGTTCGATACCGGCCTGCTGCATTGTAACTGCCTGCTGGCAGGCTTGGTTCAGCACCCATTCACCAATCACCGTAATTAAGCCGCTGTCTTCTGCTATAGGGATAAAACGCGCAGGTGAAATAAAGCCTAATTCAGGGTGTTGCCAACGTACCAAAGCTTCGGCACCTACTACTTTATTACCTGCTTGATTATATTGTGGCTGATAATACACAGTTAATTCATTTTTAACTAAGGCAACCCTTAACTTACTTAATAAGCTTAAACGCTCTTGCGCTTCAGCTTGCATACTTTCTTCAAAAAACTGATAGCTATTGCGGCCATCTTCCTTGACCACATACATAGCCGAACCCGCATTTTGAAACAAGGTTTTAATATCATGCCCATCGTTTGGGTAGATAGAAATACCCACTGAAGAAGTCGCCACTAAACTATAAGAATCAATACCCACAGGCTCAGCTAGCTGTTGCTGTAAAACGGTGACTAAATTTTCTATATAAGCTTTATTGGGTACTTTTTTTAGTAACAGTAAAAATTCATCACCATTGTAACGGCACAAGAGGCCTTTATCTGCAACGAGTGTTTTTAAACGTTGGGCTAAAGCATATAAAAACTTATCACCTATTTCATGCCCTAACGAATCGTTAACATCTTTAAAGTGGTCTAAATCAAAATAAACCAGCGCACAACTGCAAGCATCAGTAGTGCATTTATCTAAAAGCAATTGAGCTTGTTTCATAAAGTAGACTTTATTAGCCAAGCCGGTTAATAAATCGTAATGGGCTAAAAACTCAATTTGTTCATTATTATTCTTTTGCTCAGTTACATCTGTAGCAATTGTGCCACTGCCTAGCAAGCGCCCTTCAGGGTCTTTAACCGGAAAATGAATCATTTCAAAATGACGTGTATCATCGTGAACATAGACTGTTTCACTGCTAGTATGCGGTACACCAGTCTTTTTAACATGCTGCACACTAACAGACATTTTTTCTGCAAGTGATTCAGGTAAAACATCAAATAAAGTTTTACCTAGTACACTACCTTGAGGCTGGTTAGTCATTTCTTCAAAAGCAGGGTTAACTAATGTATAGCAATTATCTAAATCTTTTACTGAAATACTCGAGGGAATATTGGCAATAAAAGCACTGTTTAAAGCCTGTGTTTTATGCAAGCTGGCGGTACGTTCCGCCACTAAAGCTTCTAAGCGATGTTCATTTTTCTTTAAATCAACAAACAGTAATTCATAAGGCGTTAATAAACCTGTGACTAAAATAGCACGGTAAATTAAATAGGTTGAAACAATCAGTAAGCAATGACCCAGCTGATTGGTTAAATCAAACACACTTGCATACTGTGTAAAAGCCAAGCTAGTTAAAGCATTACAAAAGAGTGATGCGGCTAATAACAAACGTACATCTTTCTCTAGATGGTATTTATCTTTTAATAAAAAGACCATAGCAATTATAAATACAGCAATCATTACCCATTCGCTGTAAATCTTAAATGGGGTAAGCCCTTCACCTTCAATAAAAGCAGTTGGGAAATAACCTGTAAAAATACTGACACCTAGCAGAGTTGTTATAACTGAAAAACCAAAAAAGGTACTACGCACTGCAACTTTTCTACCTAATGTTAAGGCGGCTATTAAGACTGCTAGGGCTTCTAGGTAACGAAAACTTAGCCATAATTGCGTAGGAATATTAGCATTATCAACAAAAATTAAGCCCATGCCTTTATAAGTCAAAGCGTGCAATAGTTCTAGCACACCAACAAACCCAGCAGCAATGGCAAAAATTAATAATACACCGTTGTTAGTCCAACGACGGGTATGCCAGCCTAAAACAAATACGCCACACAATACAACAACACGTAGTAATTCTACTAGGGTATGAAAAAATAAATAATTAAAGCTTGCTATAACATTAAGCACTAGCAAAGTTATAAGCAAAAGCCACGCTTGATGCCAACCAAAAAGTAGTCTGCGAATCATGGCTTTATCCTAAACCTCACTATTCTTGTTCAACAATTAACTTGCCGCCCACACTGGTTAACAACTCTGCAAAACCAGGGAAGGAAGTATTTACTACCGCACAATCTTTAATTTTAATCATACCACTGGCACGCAAACCCGCAATAGCAAAACTCATAGCAATACGGTGGTCATGGTGACAAACAATCTCTGCCGAACCAAAAACTTCGGGCAACTCACCTTTGCCAATAATTTTAATACCGTCTTCAAGTACCGTGCAGTCAACGCCTAAATCCAACAAGCCATCAGCCATGACTTGAATACGATCCGATTCTTTAACGCGTAATTCTTCAGCACCACTTAAAGTCGTTACACCTTCGGCACACGCCGCAGCAATAAAGAGCGCTGGAAATTCATCAATCGCTAAAGGCACTTGATCTTCAGGAATGGCGATACCTTTTAAGGGCGCGTAACGAATACGAATATCAGCAACGGGTTCGCCACCCACTTCACGCTGATTACTTAATTCTAGATTTGCACCCATCAAACGCAAGATATTTATTACACCATCTCGGGTGGGGTTAATACCTACATGCTCCAGAGTTAAGTCACTGTCTGGCATAATCGCTGCGGCAACCATAAAAAAGGTCGCTGAAGAAATATCCGCTGGAATATCAATCTCTGTGGCGGTTAGCTTGCCACCACCGGTTAAGCTTGCCGTTGCACCTTCTTGGCGCACTTGATAACCAAAGCCATTTAACATGCGTTCAGTGTGGTCACGGGTGGGCGCTGGTTCGGTAACTTGGGTTTCACCTTCTGCCCATAAACCTGCTAGCAGCAAGCAAGATTTAACCTGTGCTGAAGCCATAGGCAAATCATAACTGATGCCTTTTAAAGGCTTGCCACCAGTAATTTTTAGCGGTGGACGGCCATTGTCAGCCGTAGCAATTTCTGCACCCATCAAGCGCAACGGGTCGGCAACACGGTTCATCGGGCGCTTGCTTAACGACGCATCGCCAGTTAATTCGGTATCAAAAGGCTGGGCGGCTAACAAACCTGCCAACAGGCGCATGGTTGTGCCAGAATTGCCAAGGTACAGCGGGCCTTGTGGCTGTTTTAAGCCGTGCATTCCCACGCCATGAATGGTTACTTTACCCTTGTGTGGGCCTTCAATTTGTACACCCATATCACGAAAAGTTTGCAGCGTCGCCAAGGCATCTTCGCCTTCTAAAAAGCCTTTAACTTGGGTTACGCCTTCGGCTAAAGAACCCAGCATAATGGAGCGGTGCGAAATGGATTTGTCGCCCGGTACGCGAATGCTGCCTTTAATAGCCGTAGCACCCGGCTGAGTTATAAAATTTAGAATTGTATTTTGCATGGTTTGATAGCCCGTTTCATTCAGCAGAGCAGTAAAGTAGTCACGCGCTGATTTTGCCTTGGTAAAAGTAGCCACCAAAGCATCAGCATCTTGAGATTCAACGGCCGTTCTTAACCGCTGCACCCCTTCCAAAAATTCATCTAATGCCTCTAGGGTGGCATCACGATTGGCTAGAAAAATATCCCGCCACATAACAGGGTCGCTAGCAGCAACACGGGTAAAATCACGAAAACCACCCGCTGCATAACGAAAAATTTCTAAACGCTCGTCTTTTCTAGCCAAAGTTTCGACTAAAGAAAACGCTAATAAATGTGGCAAATGGCTAGTACGCGCCAGCACTTGGTCGTGCTTGGTCACGTCCATTTCAATCACTTCAGCGCCACAGGCTTGCCAAAGTTTTCTAACCAGTTCCAAAGCTTCAGGGTCATTATTTTCAGTTGGCGTTAAAATCACCTTACGACCCACAAACAAATCCACCTGCGCGGCAGACACGCCACTTTTTTCAGCACCCGCAATTGGGTGGCCTAAAATTAACCTTGGCGGCAGTTCGTTAAACACTTTTTTTGCAGCTTCTAACACCACCGCTTTGGCAGAGCCGACATCAGTCACCACAGCAGTAGATTTTAAGTGAGGCTTTAAAGCTGTTAGCACTGGTTCCATCGCCAACACCGGCACAGCCAAAAGAATTAAATCCGCATCGGCTGCTAGTTCGGCTAATTCGGCGCTAACTTTATCAACTACACCTAAAGAAATAGCCCCTTGGCGTTCTTCGTAAGCTAAATCAACACCTAAGTAAGTTTGGGCAAAACCAGCACGTCTAGCAGCAAGCGCCACCGAGCCACCAATTAAACCCAAACCAACAATCAGCAGTTTATTAACTGCTTTTTCAACCACTTTATCGCCTTGTATCACGGGCTAAAGCACCTTGCGTAAAGCATCAATAAAGCGTTGGTTTTCTTCTGGTAAACCAATGCTAACGCGCAAGTGTTCATTCATACGGTAAGGGCGTAGTGGGCGAACAATTACCCCTTCTTTCAACAGCGCATTGTTAACCGCTTCGGCATCGCCCACTTCCACACAAATAAAGTTGCCAACTGAAGGAATAAACGATAAACCTAATTCACGAAATGCGGTTTCTAGCTGCAACATACCCGCTTTGTTCGTTACCACTGACCGCTGCAAATATTCGTCATCGTCCAAAGCTGCCAAAGAAGCTTCTAACGCTAAAGAATTCACGTTAAAAGGCTGGCGAATACGGTTTAAAGTTTCAGCAACATTCACAGAAGAAACGCTGTAACCCATACGCAACGCAGCTAAGCCGTAAGCTTTAGAGAAGGTACGGCAAACGATAAGATTAGAAAAATCATTCAATAACTTAAAAGTATCAGGGTAAGCTTGTTCGCTGACGTATTCAGAATAGGCTTCATCTAACACCACCAATACGTTTTCAGGTACACGGGTCATAAATTCACGCAGCTGCGTTTCAGACAACCAAGTACCCGTTGGATTGTTAGGATTGGCAACAAAGACTACACGGGTATTTTCATCAATCGCCTCAGCCATCGCTGGTAAATCATGGCCCCAGTTTTTGGCAGGAACTACTTTATGCTCTGCGCCTGCTGCTTGGGTGGTAATCGGATACACCGCAAAGCTGTATTCGCTGTAGACGGCATTACGACCCGCTGCTAACCAGCAACGGCCAATTAAATCCAGTAAATCATTCGAGCCATTACCCAAAGTAATTTGGCGCGTGCTTAAATCAAACTTTTTAGCCAAGGCTGATTTTAAACGGTAGCCGCTGCCATCGGGGTAACGGGTTAGTTCAGCGAGTTCTTGTTGAATCGCCGCCAGCGCTTTAGGGCTTGGGCCGTGCGGATTTTCGTTACTGGCAAGCTTTACAATGCTATCTGGGTCTAGGCTTAATTCACGGGCTACTTCATCAACTGGCTTACCTGGCTGATAAGGCATTAATCCTTGCACGCCTTCATTGGCGAGTTTAAAAAAATCGCAGCTCATTTATTTATACTCTTTTAAGTAGATAATAGGTATTTTATAAAACGCCTTTAGGGTAAGAACCTAGCACTTTCACGTCTGCTGCCCTTGCACCAATATCTTTTAACACCGCTTGAACGCGTGGCTCGTCAACATGGCCTGCAAAATCAATAAAGAACACATAATTCCACGCACCTGAACGGCTAGGGCGGCTTTCAATGCGCGTCATATCAATATTATGGGCATTAAAGGGTTCTAAAATTTGATGCAACGCACCCGGCAAGTTACGCATAGAAATCATTAACGAAGTTTTATCATCATTAGAAGCCGGTACTTTTTCACGGCCAATAATCAAGAAGCGTGTGGAGTTATCAGGCGTATCTTCAATGTTTTCAGCATGGCGCGTTAAGCCGTATAAATCCGCTGCCATATCGCCAGCAATTGCCGCTGAGTGCCATTCGCTTTTTACTTTACGCGCCGCTTCAGCATTAGAAGGCATAGCAACACGTTCAATGCCTGGGTAATGCGCATCAAGCCATTTACGGCACTGAGCTAAAGAAGAAGTGTGCGAGTAGATGGTCGAGATTTTATCAGCACGGGTATTTTCACCCAGCAATAAATGCTGATGAATACGCAGCACCACTTCACCGCTAATTTGTAAGCCAGAATCCATAAAGCTATCAAGCGTATGGCTAATCACGCCTTCGGTAGAGTTTTCAATTGGCACTACGCCATAATCCACCGCACCGGATTCGACTTCACGAAAAACTTCATCAATCGCAGCAAAAGGCTTACAAATGGCGGATTGCCCAAAATGTTTTAGCGTTGCTTGCTGCGTAAAAGTACCTTCAGGGCCTAAATAAGCCACTTTTAAAGGACGCTCTAACGCCAAGCAAGCCGACATAATTTCACGGAACAAACGGGCAATTTCTTCGTTCGACAAAGGCCCTTGGTTACGTTCCATTACCGCACGTAAAACTTGCGCTTCACGTTCTGGACGGTAAAAAACTGCATCTTTACCATCTTCAGCAATTTTAACCTGCGCCACTTGCTGCGCACATTTAGCACGCTGGTTAATTAACTGGTGCAGCTGCTGGTCAATCTGGTCGATTTCTTTTCTAACGTCTGCCAAATCTGGCAATGATTTACCCTGATTCATTCAGGCTTAACCTCTTGTTTTAGCAAAGTCATTCATAAATTCGATAAGCGCATCAACCGCTGCTTCAGGCACAGCATTATAAATACTGGCGCGCATACCGCCTACGCTGCGGTGACCGGCTAGGTTTAGCAATCCAGCATCTTCTGCTTTAGCTAAGAAAAGCTTATCTAGGCTGGCATCGGCTAAACG
>CAYJCB010000093.1:0-7189 GCA_964368615.1 uncultured Halomonadaceae bacterium | reverse complement strand
GTCACAACCCTCTAGGTCACAACCCTATGTGCTAGTGCTTTATTATTCACGCAACGGCAGCACCGCTAATATGGCAAGGGCTATGGCTGAAGGAATTGAACAAGTTAACGGTATAGAAGCACGTTTACGTACTGTTCCAGCCATATCGAATGTGTGCGAAGCTACCCAACCAGCAGTACCAAGCGAAGGTGCTGTTTATTGCACCGAAGAAGATTTACGCAACTGCGCTGGTTTACTGTTAGGCAGCCCCACACGCTTTGGCAATATGGCATCAGCCATGAAGTATTTTATTGATTCAACCAGCAGCCTGTGGCTGTCAGGCGCTTTAATTGATAAGCCCGCCGGTACATTTACTTCCACTTCAAGCCTGCACGGTGGGCAAGAAACTACTTTGCTGACTATGGCGATTCCTTTATTACATCACGGCATGATTTGGGCGGGTATTCCTTATTCTAACCCTGAATTAAGCAGCACCACCGATGGCGGCACACCCTACGGCGCAACGCATTTATCGGGCGCAAAAGGTAATAGCGAATTAAGTGCAACAGAATTAAAGCTGTGCCGTGAACAAGGTAAACGCATTGCGCGTCTTGCCTTAAAGCTGCAAGCCTAAAAAGTTAGCTTAACCCTTTACCCACTAGGAGTGATAACGATCTGTGAAACCTGCCGCCCCTTTACCCCGTAAAGAACTGAACTTAAAATTAAACATTAGCCGCTGGCTAACGCTACTAAGCTACTTTGGCTTGTTGGCGACACTTTTAGCGGGCATTACTATTTACCCATTATTAGAAGGCAGTCGCTTATGGGTTATTTTAAGTGTGCTTTGGCTACCGTTGCTGATGTTTTTACCCGCAATTATTACCCGCAACCCACGCGGCCATGCTTGGCTGTGCTTTGTTACACTCGTTTATTTTATGAATGGAGTAACAACGTTTATTGTGCCAGGTAAAGCAGGATTGGGCGCATTACAAGCTTTGTTAGCTTTAATGTTATTTACGGCTGCTATGATGTATGGCCGTTGGCGTGGTATGGAGCTGCGCGGCGCGATTATTGCCGACACAGCCACAAACGCATAAAGACTAACCTAAGGTTAACAAACCTAACCTATGTACCTCTTGCGCGACATCAGTAGTTTTGAGTTCGCGCATTTGGTTAATTACTTTTTCTAGTAATAACTCAGGCTCATGAGGTTCAGGTAACTCTGCTACACCAATACTAGATTGTACGCGCAGCGTTGGAAACTCTGAATACCTAACTTTGGTTAAAGCACGGTTAAGCTTATCAGCCAGCATTAAGCCATCATTCTGACCTTTACCTGGCATTAAAATGCATAGCTTACGCCCACTAAAACGCGCACAAAGGTCTTCACGAGCAACAGCATGGCGCAATAAGCTACCCATACTACGCAGCACCCGATCACCCACACTTTGACCATATTGAGCATTAATTTCATGCAAATTCTTAAGGTCAATAATAACCAAAGCTAAACGTAACCCATCTGGCCCAACTTGCGCTAACAAATCACGAAAGATTTGTAAAAACGCATCGCGTTGATAAAGTTGCGTGGTTTTATCCTGAGTTGATTCAGTTTGAGCAACAGCTAGTAAGTTGTGTACTTCATCAGTAACAGCAACACGCTCAGCAACATCGCGACCGCTGGCTAAAACAAATTCGCGGCCATTTAGTTTCATTAAATTTAAACGAAATTCAAAATCGTGGTCATTACCTATGCTGCGGCGCACAGGTGTAACGACTACCGTACCCTCACCTTCGTCCAGAAGACGTAAATTTTCGAGTATACTTTCCAGCTCGGCAGCAGACATTTCAGGCATAAACTCAATCGGCAGTTTATCCAATAAATTTGCTGCGGTATAACCTAGCCAGTTAGCTCCATTATCGTTTACAAACAACAGCGTTAAATCACCCGGATCAAGAATTAGAACGAGATCGAGGGATTGCTGAAGAACGAGAGTTATTTCCTGCTCAGAGATTCTAGCCAAGACTTTTTCCTTCTGACGCTTACGCTACAGTTTGCTTAAATGCCAATCTTCTAACCTTTATAGATTAACTCTAAGCGGCCTGCAAGTGAAAGCCTTAATCATAAATAGTTGTAACATCAAGGCAAATACTACCAACTTAATGCCTGACGAACAAAGGGAATGGTTAATTTACGCTGCTCTTTCAAACTAGCATCGTCTAATACGTCAAGTAGCGCAAACAAACCGCTTAGTTTTCTTGGGCTACGGTGTATTAGGTAACGAACCACTTCATCGGGTACTTCCATGCCTCTTTGCCTTGCACGAAGCTTGAAAGCTAGCAGTTTTTCATCATCTTGCAAAACTTGCAAACAATAGGTTAACCCCCAAGAAAGCCGCGACACTAAATCAGGCAACCCTAAACCTAAATGGTTAGGCCCGCTTAATCCAGAAAAAACTAGCAAGCCCTGCTGTTCACGAATGCGATTAAACAAGTGAAACAGGCTTTCTTCCCATATTGGTTTTCCGGCAACAGCCTGCAAATTATCAATACACACTACAGCACTGGTAATTTCGCTTAAAATACTGGCATCGGTTTCATCAGCTAAATTTAAGTAGCAGTGACTTTTGGCAAGTACTTCAGCTTGGTAACAAGTTGCTTTTAGTAAATGGGTTTTACCCGAGTCTTCACGCCCCCAAAGGTAAACGAAATTAAAAGCCTCATCTTCCAAGGCAAACAAGCCTTTTAATTGTGCTAAAACTGCCGAATTTTGACCCGATAAAAAATTGTCAAAATTCAGGTCATCTTGTAAATTCACACCCAAAGATAACTGCATTGGTTTAAAGCTGATTGGTTTAAAGCTCATATTCACCGCACTTAATTGGCTTGCCAACGAAAATAAGCATCGGCCTGCTCCATTGTTTCATTATTATTTTGCAAAGCCGTAGCAGGCTGTACAGGGTAACTAACTGCTTGCTGCAACCCTAAAAAAGATTCTTCTTTTAATCGGCTGTCGAGCGTCAAGTTAGCACGTAACTGATCTAAACCACCCCGCAACGTCATTTCAAACAAGATACGCTGATTGGTAGACTGCACGACTCGCACATTACTGGTTAACGATAAACGATTAAAATAATGAGTTATGGCAGCATAATCTTGCACTTGGCTTACATTACTCACCATTACTTTATAAGTGCCAGCACCTTGGCTGGCGTGACTGGCGTAACGGCTAGATAATTCTTCCGCTGCAAAATTAACCCCTTCTTGCAAAGCATCTCTTAACGTTGCCACAGAAACGGTATGTTTAACGCTATTCATACCTGTTAACAGCAGCCATTCAACTCGCCACTGACTGCCAGAAGCTCTAACCTTAGCAACTGCAATGGCATCTGGCTGGTAAGGGTTGGAGGCAGCAATAATCTGCTGGTTAAAACCACCCCATATATCCGAAAACAAAGAATCATTGGTCGGGTGTAACGCAAAATCAGGTAACTGGTAAGGCACACCGCGCTGGTTACTTTGGTTTGCCAAAACATTAGACAAGGGTAAGTTAGATTCTGGCGTAATAAGCGTGCGCCCACCTCGCCCCTCTAAAGCTACCCAAAATAAAACTTTAGGACGATTAGCGTCCCAAACTGGCGCTTGCAAACGGCGCAACAGCTGTTTAACACCGGCTTCATCAAAGGTTAATTCCAGCTGCTGAGCAGTAACTCGTCTGCCATTTTCTGCGGTTAATAATTGCGAACTCGCCGCGTAGCTGTATTGATTAATCAAGTGCTGCGCAGAAGTTAGGTCTGTCCAAAGCGTAAAGTCAGAATGTTCAGCAAAAGCTTCTGGCTCTGCAATGAATTCAGCTGGTGGCATTTTTTCAAGCACGCGCCTAGTTCCTGAAACCCTTACTAACAACTCACGTAAAAGTTCATTAGCAACTGCTGCACGCTGTTCATCTGAAGTATCGGTGACCAATCCATTTAAAGTGTAAAGATTCGTGACCCGTTCTGCATAAGCTGGCTGGCCTAGCAACAATGAAGCAACCAAAAGAAACTTACTGAGTAAAAGGGCTTTTTTTATCAATTTCACCAATGCTATCCCTGTGTTTTTAGTGGGAATGATTAACCTAAACCTAATTTTTTTAACCTGAGTGGCTCGACTTCATGGAGACTCGCTCGTTGGGGTGCTAGAATACGCAACTTTATGCTTCTTGCCCAATTTTACTGTTTCAACTTTTCCAACGCAGGACACCTCATGAGCCGTAGCAAAACCCCGATTACCTATAAAGATGCTGGCGTAGACATAGACGCAGGCAATGCCCTAGTAGAACGCATTAAAGGTGTTGCCAAGCGCACCAGTCGCCCAGAAGTGATGGGCGGTCTTGGTGGATTTGGCGCACTTTGCCAAATTCCTGCTGGTTACCGCGAGCCAGTGATTGTTTCTGGTACTGATGGCGTTGGCACTAAATTACGCCTAGCAATAAACCTAAATAAGCATGACACCATCGGTATCGACTTGGTAGCCATGTGTGTTAACGACCTATTAGTTTGTGGTGCTGAACCGCTGTTTTTCTTAGATTACTATGCAACAGGCAAGCTTAACGTTGACGTTGCTGCTGATGTGGTTACTGGCATAGGCGCGGGCTGTGAACAAGCAGGTTGCGCCCTAGTGGGTGGTGAAACTGCTGAAATGCCCGGTATGTACGAAGGCGATGATTACGACTTGGCTGGTTTTTGTGTCGGTATCGTCGAAAAATCTGAAATCATTGATGGCAGTAAAGTACAAGCCGGCGATGTGTTGCTAGGCTTAGCATCTTCTGGCCCGCACTCTAACGGCTATTCACTGATTCGTAAGTTATTAGAAGTTTCGGGTGAGTCACTCGATACCTTACTAAAAGACGGCCAAAAGCTGGGCGATGCCTTAATGGCGCCTACACGTATTTACGTTAAGTCGCTGCTGCCTTTGGTGCGTGGTGATGAAGGCATTCATGCCCTTTCGCACATTACTGGCGGTGGCTGGTTTGAAAACATTCCTCGCGTATTGCCTGATAACTGTAAAGCAGAGCTAGATTTAAGCAACTACCAGCGCCCTGCGGTTTTTGATTGGCTGCAAGAAGCTGGCCAAGTTGAAGAAAAAGAAATGTACCGCACCCTAAACTGCGGTATTGGCATGGTGCTTGCTGTTGATGCCACTAAAGTTGCTGGGCTAACCCAAAAGCTAGAAGCTGCTGGCGAAACCGTATTTAAGCTTGGCGTGCTTAGCCAGCGTCTAGCTGGTGAAGAAGCCGTTATTATTGAAGGACTTATCACCGATAAAGGTCTTAAAGCATGATTTCACCCGAAACAGACGCAGCACCTGATGCACGTCGGGTTGTCGTGCTTATTTCTGGTAACGGCAGCAACCTACAAGCACTGATTGACGCAGCTCAAACCAAGGACGGTTTGAGTGGTGAAAATGGCTTGGGCGGCGATATCGTGGCAGTTATCAGCGATAAAGCCGATGCCTTTGGTTTAGAAAGAGCGCGTCAAGCCGGTATTGCTGACCTTACTTTGTCAGCCAAAGATTACCCTAGCCGTGAAGCCTATGATTTACAACTTGCGAATCTAGTGGAAGAACAGCAGCCAGATTTAGTGGTGCTAGCAGGTTTTATGCGCATCTTATCACCAGCTTTTGTGCTGAAGTTTCAAGGTAGGCTGCTGAATATTCATCCTTCGCTGCTGCCTAAATACAAAGGCTTACACACCCACCGCCGCGTTTTAGAAGCGGGCGATGCAGAGCATGGCCTAAGTATTCACTTTGTTACCGAAGAGTTAGATGGCGGCCCGTTAATTTTACAGGCTAAAGTTCCTGTCACTCTTGACGATGATGAAGCTAGCCTAGCCAGCAAGGTGCAAATACAAGAACATATTTTGTATCCAATTGCAGTGCGCTGGTTCTTACAGGGGCGTTTACAGCTAATAAGTAATCACCCAGCCTTAGACGGCAAACCTTTACCCAAACAAGGTGTTTTATACCAATAAAGCCCCAGCAGCTAGTGTTAAAACTGGACAAAAAGGCCTTTTTATGGCAATATTTAATGCCGATTAATTAAAAGTCGGTTTTTAATACAGAAGCCTACTGTAAATGGGAAAGTGCCACCTTCGTTTGGTGGCCGCCGCGAACAGGCAATTTCTGCCTTCATGAATATGAACCAAGTGTCCTTTCGTACGGGACACCACTGCTCAGGATAAATAATGCCTTTAATTACCCTCCCCGATGGCAGCCAGCGTAGTTTTGATAAAGCTGTTAGCGTGTTTCAAGTTGCTGAATCTATCGGTGCTGGCCTTGCCAAAGCCGCATTAGCCGGTAAAGTAAACGACCAACTAGTCGACACTAGCTACCTTATTACCGAAGACAGCAGCCTAGCCATTATTACCGCTAAAGATGCTGAAGGGGTTGAAGTATTACGCCACTCTTGCGCCCACCTAATGGCAATGGCTGTAAAACAGCTTTGGCCACACGCGCAAGTAACCATTGGCCCAACCATTACCGATGGCTTCTACTACGACTTCGATATTGACGGCACTTTTGCCCCCGAAGACTTAGAAGCCATTGAAAAGCGTATGACTGAGCTAATTAAGCAGGATATTCCTGTTGAACGCTTAACCATGTCACGCGATGAAGCTGTTGCCTTCTTTGAAGAGCAAGGCGAAATCTATAAAGCAGAAATTATTCGTGATATTCCTGTGCATGAAGAATTGTCTTTATACCGCCAAGGTGAATTTACTGACTTGTGCCGTGGGCCACACGTTCCCAGCACAGGTAAAATTAAAGCGTTTAAATTAATGCGTGTTTCCGGTGCTTATTGGCGCGGTGATTCGAAAAACAAAATGTTGCAGCGTATCTATGGTACTTGCTGGGCAGATAAAAAAGATTTAAGTGCTTACCTACATCGCCTAGAAGAAGCTGAAAAGCGCGATCACCGTAAGCTAGCTAAGCGTATGGATTTGTTCCACATTCAAGACGAAGCACCGGGCATGGTGTTTTGGCACCCGAATGGTTGGACGCTTTACCAAATTCTTGAAGACTATATGCGTGATATTCAACGCAACAACGGTTACGTTGAAGTTAGAACACCACAAGTGGTTGATAAAGTGCTGTGGGAGCGTTCTGGCCACTGGGAACACTACCAAGCCAATATGTTCACCACTGTATCTGAAAGCCGCGACTACGCTGTTAAACC
>CAYJCB010000092.1:3456-7228 GCA_964368615.1 uncultured Halomonadaceae bacterium | reverse complement strand
TCAACTAGCGGTAAATCGCGTTCCCAATTAATGCCTAAATAGTGCTTGTCGTCTTGATTCGCACCCGCTGCAAAGTCGCTCATCATGGCCACTGAACGGTCAATAATGCAGGGAATGGTTAAACCAATAGGGCCGATGGAACCCGCAGCAGCACCGACCGTTGCAGTGATTTCATCGTCGCTGGCCATTTCTAACGGGCTAGCCACTTGCGGTAAGTTACCGGCTTTAATTTCGTTAAGCTCATGGTCGCCACGTACTACCAAAGCAATTAAACCACCTTCAGCACCTTTAACAATTAAGGTTTTAACGGTTTTTTCAATCGCTAAATCAAAGCCTGCAACCAGTTCGGCAATGGTTTTAACGTCAGGCGTATCAACTAAACGCAGTTCTTGTGTGGCAGCAGCGCGGCTAGTTTCGTTAGGCAGCGCTTCTGCTTTTTCAATATTGGCAGCGTAATCAGAGGTGTCTGAAAAAACAATATCGTCTTCACCTGAGTTAGCTAAAACGTGAAATTCGTGCGAACCACTGCCGCCAATTGAACCGTTATCTGCAATCACCGAGCGGAATTTAAGCCCAATGCGGTTAAAAATTTGGGTATAGGCTTGGTGCATAATATCGTAGGTTTGCTGCAAGGATTCTTGGGTTAAGTGAAACGAATAAGCATCTTTCATAATAAATTCGCGTGAACGCATAACGCCAAAACGTGGACGAATTTCATCACGGAATTTAGTTTGCACTTGGTAAAAATTCACTGGCAATTGTTTGTAAGAACGCAGCTCTTTACGCACCAGGTCGGTAATGACTTCTTCGTGCGTAGGGCCTACGCAAAACTCACGGCCATGACGGTCATGCAGGCGCAACAGCTCTTTACCATATTGTTCCCAGCGCCCAGATTCTTGCCACAATTCAGCCGGTTGAATAGCAGGCATCAGCACTTCTTGCGCACCAGCCTTGTCCATTTCTTCACGTACAATGCGTTCAACCTTACGCAACACCCGTAAGCCAACCGGCAACCAAGTATAAAGACCAGAACCTAGACTACGAACTAAACCCGCACGAAGCATTAGCTGGTGGCTAATAACCTGAGCATCGTTAGGGGTTTCTTTTAAAGTGGCAATTAGCAGTTGTGAAGCGCGCATAGAATTAGTTTACCTTTTTAGTTAGATATTTTTAGTTAGATATTTTTTTAATTAGATACGGGCTGTTGTGAAGCCATTTTTTCTAATTTAACAGTGCCATCTAAGCCTGCAAAAATTTGCTTGCTTTGGGCTAGAAACTCTTTTAAATCTGCACCTTTAAGTTTTTCTACGCTAGGCAATTCAGCCCGCATGGAATCGACAGGGCGACCACCAATGTGCAGTTCGTAATGCAAGTGTGGCCCAGTGCTGCGCCCTGTATTGCCGGTTTGACCAATTAATTGTCCACGTTTTACGTCTTCACCACGCTTAACTTGAATACGCGACAAATGCAGGTAACGGGTTTCAAAGCCTTGCCCGTGGTCAATGGCTATGTAGTTGCCAGCAAAAGCATGCCATTGGCTACGTACGACGCGACCATCGGCTGGCGCTCTAACGTGAGTGCCGGTGGGTGTGGCAAAGTCGGTACCATAATGCGGTTGTACACGGTTGGTAATCGGGTGGCGACGGGTTAAGTTAAAGCGAGAACTAATTCGGTAACGCTCAGCTAAAGGAATGCGGTCAAAAGGTGGAATTAAACTTATGCCCTCAGGGGTATAAAAACGACCGTCAAGGTGCCGTGCTGCCCTAATTTTCATACGATCGCCGCTGTAATCAAAAGCAATTAAACGGGTTGAATAGGGCGTAGGATCATTGCTTAGCCATTCTTGTTCAAGTAATAAACTAAAAGCATCACCATCACGCGCATCACGGCGCAACGGCAAGTGGCGATCTAAAGCCGAGGCGATAACGCCTTCTTGCCCAGCAATTTCAGGCATGTTTCTTAAACTGTTAACTAGAACACCATTTAACGTGCCTTCTAAACGCAGCAGCTTCACTTCGCGTTGCGAATTAAGGTCACGAAAGCTAAAGCCTTCACTTTCTCTTAACCATTCCCGACCCACTGCGCGGCTTTGCCATAAGCGTAAGGCCAATAGTTGCCCATCGCGGCTAGCCAGCCATTCAATGTGTTGACCGGGTTGAATGCGATTAAGGTAGCGTTTCCCTTCTTTATTTTCTAGCAGCGTATAAAGCGTGGCTAGCGGCAAGTGCCATTTATCCGCCCAAAGTAACGATAAAAGATCGCCTTTTTGTAGCGTGTATTGTTCCCAGTCAGGTGGTGGCGACAAAGGAGGAATCATGGCGTTATAAAAATCAGTCGCTTCTAAAGCCTCTAACACCTCACTCATTTCAGGCGGCAATTCTTCAGGGATCGGTTCTTCTTTAGGGCTAGTTAAATAGACTGCCAAAACAGTAATTACAACCAGGCTGCCAAAAAATAAAATAGCCCAATTTCTTGGGCGAGCAGTGATGCGGTCTAGCATTGTTATCTCAAATATCGAGCCGTAATCAGTAAAAAAGTAAAGATCTGGCCAGCAAGTGCTTGGTTTTCGAGTTACAGAACAAAATGTATCGGATTACAGCACAAGCTGTAATATAAAATACATTATAAAACAAAGGCTAAACTTTTATGCAATTGTTTGCCATTGAATAGATACAAGTTTACTGGCGCTTAGGCAAGCTGTCTCTAGTTCAGCTACTAGGCTTTGAACGCCTTCTAAAGTGTAAGCTTCTGCGCCACCCTTACCCCAAACAGGGTTAGGCCAAGCAGCATCGCTAGTAAAGCGGGCAATTAAATGCAGGTGCAGCTGTGGAACCATGTTACCTAATGTTGCCACGTTTAACTTAGTAGCTTTTTTTAAAGGCTTAACCACACTGCTTAAAAAATGCACTTCTTGCCACAGCTGTTGGTAATCTTTGGCACTTAAATCAGTGATTTCGCTGGCATTGGCTACTTTAGGCACTAGCAGCAGCCAATAAAAACGCTGGTCGTTGATTAGCCGTAATTGGCAAAGTTCAAAATCGGCAAGGTGCAGGCTGTCTTTGGCAAGCTGTGGGTGTAGTTCAAAAGCTGGGCGCGGTTCAAAAGTCATAATAAATTCCTAAGTTTAGATTCGCAGAAGGGTTTACATAGAATTTGGCGTAATGCCATGAGTCTAGGCTATAATAGCGCCTCATAAAATTTAAGATTCTTCTTAATAAATTATTTACTCTTTTTAATTTTACTACACAATTTAACGGGAACTACTTATGCGCAGCCATTACTGTGGCGACTTGAACACAAGTCACCTAGATCAAGAAGTCGTTTTATGCGGCTGGGTTCATCGTCGTCGTGACCACGGTGGGGTTATTTTTCTTGATTTGCGTGACCGTAATGGCATTGCTCAGGTGGTGGTTAATCCTGATTGTGAAGCCGCTTTTGCAATTGCCGACCGTTCACGCAGCGAATACGTTTTGAAAGTAACGGGTGTGGTTCGCAATCGTCCTGAAGGCACTGTTAATCCTAATATGGCAACGGGCGAAATTGAACTGCTTGCCAGCGAAGTTGAAGTGCTGAACACCTCTGAAACACCGCCCTTTATGCTGGACGAACACAATAAAGTGGGTGAAGAAATTCGCTTAAAGTACCGCTATATTGATTTACGCCGTACAGATATGGCTGAAAAGCTGCGTTTTCGTTCACGCGTTACCCACCAGATTCGTAATTTCCTAGAAGAACAGGGTTTTTTAGACATAGAAACCCCGATTCTAACCCG
>CAYJCB010000092.1:0-3356 GCA_964368615.1 uncultured Halomonadaceae bacterium | reverse complement strand
GATGTTAGCGATTTAATGGCTGAGGTGGATTTTAAAGTCTTCTCTGGCCCAGCAACCGACCCTAAAGGCCGCGTTGCAGCCCTTAAAGTAAAAGGCGGCGCAGACCTTTCTCGTAAGCAAATTGACGACTACACCAAGTTTGTAAGTATTTACGGTGCGCGTGGTTTGGCGTGGATTAAAGTTAACAAGCGTGCTGATGGCCTAGAAGGTTTGCAGTCACCGATTGTTAAGTTTATGGAAGGCGTTATCGAACAGTTGCTTGACCGCGTGGGCGCGGAAGATGGCGACATTGTTTTCTTTGGCGCAGACAAAACCAAAATTGTTAACGAAGCGTTAGGCGCATTGCGTTGCAAGCTAGGTGAAGACTTAAATCTTTATACGACTAAGTGGGCACCGCTGTGGGTTGTTGATTTCCCTATGTTTGAAGAAAACAGCGATGGTAGCCTAAGCGCACTTCACCACCCCTTTACTGCGCCTAAATGTACACCTGAAGAGCTAGAAGCTAGCCCTGCCGATAAGCTGTCACGTGCTTATGATATGGTGTTAAACGGTACTGAATTGGGTGGTGGTTCGATTCGTATTCATAACCAAGCCATGCAGCAGTCGGTCTTCCGTGTACTAGGTATTAGTGCCGAAGAACAGCAAGAAAAGTTTGGCTTCTTGTTAGATGCCCTAAAATTTGGTGCGCCACCGCACGGCGGCTTGGCGTTTGGTCTAGACCGTTTAATGATGCTGATGACTGGCGCTAAATCCATTCGTGAAGTGATTGCCTTCCCAAAAACCCAGTCTGCTGCTTGTGTGATGACTGATGCACCGGGCGATGTTAGCCCAGAGCAGCTAAAAGAATTGAATTTACGTTTGCGCGTTAAGGCTCAAACTGAAGAATAAGTGAAGCGGTAATTTTTAGCTTAAACACTGGGCTAAAAAATCGTTAAATTGTTAAATAATAGAGCCTCTTAATTGCGCGATTAGCGAGTTAAGGGGTTTCTAAGTTTAAGGAGTTTAAAATGGCAGGTCACAGTAAATGGGCCAATATCAAGCACCGTAAAGCAGCGCAAGATTCTAAGCGTGGCAAAATTTTTACCAAGCTAATTCGTGAGTTAACCGTTGCTGCTAAAGAAGGCGGCCCTGAGGTTGCGGATAATCCCAGATTACGCGCAGCGGTTGATAAAGCTTTATCCAGCAATATGACACGCGATACCATTGACCGTGCTGTAGCGCGGGGTGCTGGCACTACCGAAGCCGATAATATGGAAACCCTGATTTATGAAGGTTACGGCCCCGGTGGTGTCGCAGTTCTTGTTGAATGCTTAAGCGATAACCGTAATCGTACCGCTGGCGAAGTGCGCCATGCTTTTACTAAAAATGAAGGCAATTTAGGCACATCAGGTTCAGTGGCTTACCTATTCCAAAAGCGTGGTTATTTAGTTTTTTCTGCTGAAACAGACGAAGAGCAATTATTAGAAGTTGCCCTAGAAGCAGGTGCAGAAGACGTAGTTACCCAAGACGATGGTAGTTTTGAAGTTTTTACTGAACCACAAAGCTTTTTAGAAATAAAAGAAGCCTTAGCAGCGGCAGGTTTTGAAGCTGAACAAGCCTCTGTTGCTATGCTGCCTGATATTAACGCAGACGTAACCGATTTAGAATTGGCAGAAAAAATTATCAAGATGGTGGATATGTTGGAAGACTTGGACGATGTTCAAGAAGTGTATTCCAACGTCGACTTTTCTGCAGAAGTTATGGAACAACTGGGCTGATATGGCGCTTATTCTCGGCATTGACCCGGGTTCACGCATCACTGGCTACGGCTTAATTCATGCCACAGGTAGCAAATTTAGCTACCTAGCCAGTGGTTGCATTCGGATTAAAGCCGATGATTTACCTCAAAAACTAGCGCAAATTTACGCCAGCCTTGCTGAAATAATAGCCCGCTACCAACCGGAAGAAGTCGCCATAGAAAGGGTATTTATGGCTAAAAATGCCGACTCAGCCCTTAAGCTAGGGCAAGCCAGAGGTTCAGCGGTGGTGTGTGTGGCGAATCATGGTTTGGCAGTTAGCGAATATTCAGCCAAAGAAGTAAAGTTGGCGGTTACTGGCACGGGTGCTGCGGATAAAATTCAAGTGCAGCACATGGTTAAATCCATTTTAAAGTTGTCTGCTGTACCGCAAGAAGATGCTGCCGATGCTTTGGCGATTGCTATGTGCCATGCCTATACCAGCAGCGGTTTATTGGCTTTATCGGGGCAGCTTTCTGTGAAACGCGGCAGCAGCTGGCGCAACTTTGACCCTACAAGCCTTGCGCGGCGTTCTTAGATGAGTTTAAAAAGAGTAAAATTTCATGATGATTGGTCGTTTACAAGGCAAGTTAGCAGTTAAGCAGCCGTCTTGGATTATTCTTGATATCCAAGGCGTGGGTTATGAAGTTACTTTACCCCTGTCGGTGTTTGCTGGTTTGCCTGCTTTAGAAGAACCGCTAACCCTGTGGATTCATCAAGTGATTCGTGAAGATGCCAACCTTTTATACGGTTTTGCGCGTTTAGAAGACCGTCAGCTGTTTCGTGAATTAATTAAAGTGACTGGCATTGGCCCAAAAGTGGGCATGGCAATTATGTCTGCCATGGAAAGCAGTGCTTTATTACATGCGATTCAAAACGAAGACTTGCAAGCTTTAACGCGCATTCCTGGCATTGGCAAAAAAACTGCCGAACGTTTGCTGATTGATTTAAGAGACCGATTAAAAGCTTGGCAGCCGCAACAAATGGCGCGTTTAGAATTAGAGGCCGGTGTTGATCCTAATTTTGATATAACTTTGCCTGCGGTTAACCCGATTGCGGAAGCTGAATCTGCTTTGGTTTCTTTAGGGTATAAGCTAACTGAAGCCAGCAAAGCCATTGCTGCTGTTGCGGTTAAAGGTATGGATACCCAAGATTTAATTCGTGCAGCACTAAAAGGTATGGCTAAGTGATTGAAGATGATCGGCTGATTGCCGCCACTGAACAGCCGCAAGATTATAGCCACGACCATGCGATTCGCCCCAAAACTTTGGCGGAATACCGTGGTCAGCCGCAAGTGCGCGAGCAGATGGAAATCTTTATTCAAGCGGCGCGAGGGCGCAAAGAAGCCCTAGACCACACGCTTATTTTTGGCCCCCCAGGTTTAGGTAAAACTACGTTAGCCAATATTATTGCCAGCGAAATGGGTGTGTCGATTAAAAGCACTTCTGGCCCAGTGATGGAAAAAGCTGGTGATTTAGCTGCCATGCTGACCAACCTTAGCGAAGGCGATGTGCTGTTTATTGACGAAATTCACCGCCTTAGCCCTGTTGTTGAAGAAATTCTTTACCCAGCAATGGAAGA
>CAYJCB010000091.1:2832-7605 GCA_964368615.1 uncultured Halomonadaceae bacterium | reverse complement strand
GCTTGGCAACCAGCTTCAAACTCACGCAAAACATGGCTTACGGTTTGAAAATGATCGTCTTTCCAAGGGGCTTCTTCTAAGGCAGCTAGCACCTTATTACGCTGTTCGTGAGTAATAAAACGATCCGCTAAGCCAACAAACAAAGCATCGGTAGCATTAAAGTGTGCACCGGTTAAACCAAGAAACAAACCACAACGACCTGGCATACGGTTTAAGAACCAGCTACCGCCTACATCTGGATAAAGGCCGATAGTGACTTCAGGCATGGCTAGGCGTGAAGACTCCGTTACAACACGGAAAGCTGCACCGGCAAATAGCCCCATACCACCGCCCATAACTATGCCGTTACCCCAAACAATCAAAGGTTTAGGATAGGTATGTATTAGGTAATCCAGCTGATACTCAGTGGTAAAGAAATTCTCGGCATAAGGGTTTTCTTTGGCAGGGTCGGTACTCCCTCCTGTGTATTCAGTCATGGAACGGTAAAGCGCAACTATGTCACCACCAGCACAAAAAGCTTTATCACCAGCGCCTTCTAACCAAACTGCAGCAATACGCTGGTCAGTTGACCAACTTTGAAATTTGGCTAATAGCTGATTAATCATTTCCATTGATAAAGCATTTAAAGCGCGTGGCGCATTTAAAGTAGCCACACCAATTTTCTGTCCATTATTCAGCGGTAACTCGCTGAAGAGTACGGGTAGATCACTCATACTTCACCTCAGCGGTTTTTCCATTCGGCAGTGCGCTTTTCTAGAAAAGCCTGTACACCTTCTTTTTGATCTTCAGTATCAAACAGGTCAACAAATAGCTCACGCTCTAAGCGCCAGCCTTGCTTATGGCTACTAGATTCACGCGAATGCATCACCAACTGTTTACACGCAGCAATGGAAGACGGTGACTGCTGGCAAGCCATTTCAGCTAGCTCTAATGCACGTTCTAAAGATTTACCTTGCGGAACCACTTCTTCAACCAAACCTATCTCTAGGGCTTTATCGGCTTTAATGCGCTCGCCACATAGAATTAAACGCTTCGCCCAACCCTCACCCACTAAATGTGGTAGATTTTGCGTACCACCAGCACAAGGCAGTAAGCCGACACGGGCTTCTGGTAGCGCCATTTGCGCTTGTTCTTCAGCCACGCGCAAGTCACAAGAAAGTGCACACTCCAAGCCACCACCCATAGCAAAACCGTTAATAGCAGCAATCGAAACACCACGGAAATTGGTCAGCGCTTCAAAGGCTAAACCAAAGTGACGCGCCATATCACGCGCAACCGCTTTATCGCCATCAGCAAACTTATTTAAATCTGCACCTGCAGAAAAGAACTTTTCGCCTTGACCGGTGATTACCAATGCATAAATATCACGGTCTTCGTTTAAGCCTTCAACCAAGCTTTTCAAGCCGGATAAAGATTCTTCATTCCAAGTATTAGCGGGCGGATTATTAATAGTCACTACCGCTATGTGGCCACGTTTTTCGTATTTTAATAAACTAGTCATTAGTAAATCGCCTCCAAAACACCTTCTTCAAGAACGCGACGCGCAACAATTAAGCGCATCACCTCATTTGTGCCCTCTAGAATACGGTGTACACGCGTATCACGCAGGTAGCGCTCTAGTGGGTAATCACGAATATAACCATAACCGCCATGTAATTGCAGGGCATCATCAATCACTTGGAAACACACATCGGTCGCAAAACGCTTTGCCATAGCGCAATAAAGTGTCGCTTCTGGGTCAGCTTTATCAAGTTTAAATGCCGCTAAACGCACCATTTGCCTTGCAGCAGTTAGCTCAGTTGCCATATCCGCAATTTTAAATTGTAGCGCTTGAAAATCAGCCAACTCTTTACCAAATTGCTTACGCTCGTGCATATAGTTACGCGTTAAAGTAAGCGCCGCTTGGGCTGCACCTAATGAACAGGTAGCAATGTTGATGCGTCCACCGTCTAAACCTTTCATCGCAAATTTAAAGCCTTCGCCTTCTTTACCTAACAAGTTAGCGGCTGGAATGCGTACTTTATCTAGGGTAACTAAACGCGTTGGCTGACTGTTCCAACCTAGTTTATCTTCACACTTGCCGTATTCAATGCCAGTGGCTTTAGCGTCCACAATAAAAGCTGAAATACCGCGTGCGCCTTCGTCTTGGCTGCCAGTACGCGCCATAACAATTAAAATATCGGTACTGCCAGCACCTGAAATAAACATTTTAGAGCCTTCCAGCACATACTCATCGCCTTCTTTTACGGCTTTAGTACGCAGGCTAGCAGCATCAGAACCCGCACCAGGTTCGGTTAAGCAGTAAGAACCTAACAACTCGCCACTGGCTAAGCGGGGTGCTAGTTCAGCAGCAACATCAGATTGAGCAAAGCTTGCCACCATCCAGCTCACCATATTATGAATGGTGATATAGGCAGCGGTAGACGGGCAAGCAGCGGCTAATTCTTCAACAATAATACTGGTGTCTAAGCGTGATAAGCCCATACCGCCGTGGCTTTCTGGTGTGTACATGCCACAAAAACCCATCTCACCGGCTTCACGAATCATATCAACAGGGAAAATATGCTCTGCGTCCCATTGTGCTGCATGGGGTGCCATTTCGTTTTGTGCAAAAGCCTGAGCGGCATCACGAAAAGCAACTTGGTCTTCGGTTAGGTCAAAGTTCATGAGTATTCCTCTTAGTTCTTTTCATCATTGTCAGCCTTAACTTAAAACTGTTTGCTTGGTTAAACTGCTTATTTATAAGCCATAAAAAACCAAGCAGCTGCTAGGTTGCTATAAAATCTAACAAGACTTGAAGCTTACGTAAATTGACTAAATTGTGTGTTAGATGGATTATATTGCGATTAACCTTTGGAAAATAATTATGTCTCTGCCTTCAGATTGGCCGCTACCCACCGGCAGTTTGCGCTACATCATTCCGCAGCGCCTGATTAAGCTACTTGAAAAGCACCCACTCACCCGTGAGCTTTACCCCATTTCTTTTGGTCACTACCAAAGGGCACGTGGACACAGCATGAATAGAAGTGAACACAAAGATGAGCTGCTAATTTATTGCACAGAAGGCGAAGCCAAAGTAATCACGGGGCAGCAAACCTTGCAGATAGAAGCAGGTGACCTACTTTATCTGCCAGCGGGTGAAGCGCATCGCTATACAACACCCGATAAAAACCCTTGGACGATTCATTGGGTGCATTATTCAGGGCCGTTAGCCAGTTATTTTCGGCAATATTTAGGGTTTAGCGGGTTGAATAGGCGCATCAACCTAGGCAGGCAACCACGCTTGTTAGTCGACTTTAATGGCTTACTGTCAGTGCAAGACTGTGGTTTTCAAGAACAGCCGTTAATCCATGCCAGCAACCGTTTAAGGCAGCTACTCACCGCTTTGCCTTTATCGCATAAACGCCCACAAGTTAAACAGCAAGCAGAATTAGACCTACCGCAACTGCAACAAAAAATGCGCGACCACCTTAGTAGTCGCCTTGATCTAGATAGCCTTGCTGCAACAGCGGGCTTATCAAGGTATCATTTCATCGCTCGTTACAAAAAACTAACTGGCGAAACACCTATACAACACTACTTACAAATGAAAATTGAACGCGCTTGCTACCTATTAGATACCGGCGAATCCAGTATTAGCAGTATCGCTGAACAGCTAGGCTATGAAGACAGCTATTATTTTTCACGATTATTTAAAAAAGTCATGGGGGTAAGCCCCGGAAACTATCGGCGCGTGAACCGTTATTAAAAATAATTACAGATTATCCTTTACGTAAACGTCAACCTTGATTAGAGTTGATCTAGAAGACTTATGGAAACTAAATAAAATGAATAATAAGGTAAAAGTTCGTACTTTCAGTATCAGCGAACTTGCCAAAGAGTTTGATGTTACTACGCGAACCATTCGTTTTTACGAACAGCAAGGCTTGCTTAACCCAGCACGCCAAGGTCAAACCCGTATTTATAGCCCCAAAGACAGGGTTAGATTAATGCTTACCCTGCGCGGTAAACGCTTAGGTTTTAGCCTTGCCGAAAGCAAAGAACTGTTTGATATGTATGATTCCACTACGCAAGGGAATGAGAAACAGCTGCTGTATATGCTAGATATATTAACTAAAAAACAAGCTGATATGCGCCAGCAACTTAGCGACATTCAACGCTTACAAGAAGAACTTAATATTGCCGAGTCGCGCTGCCAAGATGCCTTAGTAAAAGTGCGACTTAGAGATAAAAACAAAGAGAAAAAACTAGCACAAGAACGAAAAGTAGGGTAGCACCCTTACCGCTTACCCTACTGTTCAAAACCAACACACAATAAAGATAAAATTAGAGGTGGGTTTATGAGCAAGACGCTAAGCTATGTCAGCGGCACCAGTGAGCGCCCTTTACTGGGAATAACCATTGGTGATCTTTTCGATCAAACCGCTGCCAGCTTTCCTAATAACGATGCGCTAATTTCGCGCCATCAAAACCTTCGTTATACCTATAAACAACTGCAAGAAGAAGTTAACAAGTGTGCGCGTGGCTTATTAAGCATGGGCGTAACTCGGGGCGAGCGGGTTGGCATTTGGTCGCCCAACAATGCCCAGTGGTGCATTACCCAGTTAGCCACGGCAAAAATTGGTGCTATTCTGGTTAATATTAATCCCAGCTACCGCACCCATGAATTAGCCTACGCCCTAAAACATTCAGCAACTAACACACTGATTCTGGAAGGTGAATTTAAGCATTCTAACTATGCCAATATGATTTGTGAGCTAGTGCCTGAATTAA
>CAYJCB010000091.1:0-2732 GCA_964368615.1 uncultured Halomonadaceae bacterium | reverse complement strand
CGCGTAGTCATTCCTGTACCGCTTTACCACTGCTTTGGTATGGTCATGGGCAATTTAGGTTGCATTACGCATGGCGCAACCATGATTTACCCTTCTGATGGTTTTGATCCTGAAATCACCCTACAAACCGTTGCAGAAGAAAAGGCCACCGCGCTATTTGGCGTACCTACAATGTTTATCGCTGAGCTAGAGCACCCAAATTTTGCTAACTATGATTTAAGCCACCTACGCACCGGCATTATGGCTGGCTCTAATTGCCCGATTGAAGTCATGAAAAAAGTCATCGAACAGATGCACATGAAAGACGTGACTATCTGCTATGGCATGACTGAAACTAGCCCAGTTAGCTTCCAAACCCGCAGGAATGCACCGCTTGAAAAGCGTGTTTCTACCGTAGGCACTATTCACCCCCACCTAGAAGTAAAGTTGGTTAATCCTGAATCAGGTGAAGTGGTTGAACGCGGTGAAAAAGGCGAGCTATGTACCCGTGGTTATAGCGTAATGCTAGGCTATTGGAATAACGAGCAAGCCACAAAAGAATCCATTATCAACGGCTGGATGCACACTGGCGACTTAGCACAAATGGACGAAGAAGGTTACGTAGCCATTACCGGCCGCATTAAAGATTTAATTATTCGTGGCGGTGAAAATATTTACCCGCGTGAACTAGAAGAGTTTTTCTACACTCACCCTGCCATTTCTGATGTTCAAGTGATTGGCATTCCAGACCCAAAATACGGCGAGGAAGTCATGGCGTGGATTAAAATACACGAAGGCAAAACCCTTGATGAAGAAGAACTAAAAGCCTTTTGTAAAGGTAAAATCGCTCACTATAAAGTGCCGCGCTACTTTAAGTTTACGCAAGATTTCCCTATGACGGTAACGGGCAAAATACAGAAATTTAAAATGCGCGATGTCAGCATGGAAGAACTAGGTATTCGCTAAGCTTTTATAATACTAAAACAACAACAGGGCTATTTAATTTTAACTAAATAGCCCTGTTTTATTCACTACTTACAAAGATTGACTTCTTAAATTAGGCGCTCCTCCTTGAGCTTTGACTTGCAAAATAGTCTAGCCGCGATACACCTTAAACTGGCGACGTAGATCATTTAATACTTGGGTAGTCTCTTGTACATGCTGACTCGCCACCAAAGACTGCGCAGCTTGTGCAGAATTGGCATCGGCTAAACGTGCAATGCCTTCAACGGTTTCAGCAACTTCACGCGCTGCCATTGCTTGCTCATGTAAAATGGCTTGAATATCTTGGGTGGCTTGTACCACTTTTTGAGTTTTACTTTCAATTTCAGCAACCGAATGACCTGCGCGTTCAGCCTTACTAACACCTTCACCAACCTGTTTAACGCTAGATTGCATTTCTAATACGGCTTCTTCAGTGCGCTTTTGAATCTGCTCAACCATGTCTGAAATTTCAACAGTGGATTGTGCTGTACGTTCAGCCAAGTTGCGTACTTCATCAGCAACCACCGCAAAACCACGACCATGCTCGCCAGCTCTTGCTGCTTCAATCGCTGCGTTAAGTGCTAACAAGTTAGTTTGGTCAGCAATATCTCGAATTGTCGACACAATTTTACCAATGTTGTCAGACAAGGCTTCAAGCTGCTGAAGTTTTCCGGCCGAATTTTTAACCGTATCAGCAATGGTTGCTATTTCACGGGTGCTGGCATAAACCGCTTCAGCACCGTAACGCGACACCTCGCCTGCTTGGTTAGAAGCCGCATGTGCAGCCGTTGCGCTGTGCCCTATCTGTTCAACAGATGCACTAAGCTCTTCTAATGCGGCAGCCATACTTGCCGAGGCACTCGACTGCTCAGCAGCACCTAATGCAGTTTCTCTACTGCCTGCCAACATATCTTCCGCTGCTGTCGTTAAAAACTTAGCCGACTGATTCATTTGAAAAACTATTTCAAACAAACGGTTACGCATAATTTGTACCGCATTAAAAACACCGCCTATTTCATCACTTTTACCCATAGGCGCATCACCTACCAAATTACCCGAGCCAATTTCTAGCGTAACTCTTCTTAAATTATTAAGGCGCAGCGTTTGCTTACGCATAATCAGGAACAGCCAAGCAAAAGCAAAAAAACCGCTAGAACCTAAAATTACCAACAGAGGAATCATTGCCTGCTCAACGGCTTTATCAGTAATCGTAATAAACTGCCAACTCATACTCATAACTATAGCCAACATAAAAAATACCATTGGCAACATGGCATGAGGTAATAAGTTAATACTTTGATAAGCATGACTTAAACGGGCAAACATATTAGGTAAGTGATAACCACCACAAAGCCTATCACTACTGCCTTCACGCATTCGTTTATAAAGCGCTTCTGCACCTTTCACTTCTTGCTGAGTGGCTTTTAAACGCACACTCATATAGCCACCATTGGTTAACGGTGTAGCAGTTGCCCTCACCCAATAGTGGTCGCCATTTTTACGGCGGTTTTTTACCATACCTTGCCAAGCACGGCCTTTTTTAAGCGTCGCCCACATATCACGAAAAGCTTCAGCTGGCATATCGGGATGGCGAATAATATTGTGTGGTTTACCGATCAGTTCTTCACGCGTAAACCCAGCGTATTCTACAAACTCATCGTTTACATAAACAATCTGACCTTTAGCATCAGTATGAGAAATAATGGCACAGTCATGACGCACCTCATACTCTTTTTGAGTCACGGGTTGATTATTACGCATTATTTAAC
>CAYJCB010000090.1:0-7963 GCA_964368615.1 uncultured Halomonadaceae bacterium | reverse complement strand
AGCCTTCGTTAACAATGGCTTGCGCTAGAACTGTTGCAGTAGTAGTACCGTCACCCGCTTCGTCAGATGCTTTAGAAGCCACTTCTTTAACCATTTGTGCGCCCATGTTTTCGAACTTGTCTTTCAGTTCGATTTCACGCGCAACCGATACACCATCTTTAGTAACGATAGGTGAACCGTAAGATTTGTCTAATACAACGTTACGACCCTTTGGACCTAGGGTAGTTTTTACTGCATCGGCTAGAATATTTACACCGGTAACCATGCGCTTACGAGCGTCATCACCGAAACGTACATCTTTAGCTGCCATTTTCTTTTCCTGTTCTTAATAACTGTATTGGATAGAGAGGGGTGTTTTTTTAAAAAAGGGATTAGCTTTCTAATACACCGAAAATTTCGCTTTCGTTCAGGATCAGTAGTTCATCACCATCAATTTTGATTGTGCTGCCTGCGTAGCTGCCGAAAATGACCTTATCACCGGCCTTAACTGACAACGGACGCAGCTGACCATCAACAAAGCGACCTTCACCGATAGCAACAACTTCACCCTGCTGGGGTTTTTCTTTGGCACTGCCTGGTAGAACGATACCGCCTGGAGTGGTGGTTTCTTCTTCCATACGACGAACGACTACGCGATCGTGCAAAGGACGGATTTTCATTGCTGAATGTCTCCTGATTGGTCAACTGATTATTTAAGCATTGTGCTTGTTTTACTTGCTGTTCCGGCTGTCCGGATTGCCTGCTCTATTAATAGGGTTCAACAGAACAAGCGGAAATTGGTGTTGCTTACATGAAATGGGGACGATGAAAAAAAATTCAAGGCTCGTTTTCATCTTTTCTTTGAAACTCCCCTTCCAGCACACGCCCTGAATCAACGGTTTTATCCTGCTGCTGTTGATAGCTTGTGCTCCTGTGTTCATAAATGGTGCTTTGACTGCGATTTTGCAAGGGGCGAACTAATAATTTTCGCGTAAAAGGCAACAGCAGCAAAAGGCCAATAAAGTCTGAAATAAAGCCAGGAATAAATAAAAGTATGCCCGCCAAGCCCACCGCAGCACTTTCTAGCATAGCGCCTATTGGGGTTTCGCCCTGCTGCATTTTATCGCGGATAACCAACCTTAAACGCTGCCATTCCAACTGCACCAACAACACGCCCAAAGCAGCAGTAGCAATAATCAGCAACACAGTGGTGAAAGCGCCAGCTTGCTGCCCCACTTGAATCATCAGCCAAATTTCAGCCAAGGGCCAAATTAATATAAAAAAAAGTAGGGGCATATTTCTGGCCTTAGGTTTTTGAGTTGAGTACTAAATAAATGGTGACTCTTAAGCCACTCTTCAAGTCTAAAGGTGAATTCTGCTACAAGTGACGCTTTAGTCAATTATTTTCACTAAGTTTTAACTTTTCTATTTCGCAAGTGCGAGATGATGCGCTATATTAGCTTCCTACGTAAGTATAAGTTAAGTTTTTTTATCATTTATAAAATCGAGGAAGATTATGCAAATTAAAGGCGCAGTAATTGCAATTACTGGTGGTGCACAAGGTTTAGGTCAAGCAATGGCGCTTAATTTAGCAGCACAAGGTGCAAAACTAGCATTAATTGATTTAGACGAAGAAAAACTGCAAGCAACGCTTGAATTAGTTAAAAAAGCCGGCGGTGATGGCCATTACTACCTAGCTAACGTTGCTAATGAAGCCGTTGTAGAAAGCACATTTGAACAAATTGCTAAAGATTTTGGTACGCTAGATGTACTAATTAACAACGCTGGTATTACCCGCGATGGCTTGCTAGTTAAAGCTAAAGATGGCGAAATTACAGGTAAAATGAGCTTATCTAACTGGCAACAAGTGATTGACGTTAACCTAACGGGCGTTTTCTTATGTGGTCGTGAAGCAGCGGCACAAATGATTAAGCTAGGCAGCAAAGGCGTTATTATTAATATTTCTTCTATTTCTCGCGCTGGTAACATGGGCCAAACCAACTATGCTGCGGCTAAAGCTGGCGTGGTTGCTATGACAGTTGCTTGGGGTAAAGAATTGTCACGTTACGGCATTCGTACTGGCGCTATTGCACCAGGTTTTGTTGCCACTGACATGGTTTCAGCCATGCCTGAAGAAGTGCTAGGCAAAATTACTGCTGGTATTCCTTTGAAGCGTTTAGGCCAGCCTAACGAAATTGCTCACACTGCACGTTACATCATCGAAAACGACTATTTCTCTGGTCGTGTTGTTGAGTGTGATGGTGCTTTGCGCATCTAATTGCTTTTAATAAGGCAATGAAACAGTAAAAGTAGCACAGCAATAAAAGCCCACTTTTAATTAAAAATAAGTGGGCTTTTTTTTATTAGACTAGTTAAAAACTAATTAAGTGCTCTAAACGTGCGGTTGTTTTTGCACCAATGCCTTTTACTAACTGCAAGTCTGCAAGGTTAGCAAAACCGCCCTTTTGTTCACGCGCAGTAATAATAGCCTCAGCCCGAAACGGCCCTATACCCGGTAGGGTGCTAAGTTGTTCAGCACTCGCCTTATTCACATTAACGCGATTGGTAGACTGCTGAAAGGTTGATGACTCTATTTTGCTTAGATTGGTTGTTTCATTCGCAAACCCTAGACTGCTGAAGCTTAACAGTAGAAATAAAACAAAAATCCCTGTGATAGATTTGATAGAATTTCCTTGCATGTTTGAATCCTCTTTCTTAGCTTTATTTGAGGTGCCAGCCTTTCCTGAACTGACAATTTCAGCTTAGAAGTGATTCGTTACTTCAGCTAGGCAAAACAGGTTACAAAAACGCCTTATTTATTGATTAAGCGCAAGTATTATTGCTTTAATTAGGCAACTATTTTTTTACTGCTATTTATGGAGACCCTAGTGAGCCCAATTATCGTTGCACTCGACTTCCCTTCTGCCGAACAAGCTTTAATCTTGGCTGACCAATTAGATGCCAAGCTGTGCCGTGTAAAAGTGGGCAAAGAGCTGTTTACTCGCGCAGGACCTAGTATTTTAACAGCCTTGCACCAGCGTGGTTTTGAAGTGTTTTTAGACCTGAAATACCACGACATTCCTAATACTTGTGCACAGGCTGTTCTAGCCGCAGCAGAGCAAGGCGTGTGGATGGTGAATGTACACGCCAGCGGCGGCAAACGCATGATGGCAGCCGCCAAAGAAAGCCTAGTTAAGAATAATTTAAAAACCCAACTAATTGCCGTTACCGTGTTAACCAGTATGGCGCAGGCAGATTTTCAAGAATTAGGCATAGAAAGTTCAATCGAAGAACAAGTGCTACGTTTGGCTAAGTTAACCCAAGAAGCTGGCTTAGATGGCGTGGTGTGCTCGGCACAAGAAGCGGCTTTATTGCAAGCTGAGCTAGGCAGTAACTTTTTGAAAGTAACCCCAGGGATTCGCCCTGCTGCTGCTAGTGTTGACGATCAGCAGCGCATTATGACCCCTGAAGCAGCCATGGCAGCCGGTAGTACGCACTTAGTTATTGGTCGCCCCATTAGCCAAGCAGCTAACCCCAGCCAAGCCCTAGCAGACATTATTCGCCTTCTACCCCAATAATCGGCTTAATACTGCCCCATTCGCGGCATTTGGGGCATTGCCAATACAGCTGTTTACTTTCAAAGCCACAGCTACCGCAGCGGTGCTCAGGTTTTTGTTGCAGTAGCTGATGGGTTAAATTTCTTAGCGTTAACAAATGCGCCCGTTCTTCACCACCGGCTTGGTGCAAATAAAGGTTAATTAGGTAATCAACGCCTTTTAGTGACCCTTCGCGCAGCATGTAATAGTCAACTTTTTCTAGTGCTTCTTGGTGGCGACCTTTTTGCATAAGAATTTCTGCAAGGTGAATCAGCACCGACGTATAGTTATGTTCAGCTAGAATTTTTTCTAGGGTCTCCATAAGTTCTTTGGGCTGATCTAACAGCTGATAAGCATCGACCAAAGTTTGCAGCATGGTGGGTATATAAGCGGGGTCTTGTTCAGGAATACGCAGTAAAATTCTTATTGCTGCTTTGGCACTACCACTTTGCAATTCTAGCTGCGCCATCAATAAGGTGGCACGAATACAGGCAGCATCAAAGGCTGCGGCTTGTTTTAGTAGTTTTCGAGCCGGTGCAAAGTTGCTTTTACCTAATTGTAGGGCGGCTAGTTCACAAGCATAGTGGGCAGCGGCTTTTCTTAGTTGCAGGTTTTCTTTAAGCATAGCGGGTGAAATAGTGTGAATGGCTTTTTGCCATTCTTTTTCACGCTCATATAAATCCACTAGCAGCAGCTGGCTAGCTTGCCCTGTTTCAGTCGTTAACCCTGTTAATTCACTTAATAAGCGTTCCGCACGGTCTAATAAACCCGCTGCCATAAAATCTTTTGCCAACTCCAACTGCACACGTGCCGCTTGATCTTTAGTTAAACTAGGCCGCGCAAACAAATTCTGATGCACACGTACGGCTTTATCAGATTCACCGCGACTGCGAAATAAGTTGCCCAAAGCTATGTGGGTTTCTATGGTGTCAGAATTAACTTCTAAGGCTTTAATAAAGGTTTCTATCGCGGCATCGGGCTGTTCGTTAAGCAGATAATTAAGCCCCACAAAATACTCGCGGCTTAATTCACCTGTTGTACCAGGTGGCGGTGATTTACGGCGACGCTCTTTGCGGCCCAACCACCAGCCTAAGGCAAGTGCTAGAAAAAGTAGAAAAAAGAGTAGTATTTCCAGTGGCATAAGCAGTCTATCGTTGACTTGTAAACGTGGGTTACTCTAGCGCTTTAGTGTCGGGCGCTTTAGTGTTCGGCGACTGAAAGGTAAGCGTGCGCAGCTTATGCAATTCTTCTTTTTGCTGTTTTAACTGGCGCTCGCTGCTTATTAACTTGGCTTTATTACTAGCTAGCTTAGGCAACATAAGCAGAACACCTAACAGCGCACCCGCCAGCAAACTAAGTATTAGCCACAAGGCCAAACTATTGTCGGGTAGCTTAATAAAAAGTAAGTCTAAGGGAACTAACTGTTGGTTGCGCAGCGTAAACCAAATACCTAGCAGCAACAGAACTAGCACTAATACTAGGGTAAAAAGCGATTTAATTAATTTCATTAACTTGCTCACGCAGCTCTTTGCCAGGTTTAAAGTGCGGCACATATTTACCTGCTAACTGCACGCTTGCGCCGGTTTTAGGGTTGCGGCCTTTGCGTGCTTCGCGGTAATGCAAAGAAAAACTACCAAAACCTCTAATTTCAATACGCCCACCCGTTGCCAAGGTATCGGTCATATAATCAAGCAGCAACTTCACCGCCGATTCAACTTGTTTAAGGCTGAGGTCGTTTTTACGCAGTGCAATTTGTTCTACAAGTTCAGATTTGGTCATGCCCTTCACTCCTTCTTTAGGGTGTTAGGTTTTTGATTTAGCTAGCATAGTTGCCTTTCAACAATTACACAATAATCAGCTAACAAACAAGTGCTTATACTTCTTTAGCTAGCTTTTCAGCTAGAAGTATTTGGTTTACTGAGGGTTTGCGCTTAGACTTACAACTTTGCCCGTTTATAGTAAAAGTGACTTTTTGAGGCTGATATGACCAACACAACACCTTCTTCTTGTACATCAACGCCTGCAACAACCGAGCGTAATCGCCTGTATTGGCAAAGTCGCCGTGGCATGTGGGAACTAGATTTATTGCTAGTGCCTTTTTTAGATGGGCGTTATAACGAAATTTCTGATCAGTTAAAAACTGATTATCAGCGCCTTTTAAAAGAGGAAGATCAGGATTTATTTGTGTGGCTAATGCGCCGCGAACCCACTAAAGATGCTGCCTTACAAGCCATAGTCCAAGAAATTATCGACAATGCAGAACAAGGTAGTCTGGATCAATATAAAGGTCTCTAAGCTTGGGCGTGTAATTTTTTTGCTAAGCTATGCCCTGCTGTTGCTGCTAGTTACTTGGCATTCAAACCCTGCAACGGCTTGGCTGCTGCCTTTAATTCTTGTGCAAGGCGGGTGGAGTTGGCGGCAAGCATTTGGTGCTGCTGCGCCCGTTGCGTTCATTATTAAAAACGATAAATTACGCCTACAACTAGCTTCAGGGCAGCTACGAACTTTAAAACCGCCTTTAGCGATGCGTAGCCGTTTTTTTATTGTATTTAAACGCAAAGGGCTATTGGCTTGGCCTTGGTTGTTGTGGCCTGATGCAATAAGCGCCAGCGAACACCACCAGCTGCGCTATTTTCTACGCAGCTGGCGTTAACTCTCTCTATGTTTATTTATCTATAAAAATACTACCAATGGTCGGGTACCAGCAAGGTATCACGCGCTTCTGCTGCGGTTTTTGGGTAATCTAAAGTGTAGTGCAAACCTCGGCTTTCTTTACGCAATTGTGCCGAACGAATAATTAATTCAGCCACTGTGGCTAGGTTACGCAGCTCTAATAAATCGCTGCTAATGCGGTAGTTAGAATAATAATCATGGATTTCAGACTGCAACAGCTTAATGCGGTGCTGCGCCCTTTCTAGGCGTTTATCAGTTCTAACAATGCCCACATAATCCCACATAAAGCGGCGAATTTCGTCCCAATTGTGGCTAATTACCACGTCTTCATCGGAATCTGTTACTTGGCTTTCGTCCCAAGCGTCTAGTTCTGGCGGCTCTGCAAAATCAGCCAACTTACTTAGTAAATCTTCAGCCGCTAAACGCCCATACACCACGCATTCCAGCAACGAATTACTCGCCATGCGGTTAGCCCCATGCAAGCCAGTAAAAGCACATTCACCAATCGCATATAGCCCAGCAATATTGGTTTGCCCTTGGTGATTGGTAACTATGCCGCCGCAGGTATAGTGCGCAGCAGGCACTACTGGCAAGGGTTCTTTAGTGATGTCGATACCAAATTCTAAGCAGCGTTGGTAAATGGTAGGGAAATGCCCACGAATAAAATCAGCATCTTGGTGCGAAATATCTAAACAAACGTGATCTAAACCCAAGCGTTTCATTTCATGGTCAATGGCACGTGCCACTACATCTCTTGGTGCTAATTCGCAACGGGCATCAAAACGGTGCATAAAAGCTTCGCCATTAGGCAGGGTTAACCGCGCTCCTTCGCCGCGCAAGGCTTCGCTGATTAAAAAGCTTTTGGCATTGGGGTGATACAGGCAAGTGGGGTGAAATTGATTAAATTCCATATTGGCAACAGGGCAACCTGCCCGCCACGCCATAGCTATGCCATCGCCTGAACTGCCATCAGGATTAGACGTATATAAGTAAACCTTACTAGCACCGCCCGTGGCTAAAATAACTGACTTAGCAGCAAAAGCCTGTACTTTGCCTAACTGTGTATCCAGCACATACACGCCAACACACGCCTGTTCAGCCAAACCTAATTTATGACGGGTAATTAAATCGACAGCTAGATGATGTTCAAAAATACTAATATTTGGGTGCTGCTTCACCCGTGTAATTAAGGTTTCAGAAATGGCTAAACCCGTTGCATCATCTGCGTGTAGAATACGCCGAAAGCTGTGCCCACCTTCACGGGTTAAATGGTAGGACAAGGGCGAAGAAAAATCCCCAGAAAATAAAGGGTTGGTATTTTCCGCAGGCGTAAAAGGCACGCCTTGGTCTATCAGCCATTGAATACTTTTGCGGCTTTCGTTAACCACTAGCTCAACCGTAGTGCGGTGACACAAGCCAGCGCCAGCAATTAACGTATCTTCAATGTGCGCTTCTAACGAATCTTCTGGGTCGACTACCGTGGCTATACCGCCTTGTGCCCAACGCGTTGAACCTTGGTTTAAAGCTGCCTTACTTAGCAGCGCAACTTTATGGTTAGTGGCTAGGTGCAGCGCAGCGGTCATGCCTGCTGCACCACTGCCAATAATAACAACATCAAAACGCTGAGAAACAGGCATAAGGTAAAGATCCTTAATTAAAAAAACGCTTGTTGTTCAATAGCCTTCGGGCTTCTTGAGAAAGCTTAGCCGTGCTAA
>CAYJCB010000089.1:4093-8099 GCA_964368615.1 uncultured Halomonadaceae bacterium | reverse complement strand
GTTAATCTGGCATGAGTCGTGGTTGCTGGGTGGGTAATGGTTGATTTTGCATCACCCAAATTACCAGTAATAGACAGCATTTGCGTATTGTCTATTACTTTCCAAGCCGCTTCTTTACCACCCTTCATTTCAAACGATAATACGCCACCAAAAGCACGCATCTGTTTTTTGGCTAATTCATGCTGCGGGTGGCTAGGTAAACCTGCGTAATATACTTTGGCTACGCTTGGCTGTTGTTCTAACCAAGTAGCTAGCTCTAAGGCACTGGCAGAATGCGCGTCCATACGCAGACGAAGTGTTTCTAACCCTTTCAAAAACACCCAAGCATTAAACGGACTCATACAAGGGCCAGCAGTACGCACTATGCCAAACACTTCAGCCATGTCTTTATCGCTACCCACCACAGCACCACCTATCATACGACCTTGGCCATCTAGGTATTTAGTTGCTGAGTGAACAACGATATCTGCACCCAATTTTAAAGGTAGCTGCAAAGCCGGTGTACAAAAGCAGTTATCCACCACCAAACGTAAGCCTTTACGTTTCGACAAGGCAGACAAGGCTTCAAGGTCAGCAATTTCACTTAACGGGTTAGAAGGCGTTTCTACAAATAAAAGCCGCGTTTTATCGTTACAAGCTGCTTCCCAAGCTTCAAGGTTTTGAAGTTCTACAAAGTGGGTTGTAATACCAAAACGGCTCATCATGCGGTTAAATAAACCTATGGTTGAACCAAACACGCTGCGCGAACAAACGATTTCATCGCCCTGCTGCAAAAACGCCATGCAAACTGACAAAATTGCTGCCATACCAGAACTGGTTGCAATAGCGCGTTCACCGCCTTCTAAAGCCGCTAAGCGATCTTCAAAACAACGCACGGTGGGGTTAGTAAAACGCGAATAAATATTATGCTCGCCCGTTTCATTGGCAAAGCATTCTGCGGCGTGCGCGGCTGATTCAAATATATAGCTAGAAGTCGTAAAAATAGGTTCGGCGTGTTCGCGTTCAGCCGTTCTATGCTGGCCAGTACGCAATGCTAAGGTATCTAAACCCCAAGTTATTTTATCCGTCATACCTTAATCCTCTTCTGTTTCTGCTGAACTGTCGTTGTGTAGATCAATAGCACAGTCAGCGGAATCGCCTGCGTTACTGCTAAAATCACTGCGTTGTTTTTCTAAACGATCAAGGTAAACCTGATCAATACCGCCGGTGATGTAATTGCCGTCAAATACTGAACAATCAAAACGCTCAATACTTGGGTTCAAATCTTTGCAAGCATCAATCAAATCGTTTAAGTCTTGGTAAACCAAACCATCAGCACCAATTAACTGGCAAATTTCATCTTCAGTACGGCCATGCGCAATCAGCTCTTTAGCTGCTGGCATATCAATGCCATAGACGTTAGGAAAACGAACCGGCGGCGCAGCTGAAGCAAAATAAACTTTATTAGCACCGGCATCACGCGCCATAGTAATAATTTCGTTACAAGTCGTACCGCGCACGATGGAATCATCAACCAGCAGCACGTTTTTGCCCTTAAATTCCATACCAATAGCGTTAAGCTTTTGGCGCACCGTTTTCTTACGCAAAGCCTGACCTGGCATAATAAAGGTACGACCAATGTAACGGTTTTTAATAAAGCCTTCGCGATAGGTAACACCTAAGTGCTGCGCCAGTTCTAGGGCTGAAGTACGACTGGTATCAGGAATAGGAATAACCACATCTATATCGTGATTGGGCATTACGCGGTTAATTTTTTCAGCCAGCTTTTCACCCATTTGCATACGCGCATGGTAAATATTAATGCCGTCCATAATCGAGTCGGGGCGAGCAAGGTAAACATGCTCAAAAATACACGGCGATAACTGGGTATTCTCTGCACAAACGCGCGTATGTAGCTGACCTTGCATATCTAAGTAAACGGCTTCACCTGGCTGAACATCGCGTATCAGCTCAAAACCAACCACGTCTAAAGCAACGCTTTCAGAGGCAATCATATATTCAATGCCTGCTGCACTTTCTCGTTTGCCGATAACAATTGGGCGAATACCGTTTGGGTCACGAAACCCAACTAAACCATAACCACTAATCATGGCAATAGCAGCATAACCACCTTCACAACGCTCATAAAGGCGACCAATGGAAGAAAAAATATCATCAGGTGTTAAGCTCATGCCCTGCCTACTTAACTCATGAGCAAAAACGTTCAGCAGCACCTCTGAATCTGAATTAGTATTGATATGGCGCAAATCTGCGCGAAACACTTCTTCACTTAACGCCTCAGCGTTGGTTAAATTACCATTGTGCGCTAGGGCAATGCCGTAAGGTGAATTCACATAAAAAGGCTGCGACTCGGCTTCGGTTGTAGAGCCTGCTGTCGGGTAACGCACATGCCCAATACCCATATTACCAATCAGGTTTTTCATATGGCGGGTGCGAAATACATCTCTTGCCAAGCCATTACTTTTACGTAGAAAAAACCGCCCCTTATCACAGGTCATGATACCGGCGGCATCTTGGCCTCTATGTTGCAACACGGTCAGACTGTCAAACAGTAACTGATTTACCGACTCATGAGCCATAATGCCTGCTATTCCACACATGAAGCTTTCACCTATTTTTTTGAATAATCTTCTAAATGCCCAGCGGTCCAGTCGCGAACTTGCTCCATATACGGCATAAATTGCGACTCTTTCCACATTGGCTGGTTACGTAATTCAGTTAAACCAGCGATAGCTACCAGCAACACCACAATAGTCACGCCACGCAAAAAGCCAAAAAAGCCGCCCAACAATTTATCTAACGAACCTAAACCTATTTTTTGGATTAGCGTACCAAAAGCACTAGAAAGCACTTTACTGGCTAACAACACAACGATGGTTATACTCACATAAGCCATAGCTAGTTGAATGCCCGGTTCTTCAATCACTGCTGCAAAGTGTGGCGCTAATTCAGCCCCTAATAAACGTGCTGCCAACAAAGCCGCTAACCAACCAACTAACGAAAGTGCTTGTTGAACAAAGCCTTTCCAAAAAGCCAATAAAACCGATGCAAAAACAATAACAACAATACCAATGTCAATGGCATTCATAAAGCGCCTCTCTAGCAGCTAATTAGTCGTTGTGAGTGGGTAGGCTACCCTGATTTTTAGCTTCATATTCAGATACATAACGCGTTAACAAGGTTTTTAATCCTTGTACCTGCAACAACTTATCTTGGTGTTCACGGCCCTGCTGCTGGTCAATGTAAGGGCCTACAAAAACCACTGTCATACCATTTATTTTACGCCAGTAGGCATGGTACTGGTGTTTTTGTAGCTCACCAACAAGGCGTTTAGCATTAGCTGCATCACCAAAGGTTGCAACCTGTATCGTCCAAGCATCAACCCCCCCTTCAGGATTAAGCATTAACTTTGAATCCGTTAGCTGCTTATTACCCAGTAGAACTTGCTGTTTTTGCTCATCACTTAAACTAGGAGGCAACTGGGGTGCGACAGGTTTTTCAACAAGCGTTTTTACTGGTGCAGGCGGGGTCGGGGTAATAATTTTATCAGAAATAGGAATTTCTGGGCGCTTTTCTTCCAGCAGAAAAGGTACAAAAATAACCGCAACAGCAATTAAAACAACAGCGCCTAATAAGCGTTCTTTTAAACCATAACGCATTAACAAGGCCTCACTGTTCTTTAACTGCTTCGGCTAGTTTGGCTGCTTGCTGCAAGTGGCGCAAAACCTGTGCTAGCGTAAAGAAAGAACCCATCACCAAGACTTCATCGTAATCAATTTGCAGCTGTTGCTTAGCTGTTGCAAAGGCTAAATCGCCTTGGTCATCACTATCTACAAGCAACACCTTAGCACCTAGAGATAACAACAAGTTGGCTAGACTGTCAGCCTTAATAGCCCGCGGCAAAGGTAAACTGGTAACCACCCAAGCATCAACCCACGGCAGCAAAGGCAACAAAGTAGCATGTATGTCTTTATCAGCCATCATACCCACTAAACCTAAGCGCTTG
>CAYJCB010000089.1:0-3993 GCA_964368615.1 uncultured Halomonadaceae bacterium | reverse complement strand
AATCGACTTGCTAGGTAATTTGCTGCTTCAGGATTATGCGCAACATCTAACAACCAAGCACCTTCGCGCTGCATACGTCCAGTTAAACTGGCGTTAGCTAAACCTTGCTTAATGGCTTGTTCCGTTAAATCAGGGCGCAACAGCAGCAAGGCTTGAATCGCTGTTGCAGCATTATCGGGCGGTAAAGGGTTACTAGGTAAATGCGTTAAGTAAATGGGAACTTGCTCTTCAACACCCAAATTAACGGTTAAACCAATACCCTGCCAAGCCCAACCTTTATCAGCATTAGGGCTGCGCTGAAATGCCTCGCCTAGCTGAAAAACTTGGCAATCCAACTGTTCAGCCACCAAAAAAACGCTGTCAGGCAAGTTTTTACTGCCTAGCACCACAGGGCGATCTTGGCGAAAAGTACCCGCTTTTTCATGGCCAATAAATTCTAAATCTGCGCCCAAATAATCAGCATGGTCTTGGGCCACTGTTACTAACACAGCTAAATCCGCATCAACGATATTAACCGCATCTAAACGTCCACCTAAGCCTACTTCTAATAACCATAAATCAACCCCAGCCGCTTGAAAAACTAACAAGCCCGCCAAGGTAGCAAATTCAAAATAGCTTAAAGAAATGGTTGCTTCAGGGGGCGTTAAACGCGCAGCTTCAATACGCGAAAATGCTTGAGTGATAACCGCATCAGCCACTGGCTGACCATTAATTTTAATGCGCTCATTGAAGTTTAGAAAGTGCGGTGAAGTATAGCTGCCAACGGTTAAACCCTGTGCTAGCGCCATAGATTCGGTCAGCGCCAGCGTAGAACCTTTGCCATTAGTGCCAGAAAAAACCATCACCTGATGCGTTGGCTGCTTTGAATTTGTAATGCGCTGCTCAAAGTTTAAGGGCAATTTTAAGCGTTGCGCCACTGCCCTTACCCTGTCTAAACCCATGTCTATTTCACGAGAATGCAGGTTTTCTAAATGCTTAAGCCAAGCGTCTAGGCTGCTAGAAGCACTGAGCGTTGCAGCAGCACTAGCTGAATTGGTTAGTAAGTTATCTGTCACGGACATTAATCAGCAAGCGGTCGGTTGCTGGGTCATTTTACGCAGCAAACCACCTAGCTTTCCAGACAAGTCATGGCGATGAATAATCATATCCACCGTGCCATGTGCTAACAAAAATTCAGCACGTTGAAAACCTTCAGGCAATTTCTCTCTTACTGTTTGCTCGATTACGCGAGGGCCAGCAAAACCACAAAGCGCAAAAGGTTCAGAAACGTTCAAATCACCCAACATTGCCAAGGAAGCAGAAACACCACCATAAACAGGGTCGGTTAATACAGAAATATAAGGCACACCGGCTTGCTTAAGGCGCTCTAGCGCAGCTGAGGTTTTCGCCATCTGCATCAGTGAGAAAAGTGCTTCCTGCATACGCGCACCACCCGAGGCAGAAAAACACACCAAAGGAATGCGTTCTTGCAAAGCCAATTCAGCAGCACGAACAAACTTTTCGCCCACCACCGAACCCATAGAACCGCCCATAAAACCAAACTCAAAAGCCACGGCAATAACTGGAATACCCGTTAAATCACCACGCATGGCAATTAGGGCATCTTTTTCACCCGTAGCACGTTGCGCAGCCACTAGGCGATCTTTGTATTTTTTAGAATCACGGAATTTTAAACGGTCAACTGGCTCTAGCTCAGCAAACAGCTCACTCGTCGTTTCTTTATCTAAAAAGCTTTCTAAACGCTTACGTGCTGAAATACGCATGTGGTGATCGCATTTAGGGCACACATGGTTATTTTTTTCTAATTCAGGGCGGTAAATGGCTGAAATACATTTAGGGCAGTTGCGCCATAAACCTTCAGGCACGTTAGCCTTACGGTCAGTAGTTTCAGAACGAATAATGGATGGAACAATACGATTTAACCAGCTCATAATAAACTCTGTAACCTAAATTTTATTTGGGTAATTGATCTAATGCTTGACGCATTTCACTTAATACTTGGCTCATGGCCGGTGCAATTTTTTCAGGTGTATCGGCTAATTCAGCCACCTTGCTAACCAAAGCGCTACCCACTATCACACCGTCTGAAATCGCACCTAAGGCTGCTGCTGTTGCACCATCACGAATACCAAAGCCTACAGCGATGGGTAATTCAGTCATACCAGCAAATTCATTGAGGCGCTCGGCGACTGCTGCAACGTCTAGGGTGGCTGAACCTGTTACGCCTTTAATGGATACATAGTATAGATAACCCGTGGTAGCCGCACAGATTTTTTTAGCCCGTTCAAGGGTAGTAGTTGGTGCTAATAAAAAGATTGAATCCATCTGCTTAGCTTTCAATAAAGCAGAAAAACCAGCCGCTTCTTCAGGTGGCAAATCTACGACTAGCACACCATCTAAACCTGCTTTTGCAGCAGCGTTTACAAAGTTTTCATAACCAATCGCTTCAAATGGATTTAAATAACCCATTAAAACCACTGGCGTAGTGTCGTTAGTTTTACGAAATTCTGCCACCATGCCCAACACATCAATTAGGCGTGTGCCGTGCAATAAAGCCCTTTCACAAGCTTTTTGAATAACTGGGCCATCAGCCATAGGGTCTGAAAAAGGTACACCCAATTCAATAATATCGGCTCCGGCCTCAACCAAGGCGTGCATATAACCAAGGGTTGCATCGGGCTTAGGATCACCGGCAGTAATAAAGGGAATTAGCGCCTTGCGCCCTTGCTGCTTTAAACTAGCAAAGGTATTTTTAATACGACTCATGCTTTTCTCCACTCGACGCAATTAAAGGGTGATGCCTTGCATTGTAGCAACGGTCATTATGTCTTTATCACCACGGCCCGACAAATTCACAATTAAGTGCTTGTCTGTGCCTAAGGTGGGTGCTAAACGCTTAGCAAAGGCTAAAGCATGACTCGATTCTAGGGCTGGAATAATGCCTTCAAAAGCACACAAGTCAGCAAAAGCTTCCATAACTTCGTCATCAGTTGCTAGCTCGTATTTAACGCGACCCACATCTTTTAAGTAAGCGTGTTCTGGACCTACGCCTGGGTAATCTAAACCCGCTGAAATAGAATGCGTTGGGGTAATTTGCCCAGCATCGTCTTCCATTAAATAAGTGCGATTACCGTGCAACACACCTGGGCGACCAGCATTCAAAGGTGCAGCATGACGACCTGATTCGATGCCTTCACCACCCGCTTCAACACCGTACATTACAACTTCATCATCGGTAATAAAGGGATAAAATAAACCCATGGCGTTAGAACCACCGCCAATACAGGCAATTAGTGCATCAGGCAAACGGCCAATTTGTTTTAGCGACTGCTCACGCGCTTCACGCCCAGCAACAGCGTTAAAATCACGCACTAGCATAGGGTAAGGGTGTGGGCCAGCAACCGTACCAATAATGTAAAAGGTGTCATCAACGTTGGTTACCCAATCACGCATGGCTTCGTTCATGGCATCTTTTAAAGTTTTAGAGCCAGATTCAACCGCAATCACTTCGGCACCTAATAACTTCATACGGTAAACGTTCGGGGCTTGGCGTTTAACGTCTTCCGCGCCCATATACACTTGGCACTTCAAACCTAAACGCGCTGCAATGGTAGCCGTTGCAACACCGTGCTGACCGGCACCTGTTTCAGCAATAATGCGTGTTTTACCAGAATACTTAGCCAATAAAGCCTGACCCACGGTGTTGTTAATTTTATGCGCACCCGTGTGGTTTAAATCTTCACGCTTTAGCCAAATTTGTGCACCGCCTAAATGCTTAGACCAACGCTCGGCGTGGTAAAGCGGTGACGGACGACCCACGTAATGGGCTAAATCTTTATCTAATTCAGCCTGAAAAGCAGGGTCAGCACTTAAACGCGCGTATTGCTCTTCTAGCTGTTCTAAAGCATAGCTTAAGGTTTCAGACACAAAGCGACCACCATAAGGACCAAAGTGGCCTTTAGCATCTGGCAGGTTTAGTAAATCAGCATATTT
>CAYJCB010000088.1:0-8130 GCA_964368615.1 uncultured Halomonadaceae bacterium | reverse complement strand
GTTAAAAACCAGCAGCGCCCAGATTCACCCAATTGCTTGGGTGTGGGTAGTTAACAAGGGTTGTTAATAGTGGGGCGGTCGTTCGTCAGCAGCTGATGGTTGTTCGTCTTGTCGTTCGCTAGTTTGCTGTAATTCTTTAAAACGCTGCGCCATTAGGTGCAGCTGTTCTTGCAGCAACAGCAAGTCACCTTGCTGCAAAATGACTTGCTGGTTCAACTGTTCAATCAAGTCATCTTGAAAAGCAAGTTGTGTCTCTATGCTTATGAGACGTTCTTCGTATTGCGTCATGTCACTATACCTCTTACCTTGTATAAGCATTTGTCGTCAGACGTGGTTATAATGGGCACTGATCTATTAATACCCTTTACCTTTTTTTTCCTAGTACTTTGGATTTAGAGAAACTATATGTCGAATAATACACTTATAAGAAATGTTTTGGTGAGCCTTCCAGTTGCTTTGCTTGCCCCAGTCTTACTACCTTTGATTGCTCCAAACGAGTTTACCTCCTCGGCTTCTCTTGCGATAAAAGTCTATTTATTAACATTTGCATTGATTTTTTTAGCAACTGTAGTACATGCATTTCTTCAAGCTAGACCCAGCAAAATCAACTACGAAGCAGCCTATGCCGATAACGAAGAACAAGACAACGACGAAAGTCGTGAAGAAGGCATAGTTAAATGGTTCAACATTAATAAAGGTTATGGTTTTATTATTCGTGATTCAGGTGGTGAAGTTTTTGTACATTTTCGTTCGATTCGTGGTTCCGGCCATCGTACCTTGCGTGAAGGGCAAAGAGTTAAATTTGCCTCTGTTGATGGTGAAAAAGGCCTGCAAGCTGAAGATGTGTCTATCTTGACCCGCTAAACCTTTAAAAATACACAGCCGTTAAATTAGAGCTAGTTATATGTTTTTAACTAGCTTGTTGTTCTTTTGGAGGTAGCGGTGCGTCTTGTTGTTTTGTTAAGCGTTCTTTTAAGTGCTTTTTTGATAGCTGCTACTAGTGCTTTAGCTGAAACTAAAATGCTGAGTCATTTTGGTGTCGCGCTTTATTTACCCGATAACTGGCGCTTGTTAACAGCTTCTGAGCTTAATGCTGTTGATGAAGCTGATGCTGCTGTTGAACAAGAATTAGTTTCAAAAGCAGGTAGAGCAGAATTATCGCAAAAAATGCGTGGTGGTGGTTTAGAGCTTATTTTTAATACCCAAAAAATAAAAGATGCAGGTGGTTTTTACGACAATATCACCTTGTTAGAAACCCATGACCAAGTGCCTGAAGCCGCTGCACAAATAAAATCGACCTGTGCTGCGCTGCCAAGTTTACTTAGCCGCACTTTGGGGCGTAGCGTACAGCTAGAAAGTTGCGAAGGGAAAACAATCCAAAGTTACCCAGCTTTTGTGCTTTCTTACGCAGGTGCTGCCGTTAATACGCATGTTATACAATATATGTTGCAGCTAGAACAAAACCGTAGTCTGGTTTTAACGCTAACCTACCATGCTAGAAACCCAGCAGCGGTTGCCGACTTTGAAATGGCTATAGAGCGTTTAGAAATTGATTAGTCTTTTTAAGAGGCGTGCACCTTAAAGTAAATGCCCTGTGGGTCTTGCAGGGTTAATTTTTTTTCTGCTAGTTTGGCATTTAAGTTATTGAAAAAAGGCAGTAAAAACTCATCAAGCATTTTATTAAGATCAAGTTCATAATAGCTTAATTCATCTTGTATTTGGCTAATGCGCCGTTGCGATAGGTTTTCATGTAAGAGTTTTTCTGCGGGTTGCCCTTTAAATACATACATTAAGCAAGTTAATGCCATAAGCGATGCATCGCTTATAAGTAATTGTCTGTCCCTAGCGCTTAGCAGCATTAGGCTTTCAAATAAGCGATTATAAAAATTTTTAATAGCGCCCAAACTATCTAATGCTTTAGTGTTAAGGCTATCAACAGTTTTACTTGCAAGGCTGTTGTTGTCTATTGCATCAATGAATGCTTTATCTATTTTATTTAAAAGCTGTAAACCTTCATGTAAGCTAAGTTGCAATGTTAGTGTTTCATCTTGCAGCTCTAGTTGGTTGTTATTCAATTGTAAAACAAGGCTCATGGTTGCTTCCTAGTATTGAGTAGTTCTTTAAGCTCTTTTAATTCGCTGTTAAGTTTGCTCAGCAGGCTGCGAACTTCATGCTCTTCAACCTTGGCTGGGCAGTTTTTGTCGAACTGTTGAAAAAGATTGTCTGGAAAAATAGCTCTTAGCTGTTCAAATAATTTGACTGCTTTTAGCATTTTACAAGTAGAAAATAATAATTCGAGTTCTTTACGGCTAATTTTCTTTAAAATAAGCCGTAAATTAGAAGCAGGTAGATTACCTAGGTAGTCAAGAAAGCTAAAAGCCTTATCGTTTATAGTCGAGTCATTTATAACAGGGTCGTTTATAACAGGCTGAACTTTGCTGTGTGCTGCTTGCTGTTCTGCTAATAGTTGGGTGATTTCAGGGCTATAGTTGCTTAATGCTTTTTTGATGTTGGTTAAGGTTTCTATTACATCAATGCTAGAAATATCTGCTTCAAGGTGTAATTGATCCATGAATGCTTCTGGGCTGGAAAAAAACAAATAACTCTTTTTGTTGCTTCTGTTTTCAATAATGCTTTGTAGATTATCAGCAAGTTTAGGAAGTATTAAACGTGTAAAACCTAATAGTGGTAGCCACTGACACCAAACATTATTAATAACAATTTTTTCTAGCAATGCTTCATCAAGCTTTGCTAAAGCAAAAGCAATGTATTTTAAATCATCTAATTTGGCTTGTTGTTCTTCCCAAAAACCTGCTGGCTTTTGCCAAGATTTTAGTAGCTCTTGTGCTAGGTTTTCGCGCAGCAAAAGTAGTTCAGCACTACTTAACTTTGCCTTACAAGCACCAAGGCTTAATTCAAATTGATCGTTTAAAAAGTTAACACTGATATCCATACTTAAACTCTTTATAAGGGAGTATAAAAATTCTAGTGTAACGGCTTAGAAATAGGATACTAGCCGCTAGCAGGGGTTTTGGGTAAAATACTTCCTTTATTTAGAAAAATTCATCTTACCATGCTGGAGCAAGCCTTCCCCATGTTGGAAATCAATCCGCTAGTCTCCCTAATCAAAAACCTTAAAGAGCGAACTCACGTTCTTAGGGGGTACCTTTGACTATGACGAGAAAAAAGAACGCCTAGAAGAAGTTACTCGCGAACTAGAGCAGCCCAATGTTTGGAATGACCCTGAACGTGCGCAAGCCTTGGGTAAAGAACGTTCAGACTTAGAAACCATTGTTACTACGCTAGACGTTTTAGATGCTGGTTTGGTCGATGCTAAAGATTTAGTTGAATTAGCTGGCGCAGAAAACGATGAAGAAACTTATTTTGCAGTCGAGGCCGACTTAGCCAGCCTGCAAAAACAGCTAGAAGGCTTAGAATTCCGCCGTATGTTTTCTGGCGAAATGGATCCTAATTCTGCCTACTTAGAAATTCAAGCCGGTTCTGGTGGCACAGAAGCGCAAGATTGGGCAGAAATGCTGCTGCGTATGTATTTGCGTTGGGCAGATGACCATGAATTTAAAGTCGAAATTGTGGAAATTTCTGCTGGCGATGTAGCGGGTATTAAATCAGCCACTATTAACGTACAGGGCGATTATGCCTACGGTTGGTTAAGAACCGAAACTGGCGTACACCGTTTAGTGCGTAAAAGCCCGTTTGATTCAGGTGGTCGCCGCCACACTTCGTTTAGCTCGGTATTTGTGTCGCCTGAAGTTGATGATAGTTTTCAAGTTGACATTAACCCAGCCGATTTACGCATCGACGTTTACCGTGCTTCGGGTGCCGGTGGTCAGCACGTTAACCGAACCGAATCAGCGGTGCGAATTACCCACTTGCCTACTAATACTGTGGTGGCTTGTCAGGCTGGGCGTTCGCAGCACCAAAACAAAGACTTTGCCATGAAACAGCTAAAGTCGCGCCTATTTGAATTAGAAATGCACAAGCGCAATGCTGAAAAGCAAAAGCTGGAAGATTCAAAATCAGACATAGGTTGGGGCAGCCAAATTCGTTCCTATGTACTAGACGATTCGCGTATTAAGGATTTGCGTACCAATATAGAAACACGCAATACCCAGGCCGTATTAGATGGTGACCTGGATAAATTCATTGAAGCCAGTTTAAAGCAAGGTCTATAAAACTATGACAACCCCGAATACCACTTCTGCTGCTGCAACAGCGGCGACTGATGTTGAAGATGAAAACAAGCTGATTGTGGAGCGCCGCGCCAAGCTTGCTGCCCGACGCGAACAGGGCAATGCCTTCCCGAATACTTTCCGCCGTGATGCTTATGCCGGTGATTTGCAAAAAGAATTTGCTGAAAAAACCAAAGAAGAATTAAGCGAGCTAGGCAAACGCGCCAAAGTTGCTGGGCGTATTATGCGTATGCGCGGCCCTTTTATTGTTATTCAAGACGTTAGCGGTCAAATTCAGCTGTATGTCGACAAAAAAGGCTTGGCAGAAGAACAGCAGCAAGACATTAAAACTTGGGATATTGGCGACTTGGTGTGTGCTGAAGGCGTTTTAACGCTTTCGGGTAAAGGCGATTTATACGTTTTTATTGAACAAAGTCAGCTGTTAACCAAAAGTTTGCGTCCTTTGCCGGATAAATTCCACGGCTTGTCGGATATGGAAATTCGCTACCGCCAGCGTTACGTGGATTTAATCGTTAACGAAGAATCCCGCGAAACTTTTAAAATGCGCTCTAAAATCATCAGCGGTATTCGTCGCTTTATGGAAGAGCACGCCTTTATGGAAGTTGAAACGCCTATGCTGCAAGCCATTCCTGGCGGTGCAACGGCGCGTCCTTTTGTAACGCACCACAATGCGCTAGACCAAGATATGTACCTGCGTATTGCGCCAGAATTGTACTTAAAGCGTTTGGTGGTGGGTGGCTTTGAAAAAGTTTACGAAATTAACCGTAACTTTCGTAACGAAGGGCTTTCTACGCGCCATAACCCAGAGTTCACTATGGTTGAATTCTATTGGGCTTATGCCGATTACCAAGAATTAATGACTTTTACTGAACAGCTGTTAAAAAGCTTAGCTGAACAAGTGTTAGGTACGACTCAAGTGCCTTATCAGGGCGAAGTGTTTGATTTTGGCAAGCCTTTTGAGCGTTTAACCATGAAAGAAGCGGTGATTAAGCACGGCAAGGGCATTACTGAAGCCGATTTAGCAACCCGTGAAGCCGCAGCAGCGGTTGCCAAAAGCTTAAAAATTGCCGTAAAAGAAATTTGGGGTTTAGGCAGAATTATTACTGAGATTTTTGATGAAGTGGCTGAAACAAAACTACGCCAGCCAACTTTTATTACTGCCTACCCAGCTGAAGTTTCACCCTTGGCGCGTCGTAACGATGACGACCCAGAAGTCACCGACCGCTTTGAATTCTTTATTGGTGGACGTGAAATTGCCAATGGTTTTTCTGAGCTTAACGATGCTGAAGACCAGCGTGACCGTTTCTTAGAACAGGTTGCAGAAAAAGAAGCCGGTGATGACGAAGCCATGTTCTATGATGCTGACTATATACGCGCCCTAGAATACGGTATGCCACCCACAGCCGGTGAAGGCATTGGTATCGACCGACTAGTGATGGTGTTCACCGATAGTCCGTCGATTCGTGATGTTTTACTTTTCCCAGCCATGCGCCCTGAAGCTGAGTAGCAGCGAGTCATAAAGCAGGCTAGCTGAACGTAAGTTCAAAGCCTGCAACTGCTAACCAATTCGCTTCTTGTTCTAAATCATTCCTTAACAGCGGTTGTTCTTCTAACCAGCCTTCGGCAAAAGTAATTTGCATGGCTTCTTTAGAAGGGCTGCTGTTTAGGCTGATTCTGAAATCCATAAAAGGTGTTTCGGGGCGGCTAGGGTGCAACAGAACCGCTAAGCGTAATAAACACGCTAGACGTTGCAGCTTTAATTGGTCTTCTGGGGTGAAAATATTAAATTCAGCCAGTGGAAATTTACGGCGATGCGCGCGAATTAATACAGCTAGCATTTGTTGCTGTGGGCGGGTAAAGCCAGCCAAATCAGCGAAACGCACCAAATAAGCGCCATGCTTATGGTACTGAGTGTGTGCAACACTTAGGCCAATTTCATGCAATCTTGCTGCCCATTCTAGCTTGTTGCGCCATTTGGGTAGTTTTTCTAGCCCCCAAGCTTCAGCCACTTGGTCAAAGGCATGTAAAGCAGCCGTTGTAACTGAATGGCTTTGAGTAGGGTCAATTTGAAAGCGTTCAGAAACAGCCCGAACCGTACGCACACGAACGTCTTCTTCCGTACCGCTGCCCAGTAATTCATACAGCACCCCTTCGCGCAGCGCTCCATCTGAATAGTCTAGGCTTTCAATGCCTAAAGCTTCAAAAATAGCCAAACTAATGGCTAGGCCAGCCGGTACTATGCTGACTCTTTCTGCACGAATACCATATTTTGTCCAGTGTTCTGGGCTGCCGATTTCAAGTAGTTCATCACGCATTTGCTTTAAACCAGCTAAAGTTATGCTAGCTAGTTGCCCTTTACCAAGAATTAATGAAAGGGTTTTCATAGTGCCAGAGCTGCCGTGAACTAGTTGCCAGCCATGATTCAGAAAATGCTTTTGAATGTGCAGTAATTCACCGTGGGCGGCTAAATAGGCTTTTTGAAAATTGTTAGCTGTAATCGTTGCGCTATTAAAATAACGCGAATTATAGCTAACACAGCCCATGTGTAGGCTTTCTAAACGCTGAGGTTCATTGCCTTCACCAATAATAAATTCAGTGCTGCCGCCACCAATGTCAATGACTAGCCGTTGATCGGTTACTTTAGGGTTAGAATTTACTACGCCAACATAAATTAAGCGGGCTTCTTCACGGCCAGCAATAATTTCGATAGGAAAGCCTAAAATGGCTTCGGCGCGGTCAATAAATTCTTTGGCGTTGTGGGCGGCTCGTAAGGTATTGGTTGCCACTAGCGTGACTTGATTTTCGTTCAGACCACGTAAAAAGGGTGCCATTAATTTTAAACATTCTAGCCCGCGCTGCTGCGCTTCTTCACTTAAACGGTTATGGGCATTTAAGCCAGCAGCTAGCTGCACCTTTTCACCCATACGTTTTATGATGCTTAATTCGCCTTTTATTTTACGGGCTAGCAATAGGTGAAAACTATTAGAGCCTAGGTCTAAAGAAGCTACCAAGTCGCCCTCAGACAAGCGTTCAAGGCCATCTGGCAAGGTTTCAAGGTTGTTTGTTGGCTCGCTAATCATAAGGAAATCATCCATAAAACAAGGGTGAAAATAGGCTTTAAAAAAACAAAGATAACACCAAAAGGTCGAAGATTATATTCTTACGTCTTTAGGTGTGCCAAAGAGGGTGATATGATGCACTAGATTACTTGATGATTAAGTTCCCAATGGAGAACAGACTATGAGTGCTAACATTCTCAATACCAGTGATGTCAACTTTGAAGATGATGTGTTAAAAGCAGAGTTGCCCGTTTTAGTTGACTACTGGGCAGAATGGTGTGGTCCTTGCAAAATGATTGCTCCTGTTTTAGATGAAATTGCTAGTGAATACGAAGGTCGTTTGTTAGTTTGCAAATTGAATATTGACGAAAATACTGATACCCCAGCGCGTTTTGGTATTCGCGGTATACCCACTTTGATGTTATTTAAGGGTGGCGAATCAGTTATTAGCAAGGTCGGCGCTTTGTCTAAATCACAGCTATCAGCCTTTATAGACGCTAATTTATAGTCGTTGTAATATGGCTTCTGCACGTAAAAACTGTAATTAAAGTGTTGCGTGCAGATTCAGCTTAAGGCAAGATAGATTTCGTCTGGTGCAGCACAGTTTTATTCAGCACCGTTTTAGCTTTATTCCAGCAGCACTCTAAATCAAATGAATGTTGCAGGAAATCGACCTGCCCTTAATGCTCTAAGTAGCAATCAATCAGAATGAGCAACAAGCTATTTCGCTCAATCTATTAATCTTGTGTGCAAGCTCGGTAAATTAATTATTACACCGCTTTACACGGACATTACCCTCTAAGCAAGATCACCTATAAAAAACCCATGAATCTGACCGAACTCAAGCAGAAATCCGTTAC
>CAYJCB010000087.1:1714-8136 GCA_964368615.1 uncultured Halomonadaceae bacterium | reverse complement strand
GGCCAAATTTCCCAGTTAAAAATGTGTTCGCGCAAAGTGGCTAGCACTTCAGGCAAGGCGTAAACCTGTAGGGGTTCTTTTAAGCGTTCAAACAAATTGTCGATTAACAGTGGTAAGAAGCAAATATGATCCATGTGTGAATGGGTTATAAAAATATGCTTAATTTTTAACTGCTCATCATGGCTAAGCTTACCCAAACCAGTGCCGGCATCTAATAAAGTATGCTCATTTATTCGGTAACAGGTAGTGTATTCACCTGCCCCCATGCCACCGCTACAGCCTAAAATTTCTACCTTCACGCTTAGCTCCTAGCTATATTTTTTTGGATTGATTCAAGGTTAATGCCTGGCAGGGTGCTTATATCTACCTCGTCAATTTGTTCGTCGCGTAGATGTTTTTTAGCGTAATCAAGGTAAACTTTTTTGTAAACAAATAACGTAAAAATATCAGGGTCTAGGTGATGGTCTTCCACCATGCGCCCCATAATGGTTAAGGCTTGCGACAAGGGCATGGGTTTTTTATAGGGTCTTTCGTGGGCAGTTAAGGCTTCAAAAACATCAGCAATGCCCATCATGCGTGCGGGTATCGACATTTGCTCACGGGTTAGCCCGCGTGGGTAGCCTTTACCGTCCATGCGTTCATGGTGACCGCCAGCATATTCGGGTACGCGCTGTAGGTGACGTGGAAACGGCAGCTGCTCTAACATTGCCAAGGTGTGTACCATGTGGCCTTCCATAATGGTGCGCTCGGCTTGGTTCAGTGTGCCGCGTCGAATCGAAAGGTTCATGATTTCGTCTTCGCTTAGTAAAACTTGGCGCTGGCCATTTAAATCTAACCAACCCTGTTCACTTAAACTGGCAACTCTGGCTAGCTTGTCATCGGCCATAAATTCGCCGCCCGTGTTAGCTATTTGTAAAAATGCCAAGTCATCGGCTAGTTGTGCGTTAAGTTGTGCATAAAAATCTAGGCGTTCTTTTTCTAACTGTGTGCCTTGTTGCGCGGCGGTTAATTGTTCTTTTAGTAGGGCGATTTCTAAATCGCGGCGCAGAATTTCAAAGCGGTCTGTTACCCAATCAATGCGATCTACTATGGTTTCTAGTTTGGTGGATTTTTCCATAATGTGGTGCGGGGTAATTACCTTGCCGCAGTCGTGCAACCAAGCCGCTGTTTTTAATTCATAGCGGTCTTCATCGCTCATGCTAAAGCCTTCTAGCCCTGGAAATTCAGCACCGTTAGCCGCTTCGGCAAGCAGTAAAGTGGCTTCAGGAACACGGCGGCAGTGCGCACCTGTGTGGGGCGATTTAGAGTCAATCGCGCTAGCAATAACTTGGGTGAAGCTATCAAATAGGGTGCGTAACTCGTCCATTAAGCGCCGGTTAGTTAGTGCAACAGCGGCTTGTGAAGCTAATGATTCGGCTATGTCTTGGTCGCTATCGTCAAACTCTACCGTTTTGCCTTCAGCGTCTAATTTATTGAGTAGCTGTAGAGCAGCGATAACTTCGCCTTCGTGGTTAAGCAGCGGAATGGTTAAAAAAGATTGTGAACGATAGCCAGTTTTTGCATCAAAAGAACGTGTGCCAGAAAAATCAAACCCTTCTTCATCGTAGGCATCTTTAATACGCGCGGTGGTTTTATTCAGTACCGACCAAGCAGCAATCATGCGTTCATTGGGCGAGCCATCGGCTAGGTGCAAAGGTATTAGCGAAAAGCTATCGCCAACGGGCTTGTTGCTGCCACCTAAATGAATGTTGAGCTGGTCGTTATGCACCATAACAAAGCGTAGTGATTCGCCATCTGGTTCAACCATATAAAGCGTGCCCGCATCGGCTTGGGTAAGTTCGCGGGCACTGTTAAGAATCATTTCTAATAGTTGAATTTGATCTTTCTGCGCCGAGAGCGCAACACCTATAGCGTTTAAGCGTTTAATGCGCTCATAACTAGGGTTGGAAAAAAGCTTAGTTGGCATACGAATCCCTTTAAAAAAGTGGCTCTGTCTTGAATGTCTAAGACTGGCAAACTTCCAGTATAATGCTTTTCATTATAAGGCTTAAACAACCAGATTTTGTAAAATTCTATGGGGAACAAAATGATCAGAATAGCAATTATGGGCGCAAGTGGCCGCATGGGTAAAACTTTGGTGCAGGCCGTTAGCGAAAGCGACCAAGTTAAATTAGCTGCTGGCATCGTTGAACCAGGCTCCAGTTTGGTGGGTGTTGATTTAGGTGAATTAGCTGGCATTGGCAAAAATGCGTTACTTGTGGCTGATTCGTTGGAAAAGGTTGTGAATGATTTTGATCTGTTGATTGATTTTACTGCACCGGCTGTCACCCTTGCCAATGCGGCTTTTTGTGCGGCGAATGGCAAAGCTATGGTAGTTGGCACAACGGGTTTAAGCGACAGCGACAAAGCTGCGTTGGCGGCTGCTGCTGAACAAATACCAGTAGTATTTGCGCCGAATATGAGCGTGGGCGTTAACGTGTGCTTCCGCTTATTAGAATTAGCTGCTGCTGCACTGGGCGATGATTACGACGTTGAAATTGTTGAAGCGCACCACCGCCATAAAGTTGATGCGCCTTCGGGTACTGCTTTAGGTATGGGTGAAGTGGTTGCCAAAGCCTTGGGGCGTAACTTAAAAGAAGTGGCGGTTTATGGCAGAGAAGGCCACACCGGCGCTCGTAAGCCAGAAACCATTGGCTTTGCCACTATGCGTGTTGGCGATGTGGTGGGCGATCACACGGTAGTGTTTGGTAATGAAGGTGAGCGTGTCGAAATTACCCACAAGGCTTCTAGCCGCATGACTTTTGCAAAAGGTGCAGTTAGGGCAGCCAGCTGGTTAGAAGGTAAGTCGGCCGGTCTTTACGATATGCAGGACGTACTGAACTTAAAGTAATTTACTGTGGACGCTTCTAGTGCATTTGCGGTAGAATTATTAAGATAAGCACCCTAACTTAGGGCATAAGCTTACCTACCAAATCATATAAAAAAGCGGGATGGACACCAGTTCATCTCGCTTTTTTGCAACCCAAAATCGGTATTGGTCGTATACAAACGGCCCTGCTGAAAGCCTGTTATGGGAGGAAACTGTTTTGACCAGACCCGCTATTCTGGCCCTAGAAGACGGCAGTGTGTTCAAAGGCATCGCTATTGGTGCTGACGGACAAACAGTCGGTGAGGTAGTATTCAATACCTCAATGACCGGCTATCAAGAAACATTGACTGACCCTTCTTATACTCGCCAACTGGTGACTTTCACCTACCCTCATATTGGCAATTCCGGTATTAATTCTGAAGACAATGAGTCTGCAACTGCTGGCGCTGCTGGTTTAATCATTCGTGATTTACCATTAATGGCTAGCAACTTTCGCAGCGGCATGTCTTTGGTGGATTACCTGCAAAAGAACAACCGAGTGGCGATTAGTGAAATAGATACGCGCCGCCTAACACGTGTGTTGCGCGAAAAAGGCACGTTAAAGGGCTGCATTCTTGCTGGTGAAGCCGCTGCTGCCCCTGATGCTGCTGAACAAGCCATTGCTGCTGCTAAAAATTCTGCCGGTTTGTTGGGTGTCGATTTAGTGCAAGAAGTTACCACTAAAACCATTCAAAACTGGACAGAAGGCATTTGGACACTGGGCGAAGGTTATGCACAGCTAACGGCTGCTGATTTACCGCACCACGTTGTTGCTTATGATTTTGGTGTAAAGCTTAACTTTTTGCGTATGTTAGCTAGCCGTGGTTGCCGTGTAACGCTAGTGCCTGCCACAACGCCTGCTGCTGAAGTGTTAGCGATGAACCCTGATGGCGTGTTTTTAAGTAATGGCCCGGGCGATCCGCAGCCTTGCGCTTACGCGATTAAAGCCGTTGCTGACATTTTAGAAGCAGACGTACCCGTATTTGGTGTTTGTTTAGGCTACCAACTGCTGGCGCTGGCTTTGGGTGCTAAAACAGTAAAAATGCACGTAGGTAATCACGGTGCTAATCACCCAGTGCAAAGTTTGGCGCATAAAAACGTCATGATTACTAACCAGAATCACGATTTTGCTGTTGATGAAGCCTCTTTGCCAGCCACCCTAGTAGCCACGCATAAATCCTTGTTTGATGGTTCGTTGCAGGGTATTGAACGTACCGATAAAGCCGCTTTTGGTTTCCAAGGTCATCCAGCCGCTAGTACTGATCCTAAAGGCGCAGCAATCTTGTTTGATCGCTTTGTTGCCCTGATCGAAGCCCGTAAAAACTCGGCCGCCTGAACCCGTTAGAAATACAGAGAATGTCATGCCAAAACGTACCGATATTAAAAGCATACTCATTCTAGGTGCTGGTCCTATTGTAATAGGTCAGGCCTGTGAATTTGACTATTCAGGCGCTCAAGCCTGTAAAGCACTGCGTGAAGAAGGTTATCGAGTTATTTTAGTTAACTCTAACCCTGCCACGATTATGACCGACCCAGCGATGGCCGATGCAACCTATATCGAGCCTATTTTGTGGGAAGTTGTTGAAAAGATTATTGAAAAAGAACGCCCTGATGCGCTGCTGCCGACTATGGGTGGCCAAACCGCATTGAACTGTGCGTTAGATTTAGAAAAATACGGCGTGCTAGAAAAGTATGGCGTAGAAATGATTGGCGCTAATGCCGACACCATCGACAAGGCCGAAGACCGTCAGCGTTTTGCTGAAGCCATGAAAAAAATTGGCTTAGAATGTCCGCGTGCCAATATTGCGCATAGCATGGAAGAAGCTTGGCAGGTGCAAGCTGATTTAGGCTTTCCGTGCATTATTCGTCCTTCCTTTACTATGGGCGGTTCGGGCGGTGGTATTGCTTACAATAAAGAAGAATTTGAAGAGATTTGTTTGCGTGGCCTAGACCTTTCGCCCACCAAAGAGCTGCTGATTGATGAGTCGCTGATTGGTTGGAAAGAATACGAAATGGAAGTGGTACGTGACACCAACGATAACTGCATTATTGTTTGTTCGATTGAAAACTTTGATGCCATGGGCGTACACACAGGCGATGCGATTACCGTTGCGCCTTCACAAACCCTAACCGACAAAGAATACCAAATTATGCGCGATGCCTCTTTGGCAGTTATTCGCGAGATAGGTGTTGAAAGCGGTGGTTCTAACGTGCAGTTTGGTATCTGCCCAGATACGGGCCGTATGGTGGTTATCGAAATGAACCCACGGGTTAGCCGTTCGTCTGCTTTGGCTTCTAAAGCCACTGGCTTCCCGATTGCTAAAATCGCTGCCAAGCTAGCCGTAGGTTACACCCTAGATGAGTTGCAAAACGACATTACTGGCGGCGTAACACCAGCCTCGTTCGAGCCAACCATCGACTATGTTGTTACCAAGATTCCACGTTTTACCTTTGAAAAATTCCCCCAAGCTAATGACCGCCTAACCACGCAAATGAAGTCAGTGGGTGAAGTGATGGCGATTGGCCGTACCTTCCAAGAGTCGTTGCAAAAAGCATTGCGCGGCCTAGAAGTGGGTGTGAATGGTTTAGATCCTAAGCTAGAAAAGTTTGATACTGAATCACTTGCTACCCTGCGCCGTGAATTGCAAAACCCTGGTGCAGACCGTATTTGGTATATCGGTGATGCCTTCCGTTCTGGTATGGATCTTGAAGAAATTCACCGCTTAACGCATGTCGATCATTGGTACTTAATCCAAATTAAAGAGTTAATTGATTTGGAAGCCGAAGTCGCTAAAACAAGTTTTGGTGAGTTAGATTACGACAAGGTTTACCGCTTAAAGCGTAAAGGTTTCTCTGATGCACGTTTAGCACAGTTGTTAGGCGTATCAGAAAACTCCTTCCGTAAACTACGTCACCAGCTAAATGTACGCCCTACCTATAAGCGCGTTGATACCTGTTCAGCAGAATTTGCGACTAGCACTGCTTACATGTATTCCACTTATGAAGAAGAATGCGAAGCTAATCCTTCTACACGCGATAAAATTATCGTGTTAGGTGGCGGTCCAAACCGTATTGGTCAGGGTATTGAGTTTGACTACTGCTGTGTACACGCGGCTTTTGCCATGCGTGATGATGGTTATGAAACCATTATGGTCAACTGCAACCCAGAAACAGTTTCTACTGATTACGACACTTCAGACCGCTTGTATTTTGAGCCAGTCACCCTAGAAGACGTGCTAGAAATTGTATACAAAGAACAGCCTAAAGGTGTGATTGTGCAGTTTGGTGGCCAAACACCACTTAAATTAGCACGTGAATTAGAAGCCGCTGGCGTGCCGATTATTGGTACCACACCTGATGCGATTGACCGCGCTGAAGACCGCGAACGCTTCCAGCAGATGATTGAAAAGCTAGGCTTAATTCAGCCGCCTAACGCAACGGTGCGTAGCTTTGATGAAGCTATTGCCAAAGCTGAAGCGATTGGTTATCCGCTAGTTGTGCGTCCTTCCTATGT
>CAYJCB010000087.1:0-1614 GCA_964368615.1 uncultured Halomonadaceae bacterium | reverse complement strand
ATTTACATCATCGAAGTAAACCCACGCGCTTCACGTACTGTGCCATTTATTTCTAAGTGCATTGGTACTTCGTTAGCGCAAATTGCCGCACGTTGCATGGCTGGCACTAGCTTAAAAGAACAGGGTTTTGAAAAGGAAATTATTCCGCCTTTCTTTAGCGTTAAAGAAGCGGTCTTCCCTTTCAACAAGTTCCAAGGCGTTGACCCAATTCTTGGTCCAGAAATGAAATCTACAGGCGAAGTGATGGGCAGCGGTGCAACCTTTGCTGAAGCCTTTATGAAATCACAACTGGGCGCAGGCGAAAAAATGCCTAAAGCTGGTGGTCGTGCCTTCCTTTCTGTGCGCGAAGCCGACAAGCCTTTTGTGGCCGAAGTGGCTGCTTCTTTAGATAAGCTTGGCTATAAGTTAGTAGCAACCAGCGGCACTGCTGCGGTATTAAAAGCCGCAGGTTACGATGCTGAAGTGGTTAACAAGGTGGCTGAAGGTCGTCCGCACATTGTTGATAAAGTTAAGAACGATGAAATTGCGTATATCGTAAATACCACCGAAGGCCGTCAAGCGACGACCGATTCTGCTGGTATTCGTCGTGCTGCAATTCAGCACAAAGTACCCTACAGCACCACTTTGGCTGGGGCAGCAGCTTTGTGCCAAGCACTTGAGTTTGGCATGGATATTAAGGTGCGTCGTTTGCAGGATCTGCATCAAGGAGAGATTTAATTATGCAAAAAAGTCCAATGACAGTAGCGGGTGAAAAAAGTCTGCGTGAAGAGCTTAATCAGCTAAAAACCGTAGCTCGCCCGAGAGTAATTGCTGCAATTGCTGATGCACGTGAGCACGGCGACTTGAAAGAAAATGCCGAATACCATGCAGCACGTGAAGAACAAGGCTTTATTGAAGGTCGTCTGCAAGAAATTGAAGGCAAGCTGTCTAACGCGCAAGTAATTGACGTAACTACTTTGCCTAAGGTTGGCAAGGTGGTATTTGGCGTAACGGTTGATTTAATTAACCTAGATACTGACGAAGCAGTAACCTACACCCTTGTTGGTGAAGATGAAGCTGACGTGGTGAAAGGTAAAATTTCTTATTCTTCACCCATTGCCCGCGGGCTTATTGGTAAAGAAGAAGGCGACGTTGCCCACATCAAAACCCCACGGGGCGATGTTGAGTACGAAGTGGGTGAAATTCGTTACGGCGAATAAGCTAAGTTAGCTCTAATAAAAAGCCGCGCTATTTTAAAATAGTGCGGCTTTTTTGTTTTTTGTTGTCAAAAAAACTTTATTCAGCCAGCCGCAGCAGGTTAGACAGCTTAGGGTTAGGCTTGCGTGCAGCACGGTAATATAAACCAATTTTACCGATGGTTTGTACCAGTTCAGCTTGCAGTTTAGTGGCTAGTTCAGCCATCATTTCGCGGCGTTCATCACGGTCGTCCATGCTGAAGCGTATTTTAATTAGCTCATGGTCAGTAATGGCGCGGTCGGCTTCTTTTATAACGCCTTCAGACAAACCCTTGTCCGCAACCGATACCACGGGGTTGAGGGTGTGACCTAAGGATCTTAGTTGTTTCTTTTGTGTGCCTTTCAGGCTCATGTTAATCTACTCAGCTTTAGTTAATTA
>CAYJCB010000086.1:0-8190 GCA_964368615.1 uncultured Halomonadaceae bacterium | reverse complement strand
GTGCCTGCAATTTTGTGGCGCAATTTCATAATGTAGTTACCTTTTATTTTTTATTGGTTCAAATACTATAAATTTGGGTTCAGGGTGCGGTAAGCAGCTCTTCTTAACCGCCAAGGTGCAGACTCTCATGCTTTTTTATACCTTGTCAATCACCAGCAGGGCAAACTATAGACTAAAGTATTAAAACACCTCCCTAGATAAAAACTTGATTTATATCATTTACTTAACTAACCGACCTAGCTACTTAGTGGTTTATCCTTTGCATCTTAAAGAAATATAGAATAAGTCATTAAAAACATTCATTTAGCAGTTATTTCCTTTATTTTAGTTTTCTATCCAAAGTGCTTGCGCCATTCTGCCCAATTGCAATAAAAGTGCATGACGCTCAGTGTTTACTAATTTTTTAATACTTTCGCTTAAATCTTTTACTGCCAGCAACTGCTCATAACCATTTAAAACCTCTATGTCTTCTTGCATTTGCTTAATAAGCTGTTGATTATTTTTTTCTGCTGGCCTTACCTGTTGCAGCAACAATTCAACCCTAACTAAAGATGGGTAACGCTCTAACCAAGTGGCAGCTTCCATCGGCTGTTGCGGCAAACCTAGCTTAGCTATCGAATCTTGCAACACCTGTTCTGCTTTGTTTTGTTGCGTACAAGCTTGCTGGTATTGGCTGGCAAACAAGCTTTCTACTAACAACAAACTGGCTTGGCCTACCCAATTTTTCTGCCATAAGCGACGGTATTCACTGCGCCGTGCGGCATAACTTAAATGCTGCGAACGCCATTCAGCATCAAAGCTATTTAATTCTAACCTTTGTAAAGCGCGATCTTGCCAGCAGGCTTCCACCCAAGGTAGAAAGGTTTCAATCAAGGCTTTAACGGCTTTTATGGCTGGATATAGCTCAGCAGCAGCGCACAAACGCTGCGCCAACACTAATAAAGCATATAAGCGTAACAAAGCGCGTTGGGCTTGCAGCAGCTCGTTTTCATTGGCATTGAAGGCAAAGTTTTCATGCGCCAGTATCCAGCGGTTTAATTCCTGCCCTGCTAAATTATTTAAATCCGTAAAACTAACGGTATTGCCTATTAGGCTGGTTAAACTATTTTTTTCGACAGCAGCAGTGCCTTTTAATAGCCTTAAACCCCTTTCTGCTTTGCTTAACACGCCTGGGTGAACAACCAATTCGCCAGCTAGCTGATTAGCCAGTTTAAATAAATCAGCTGTTTCACCCTGCTTTAACTCTAATTCAATTTCACAAATCACATCTTTAGCTGCTTGGGTTTGCCCCATTTTGCTGGGCAACAAGACTTCACCCATGTCAGCTGCTAGCTCTATTTCGCTATCTGCATTACTTAACAGCCAAGTTTGCCGCGTAAAGTTAGTGCTAAATTGTGCCGTTAGTTCATTTTGCCAAGCAGGATTCAAAATACCTTCAGGAAAAAGTGCTAAATTCAGCGTTCCATCAGGAACAGCCATTTCCCATTCACCACGTTCACTTAATGCACCTAACGTTATGCCGCTGGTTTTTAAAGTTTGCAGCCAGCTGTTGCCATTAAATCTTAGGCGCAAAGCCGCTTTGGCTTGGTTTAGATGCAAAGTGGGCGTGTCAAAATAAGTGTTTTCTAGGTGCTTAGTTCCTTGTGAATTGGCTTTATATTGCTGCATTAAGGCTTCTAATTGTTTAAAATCCGCCTGCCTAATCAGCAACTTTAACTCTATTTCTTTGGCCATAAGTGCCGCTTACCTCTTATTTGTGTTAAAAGACTGTGACATTAGGCTAAGGCAACTTTTATAATACCTGCCAGTTGCATTCCGATTCCTATTTCAAGGTACTCAGTATGACATCCAATAACCCCCTTTCTAAGCTGTTTGGACGCTCTCCCTTTGGTCCTTTGCTAGAGCATATAGATAAAACCTATACTGCTACGCAACTGTTGCAACCTTTTATGGTGGCAGTATTGGCAAACGATTGGGAAGAAGCCAAGGCGCTGCGTAAGCGTATCAGCAAATTAGAGCAAGATGCAGATGACTTAAAACGTGAAATTCGTCTAGGTTTGCCTAATAGCATGTTTATGCCGGTTTCTCGCAGCGATTTATTAGAACTGGTTGCCCAGCAAGATAAAATCGCAAACAAGGCTAAAGACATTGCTGGGTTAATACTGGGTCGCAAAATGCAAATCCCAGAATCAATGGCGCAGCCCATGTTAGATTTTACTAACAGCGGCGTACTTGCGGTAGAGCAAGCCCAGCGCACGATTAATGAAATAGAGAAATTGTTAGGTTCAGGTTTTGGCCGTCAGGTAACAGAACTCCTAACTAAAATGATTAAAACGCTAGATCAGCTAGAGCAAGATACCGATGAACTAGAAATTCAGGTACGCGCCCAGTTGTTTGATCTAGAAAAAGAGTGGCCACCCGTTGATGTTATTTTCCTTTACAAGGTAATTGACTGGGTGGGTGATTTAGCAGATCGCGCCCAACGTGTTGGTGGTCGTTTGCAAATTATGATGGCTCGTTAACCCAGCTTTAAGGTTTTTTATGTCTATTATTATTGAACACGGTAATACCTTTTTAGTTCTAGCCTGCTTGTTTGGTTTTTTTATGGCTTGGGGCATAGGCGCTAACGACGTAGCTAATGCTATGGGCACTTCAGTTGGCTCTAAAGCCATTACTATTAAACAAGCCATTATTATTGCAATTGTTTTTGAATTTGCAGGTGCTTGGCTGGCCGGTGGTGAAGTGACTTCAACCATTCGCAAAGGCATTGTAGATACTAGCAGCTTTGCTGATAACCCCGAGTTATTGGTTTATGGCATGTTGGCTTCTTTACTAGCAGCAGGCATTTGGTTGTTAATCGCTAGCTACAAAGGCTGGCCAGTTTCAACTACCCACTCGATTGTTGGTGCAATTGTTGGTTTTGCTGCTGTGGGTATTTCGGTCGATGCTGTGCAATGGATGGGCGTATTAGTAATCGCCAGCAGCTGGATAGTCTCGCCTTTACTGGCAGGTGTGGTGGGCTTCTTACTGTTTAAAAGCATTCAAAAGCTTATTTTTGAAGCCGACAATGCTTTTATAGCCGCCAAAAAGTACGTGCCTTTATACACCTTTATTGTGGGTTTTATTGTTGCAGCAGTAACCTTTACCAAGGGTTTTAAACACCTAGGTTTAGACATAACCAACAACGAAGCCATGCTTTATTCTGTAGCAGCTGGTGTAGCTTTGGCTATTTTGGGCTTTTTTATGCAAAAAAGTATTCACGGCGAATCCAGCAATAGCCAATTACAGATTAAAAACGTAGAGAAAGTTTTTGCACTGCTAATGGTATTTACTGCTTGTGCAATGGCTTTTGCCCACGGTTCTAACGATGTGGCGAATGCCATTGGCCCTGTTGCTGCAATTGTTGGTGTTATTCAAGCCGGTGGTGAAGTGCTTGATAAAGTGCAAACCCCTTCGTGGATTCTGCTGATTGGTGGTGGCGGTATTGTGGCGGGTTTAGTTATGTACGGGCACCGCGTGATTGCCACGATTGGTACTAACATTACTGAACTAACCCCTAGCCGTGGCTTTGCTGCAACCTTAGCAACTGCCGGTACGGTAGTGTTTGCTTCAGGCATTGGTATGCCAATTTCAACCACTCACACCCTAGTTGGCGCTGTGTTAGGCGTTGGTTTGGCGCGTGGCCTAGCGGCGATTAATATGCGTGTAGTCAGCAGCATTTTTGCTTCTTGGCTAGTCACGCTACCCGCTGGTGCAATCTTGTCGATTATCATCTTCTTAATTTTGAAGGCTTCATTTGGTTAATCTCAACCTAGACCAGCACGTTCACTGGTTTCGTAATGCTTCCCCTTACATTAACGCCCATCGCGGGCGTACTTTTGTAATTCACCTAGATGGCGAAGCCTTGCGTACTGCGGGTCTGCGTGAATTAATCACCGACATAGCACTGCTGAACTCTTTGGGCGTACGCCTTGTTATAACCTATGGGGTACGCGCCCAAGCCCGTGAAGAATTAGATAACCGTGGCCTAGCTTGGCAAGAACACCAAGGCCGTTTGCTGGTCGATAAACAACGCCTACCGGCTATTCTGGCTTGCGTCGGCAGTTTACGCGCTGAATTAGAAGCGCGGCTATCAATGGGCTTAGCCAATTCACCCATGCACGGCGCTGGTCTAAAAGTGATGAGTGGTAATTTAATTACCGCGCGTCCTTTAGGAGTTAGGGACGGCGTTAATATGCACTTTTGTGGTGAAGTGCGTAAGGTGCAGGTTAAAAGCATTCAAGCCTTGCTAGACCAAGGCATGTTAGTACTGCTGCCGCCCTTGGGTTATTCACCCACCGGCGAAGCCTTTGATTTAGATGCCGAAGAAGTAGCAACCGCTGTTGCAACACAACTAGGCGCTGAAAAATTAATTTTATTTGGCGAAGCTGAAGGCTTAAAAAATGCCCAAGGCAAGTTAATTCGTGATTTAAGCCCACAAGATGCCGAAGCACTTTTAGCATTAGAAGGCTTAAATGACCAACCGCTGCTAAAAAGGCACTTGCAAGCCGCCTGCAACGCCAGCCGCAAAGGCATACCCAGAACCCACTTGCTAAGCTATAAACGCAGCGGTGCACTGCTGCAAGAGCTATTCACCCGCGATGGCGACGGCACATTAATTACCCAACTGCGTTACGAAACTTTGCGCCGTGCTAAAATTGAAGACGTGGGCGGCTTGTTAGCCCTGCTGCGCCCGTTAGAAGAATCTGGCATTCTAGTTAGGCGTTCACGCGAGTTATTAGAAGCAGAAATAGAACGTTTTACTGTGATTGACCTAGATGGCAGTATAATCGCCTGTGCTGCGCTTTACCCTTACCCTGCCCAACATCAAGCAGAACTCGCCTGTGTAGTGGTAAACCCTGAATACCGCCACAGCCAACGCGGCGATAATTTGCTTGCTAGCATTGAAAAACAAGCCCTTGAAGCCGGTATAGAAACTTTGTTTGTGCTAACCACCCATACCGCACACTGGTTTTTAGAAAGGGATTTTATACCTGCCCCAGTAGAACAACTACCGGCAGCCCGCCAAGCAATTTACAACTGGCAGCGTAATTCGCAGGTATTTTGTAAAAAGCTTTAACCGTTAAGAAAATAAATGAAATTACTTCGCCCTGCTAATTTGTCGCTAATGCAACTGGTGCTGTTAGGTTTTGTGGGGGTCGTTTTGCCCCTAGTGTTTTTGGTGTTTCAAGCCGCCAGCGCCTACCGCGAGCTGTCTAACCAAGCCGGATTAAGTGCGCGTGAAGCGGTGGCTTTTACACGCCGCTCACAATCGTTGCAAACCCTAGCCTTGGATATGGAACGCACCAGTCGCCAATATTTAATTGTGGAAGACGCTTCATTATTAGAGCTATTAGAAAGCCAGTTTAATGACTTTAAAGCACAAGTGAAGCAACCTTACTTGCTCTTTCCTGCCACACCGGCTCAGGCTTCACTAGAAGCTTTATTAGCCGACCAACAGCCACAAAGCCTTGCCGATATTGAATACATTGCCAACCTTGCCGACCTAACCGACTCTTTAACCAGTCAAACTCAAAACAGTGTTGACCAACGCTTACAAGCCATGCAGCAACAGCTGTTAAGCCTACAAAAACAGCTGGTTTGGCAGTTTTTAATGCTGTTAAGCTTGTCGTTATTATTGGTGGTTTTCTTTACTTGGCGGCTGTTGCGCCCTATAGATTACTTACAAAAACGCATCAGCTCTTTGGCTAATCCTAATAACAATAATAAGACCAAACAACTACAAGAAGGCCCAGCAGAATTGATACAATTAGACATTCGTTTAAATTGGCTAGAAGAACAGTTAAACGAAGTCGAGCAGCAAAAAGCCCAATTCTTACGGCACATTTCGCATGAATTAAAAACGCCTTTAGCCAGCATTCGTGAAGCCGGTGATTTATTGCACGAAGAAGTCTTGGGCAGCCTAACCCCTTCACAAAAAGAAGTGACTGGCCTGTTAGAACAAAACAGCAAACGCTTGCAAGAATTGATTGAACAACTACTGGATTACAACCTTTTGCAAGGCAAAAAACAGTTCGAGGTAGCAGACGTTTATTTAGATAAGTTGCTAGACCGTTTATTAGAACCTTGGCAGCCACTGTTAGAACAACGCCAACAACAAGTAACACGCCCAGCAGCTGACCTAGTGTTAAAAGGTGATATTTCTTTGTTGCGCAGCACGTTAGATAACCTGTTAACCAATGCGCTGCACTATGGCGATGCAAGCCAAGCCATTCATTTGCGTGCGGGGATTGAAAAAAATTGGCAGTGGGTGGAAGTAGAAAATGCCGGTGCACCCATTCCAGCCAATGAACAAGAACGCTTATTTGAACCTTTTTACCAAGGCAGCGGTAGGCGCAGAGGCGCGGTTAAAGGGTCTGGTTTGGGATTGTCGATTGCAGCAGATTGCATGAAAGCCCACGGTGGCAAGCTGGTACTTTTAGCATCTAGCCAAGAGGCAACGGTGTTTCGTTTAGAATGGCCTGCTAACCAAATTTAAAATAGGATAATAGGAACAGGATTATGATTGTGTCCAAATACCAACATTTTTTTCTTTATACATTACTGCTTACACTCTTAACAGGTTGCGTGATAAATCCGCTGAATACTAGCCCAACAACGCAGCAAGGCGATCAGCAAAATAACCAGCAACACAATACAAACAATAATCAATATACCCAATGCGAAGAACAACGACTGTATTTACAGCAGAGCAAGGACGCTTTATCGGCAGAACTTGGTTTGGCTAAAAAACAGATACAGCAACTTGAAGCTGAACGCAACCAGCTAAAAGCCAAGCTAGATGCCCTGACTGCTATAGAGCAACGCTTGCACGAACGCAAACAACGTCAGAGTAATAATTAAATGAAACTAATTCCTGAAACAAAACTAAGCGAAAATCCGGCACAACTGTTATTGGTTGATGACGATTTAAGTCTGCTTAAATTGCTTTCTTTGCGTTTAGAAAGTGCTGGGCATAAAGTGACCACCGCAGAAAGTGGCCCAGAAGCACTGGAAATACTTAAGCAATACACGCCCGACCTAGTGCTTTCCGACCTACGCATGGACGAAATGGACGGGCTAACATTATTCGATGAAATACAAACGCTTTACCCAGGCTTACCAGTCATTATTTTAACCGCCCACGGTACAATTCCTGATGCCGTGCAAGCCACGCGCCGTGGTGTGGCTGGCTTTTTAACCAAGCCAGTGGATAAAAACCAGTTGTTTGCGTTAATTGACGAACTTAAAACTAACCGTGCTAGCAATTCAGAGAATAAAGATTACCCAGATGTGCTGAATCGCAGCCCGTTGCTGGTGCAATTAATGGCAAAACAGCTATTGAACGAAGCAGCAGGCCGCCTTGATAGCCAAGCTAACGGCTTTGCACCCGAAGCATTAGAGTTGTTAGCCAAAACACCTTGGCCGGGTAGCGTGCGCCAACTGCAAGGCGTTATTGAACAATGCGCCGGACTCACCAATCAGCCCATTATTACCGCAGATTTAGTGAACCAAGTGCTTACCGATGAAAGCACCAGCCTGCCGCATTTAAGCGAAGCCCGCGCTGAATTTGAAAAGGCATATTTAACCAAAGTGCTGCGTATTGCCCAAGGCAAAGTTACCAAAGCGGCTGAGTTAGCTGGAAGAAACCGTACTGATTTTTATAAACTTTTAAACAAACACGGTTTAGAAGCAGCAAGGTTTAAAGAAGAAGCCAAACGAGAAATGCTAGAAGAGTAAAGCCAGCTATTAGCTAGCAGGCAAATAAAAATCATAAAAGAAAACCATAAAAAAGGCTGCAACAGCAACAAGCAGCCTAATTCAAAAATGTGTACTTAAAAGTGAGTACTTAAAAACTATAAGTAATAATGGAAGCCAGCACCAATACCAATCGCGTCAGTCTTAACACCATTATCACTGTCATGGTAATAGCTACCCACCGACAAGTTCACACCTAAATTACGTTGGAGTTTATACTCTGTACCCACTAAAAGAGATAAACTACCGCCATTGTCGCTAACCTTTTCGAACCCATCATCAATACTGACTCTAATCGCACTAATACCGCCTGCAACATAAACATGAGAGCGGTCATTAAACGCATAAGAACCCACTGCAAGCAGTGAAAAACGTGAATCTACGCCGCCTTTA
>CAYJCB010000085.1:0-8333 GCA_964368615.1 uncultured Halomonadaceae bacterium | reverse complement strand
CGCTTTTTAAATACCGCAGCAGCTAAAGGCTGGCATTGGCAAACGTTAACTATGCAGGGCAAACCGCTGCAACTAACCCTAGTGCTGCGACCTTTATAATGGTGACTTCTTAATGAATAAACTACGCCGCCTGCTGTTGGGTTTATTATTGCTGCTTGCTTGTAGCTGGGTTTTTCTAGTGACTTTGATTACCACAGCACCCGCAGAATGGTTGTTGTTTCAAGCGCAACAGGGTTTATTTGGGCAACAGGTTGCACAAAATACCCAACAAGTTGCTTGGCAAAAAGTTCAGGGCACTTTATCTAGCGGCAGCGCCCAGCGTTTAGACCTAACGGGTATTAGCCTTGAAGAAGTAAGCTGGAACCTATCTACTTGGCGTTTAGCCCTTGCTAACCCAGCTATTAACTTACAAGTAGGTAGTGAAGAAATCGCTGCGGGCGCGTTAGAAAGTAAACAGCCTTGGCGCTTACAAGCCAGTTTATTACCTTGGGGACGTTTAATTGCCAATTTACAAGCCGGTGATTTAGCCTTACTAAAAAGCCGTGGCTTGCCTTGGGCGCTAGAAGGTGAGTTAGTGGGTGGGCTTAATTTAAACGCTAAACTTGCTAAACAAGGTCTAGATTGCCAACAACTTAGCGGCAATTTAACGGGGCCTATTAAAGTGTTGCAGCCGTTGCAGCTGGAACTAGGTCAGGTTTTTCTACAGCCTACTTGCCCAGACGCTCAAACTTTGGATTGGTTGTTAACCGCTGAGCAAAGTGGACAGCATAAATTAACGTTAGAAGGCCAAGCCAATGCTAAAACTCGCCGCTGGAACTTTACTGCCCAAGCTAAGTTAGAAGAACCATCTAAACTGCGCCCAGCCCTGCAAATGCTGGGCTGGCGCAGAGATAATCAAGGTAATTTACAGGCTAAGGCCTCTGGCGGGTTTTAAAATAGGCATCGGGTAGGTTTTAATATCTAGTAAGCTTTTATTAGGCCTTCTGCCAAATACCTTCTATTAAGCGCACTTTACCGGCAGCTAAATTCGCCATTAAGTTTTTACCCATTTGAAGAAATCTTGGTCCAAAAATAAGCTGGGGCGTTAAAATGCCTGTTTGTCCTCGGGCTTCTTTATCGGTGTGTTTTTGTCGCCAGTTTAATGCTTGTTCAGTCACTTCTTGCTGCTTAACCTTCACAAAACCTGCTGCGGTTAAGTATTCTTCAAGCTGGCTGAGGCTTTTTAGGTGACTGGTGCTGGCGGTATCTGCCCAAGGTACGGGAAAGCTTAATGGCTCTAAGTTTTCGCCTTGTAACACTTCATGCAGCAATAAACTTCCACTAGGTTTAAGTACTCGATTCACTTCAGCCAAGCCTTTGGCTAAATCAGGCAGGTTCATTAAAGTGTGCTGGCTCCAGACCGCATCAAAGCTGGCATCTTCTAGCGGTAAGCATTGGGCATCGGCACAAATAAACTTAGTACGAGCGGTTAAGCCAGTGGCTTGTGTTAACCATTGGGCAACGTCTACAAAGGGTTGAGTAATATCTACGCCAACCACTTGTAGGCCGTATTCATCGACTAATAAACGACTACTACCGCCAGTTCCACACCCTAAATCCAAGACTTTTTGACCGGCTAAAAAACCAGCCTGTTCGGCCAGTTGGCGGCTAGAACGTCGTCCACCTACATGCAGCTGATCTATCGCAGCAATATCATCTAAAGTTAACTGCTGTGGGTTTAAACCTTCGGCAATCAATGCTTCTTGTAAACGAATGGCTAAGCGATTGTCGGAATAATGGCTAGTCAATAAATCTTGGTGTGTTGTGTGCATGGCAAGGCCTTTTTTATCGTTATTAGTGAAGGTCGTGGTTAGCGAGCAGAATGCGCTTGTTTGGCTTTTTGTACCTTTAAGTAGGCTTCAATCAGTTTTTCGTGGGCTTCTAGGCCGTCTAAACCCGGTGCTGGCGCAAAGCCTTCAAAGGTATCTTCGCCATTGATTAAACGCTCACCGGCATTCACTTGTTCTTCACCAAAGTAAAGGTTAAGTGCGGTGCGGTAATGGTCAATTAATTGGTTAGACAGGGTGATTTCTAGCAAAGATTTAATGCAGCGGTAATGGTCTTCACGGCGTTCATGCAAGTGACCAAACAGTAGTAAACCTTCAATTAAATCAAGGGCTTCTTCTTGTTCGCCTAGTGCTAAACACAGCATGGCACGCAGTTCGCCAACACGCAATTCTTTCCAGAAGGTTGAACCACCGGGCACTAAACCAATTAAAGCCGCCACTGGGTGCTGTTGTCCAAAACCTGACCGATTAATCATGTCCGCCACTTCGTCTAGATCTGGGCGATCTAACTCAGGTAATTCTAACAGCGCATCACGCAGTTCAATGCCTTGGTTGTTGTTGTCCCACAATAAATCATCGGCTGGGTAAATTTCAGAAAAACCGGGCACTAGAATACGGCAAGCATCTACGCCTAAATGCTGGTAATCCATAATATAAACTTCACGGCCTTCATCATGCAGCTGACCTAATAGTGCGTTAAATTGCTCTTCGCTGTTGCCGGTAAAGTTCCAATCGGTGAAGGGGAAGTCGAAACGATCGCCAATCAAATGCCAGCTAACTAAACCACTGGAATCAGTAAAGTGCGTTTCTAGGTTGTGTGGTTCGCCAACCTGTTCTAAATCTAGCGTGGGTGCTGGGAAAACATCAAGCTGGTCAAGTGCGCGACCTTGCAGCAATTCGGTTAGGGTACGTTCTAAAGCCACTTCAAATAAAGGGTGGGCACCAAAGGAAGCAAAACAGCCGCCGTCTTTAGGGTTCAATAAAGTAACGTTAATAACAGGGAAGCGTCCGCCCAGTGAAGCATCTCTGGCTTGCACATGAAAGCCAGCTGCTTCTAAGGCTTTAATTGCTGTTACTACCTTGGGGTAACGTGCCAAAACTTCTTTAGGAATCAGTGGTGGGCACATACCTTCGCTTAAAATACGGGCTTTAATGGCACGTTCAAAAATCTCTGATAGCGCCTGTGTATAAGCTTCATAAGCGTTGTTACCCGCCGCCATGCCGTTAGAAACAAACAAGTTACCGACTAGGTTAACGGGAAACCAAACGGGCTGTTTATCGCTTTGGCGCACAAAGGGTAACGCACAAATACCACGGTTAATCGCGCCTGAGTTAATATCCACCATTCGCGCTGGCTCTAAGGCTTCTTCACGCTGATAAATGGCTAAACAGTGTTCATCTAATAAGTCTTTATGCAGTGTTTCAGTATCCGCAGCAAACCAACGTTCTTCTGGGTAATGAACAAATTCACCTTGGGAAACTTTAGGACCTAACCAAAAGTCTGCCCAAAAATAGTTGCAGCTTAAACGCTCAAAAAACTCGCCTAAAGCAGAAGCTAGAGCGGCTTCTTTAGTCGAGCCTTTGCCGTTAGTAAATAATTGTGGGCAATCTAGGTCTTGTAAGTGAACCGACCAAACGTGGGGCACAGGGTTTAGCCAAGATTTAGGCGCTACGTTAAAGCCTAGTGTTTTTAGCTGGCTTTCAAGGCGGGCAATGGTGCTTTCAAGCGGTGCATCTTTGCCAGGAATAAGGTTGTTGTTAAGAGGAGTTGCTGCTGCTGAAGTGCTGGTCATTTTTAAAGCCTATTAATAAAGTAATTACTGAAGAATAGCAGGCTGCCCCTAGGCTTGCTAGCGGTCTTAATGGGTTTTGGCTTTGTCAAGTGTCCACAGGCTAGGTATTGGAAGTATTTATTTCTTTAAACTACTGAATGAATGCAGCTAATCGTTAATAAATGACTTTCAATCAGGCTTACGAATGTCAAGACTTGACTTAATGTTTATTTATAAATATCAATAAAAACAACCACTTAAAAAAATAAATGGCTTTTTTTTGGTTTTTATAAATTAGTGCTGCTGGCAGCTGATGCCTTTTTAGCCAATTTGTAGCTAGGCTAGTTTTAATGGGGGTAAGAGCAAACTACCACAGGGTTATTCACAATCTTATCCACAGCTTATGTGTATAAGATTGTGAATAAATTAACTGAAATGTATTACAATAATCATAAAAAAAGGGTAGCTAAGAAGCTACCCTCCGGTGCAAAAGGTCGCACCTAATCAATCGACATTGAGTTCGTTAAATCTTTTTACCAGCCACTAAGTTTTTACCAGCCACTAGCTCTGGCAAAGTGTTGCTGCTGTTGTTGGTAAAGGTGGGCGGCTAATTGCACCCCTGCATCACTGTCTTCGTATAAGCAGTCTTGCAGCTGTCCATCTAAATCTTGGCGTTTGGCAACAGCAAGTCGAATTGCGGCTTCGTTATCTTCGCTGAGCTGTTTTAATGCATAAAAACTGGGCTGACCATGACGCGCTATCATTAACCTAACCCGTGCATCTGGGTGGCTTGCTAATTCATCGGCAAGCGCTTGTGGTAAATTAGAGTTTTGGGCAAGTGTAAAAGCCAGCTCTGGGTGTTTATTATAGATAAAGTGCCAAGTTTCTGGTCGAGCTGTCATGCTTAGTGCTAACCGCTGTTCTAGGTGTTGTTTGCTAACCAAAAGGTCTTGTAACTGTTTTACATCTAACATAACTACCTCCAAATGCTGCACCTGCTAACTATACGAAAGTATATAGTATCGACTAGTAAGGCAACAAGTCAGATTTTGCTTTTAAAGCGTTTATGGCTATTTCTTTACCTTAAATTAGGGGTAAGCTATAGTTTTATGTGTTTAATTTACTGTGGCGGGCTTAAAAATAATGAAATTTCGCTTTCCGGTTGTGGTTGTTGATGAAGATTTTCGTTCAGAAAATATTTCCGGTTCAGGTATTCGTGACCTTGCAGAAGCTATCGGCAAAGAAGGTATGGAGGTCGTGGGCTACACCAGCTACGGCGACTTGACCGCTTTTGCCCAGCAAGCCAGTCGCGCATCTTGTTTTATTGTTTCTTTAGACGATGAAGAAATTGGTGAGGGCACAGAAGAGGGTGCTAACCGAGCGTTAGAAGTAATCAGCAGCTTTATAACTGAAGTGCGAAAGCGCAACAGCGATATTCCTATTTTTCTTTATGGTGAAACGCGCACTTCGCGGCACATTCCTAATGCCATTTTGCGTGAGCTGCACGGCTTTATTCATATGTTTGAAGATACGCCAGAATTTGTGGCACGGCATATTATTCGTGAAGCTAAAAAGTACCTAGATGCGTTAGCGCCACCCTTCTTTTCTGCGTTGATGGATTACGCTAGCGATTCTTCTTACTCTTGGCACTGCCCCGGTCACTCTGGCGGCGTAGCTTTTCTAAAAAGCCCTGTAGGGCAAATGTTCCACCAGTTTTTTGGTGAGAATATGCTGCGTGCCGACGTGTGTAACTCGGTTGATGAACTAGGTCAGTTGTTAGACCATACTGGCCCAGTGGCCGCTAGCGAACAAAATGCCGCGCGTATTTTTGGTGCTGACCATTTGTTCTTTGTGACCAACGGTACTTCCACTTCTAATAAAGTGGTTTGGCATTCTACGGTTGCACCTGGTGATATTGTGGTGGTTGACCGTAACTGCCATAAATCCATTTTGCATTCGATTATTATGACCGGCGCAATTCCAGTGTTTTTAATGCCTACCCGTAACCACTACGGCATTATTGGCCCGATTCCTAAAAGTGAATTTTTGCCAGAAACTATTCAACAAAAAATTGCTGATAACCCTTTTGCACGCAATGCAGCCAATAAAAAGCCGCGTATTTTAACCATTACCCAGTCAACCTATGACGGTATTGTTTACAACGTGGAAGAAATTAAGCAAATTTTAGGCAACACCATTGATACGCTGCACTTTGATGAAGCTTGGTTGCCCCACGCGGCTTTTCATGAATTCTACAAAGATATGCACGCGATTGGTGGTGGCGAACGTGAGCGTTCTGAAGAAACTTTAGTGTTTTCAACCCAGTCGACGCATAAGTTATTAGCCGGTTTGTCGCAGGCTTCACAAATTTTGGTGCAAGACAGCAAAAACCGTAAGCTAGACCGTTACCGCTTTAACGAAGCCTATTTAATGCACTCTTCAACTAGCCCCCAGTACGCCATTATTGCTTCGTGTGACGTAGCAGCAGCGATGATGGAAGAGCCAGGCGGTCATGCTTTGGTAGAGGAATCTATTTTAGAAGCGATAGACTTCCGCCGTGCCATGCGCAAAGTAGACGATGAGTTTGGCGATGATGATTGGTGGTTTAAAGTTTGGGGCCCCGATCAGCTTTCTGAAGAAGAAGGCATTGGCGAACGTGACGCTTGGGTGATTCATTCTGGTGATACTTGGCATGGTTTTGGTGAAATCGAAACTGGCTTTAATATGCTCGATCCGATTAAAGCCACCATTATCACTCCCGGCTTAGACGTAGATGGTAATTTTGATGAGTGTGGTATTCCTGCTGCAATCGTTAGTAAATACCTAGCTGAACACGGCATTATTATCGAAAAAACGGGGCTGTATTCCTTCTTTATTATGTTTACCATCGGCATTACCAAAGGCCGTTGGAATTCTATGGTAACGGAATTGCAACAGTTTAAAGATGATTACGACCGTAACCAGCCTTTATGGCGTGTTATGCCGGAATTTGCCAAGCGTTTTCCAAGGTATGAGCGCACTGGCTTACGTGATTTATGTAATGCCATTCATGCGGTTTATAAGGAATACAATCTGGCACGCATTACCACCGATATGTATTTGTCGAAGATTGAACCGGCTATGTTACCTGCCGATGCTTGGGCAAAAATGGCACACCGCCAAGTGGAACGCTGCCCGATAGATGAGCTAGAAGGTCGTGTTACTGCCATGTTGGTAACGCCCTACCCACCGGGTATTCCGTTGCTGATTCCGGGTGAACGCTTTAACGCTACCATTGTTGGTTATTTGAAGTTTGTGCGTGATTTCAACCAACGCTTCCCCGGCTTTGAAACCGATGTACACGGTTTAGCCCACGAAGAAGTAAATGGCGTAGAAGGCTATTACGTTGATGTGTTGATTTAGTACTTTTAGTCGTTTTTAGAACGCGCCCCGACCTAAATCGGGGCGTTTTCTTCAAGCAGTTTTTAAATAATTTGCAGCTCCCTAAGCTTGTTTAACAATTGTTCTGCTGCTGTCTTTCCCTCACAAATAATTTCTTGGTTTTTAATTACTGCGCTAAGTGGTTGTTGCTGGCTAGTGGCATTTACGCTGATTAGTAGTAGTCCCTTAGTTACTAGCCAAGTTTCTAACTGGGCTTGTTCTGCTGCTAATCCGTCTGCTAGTTCGTCTTTATCTATCACTAGGGCAAAACGTCCGGCGTTAAACAACAAGCGTTCTAGCTGAATCGCCAACTGTTGGCGCTGGGCTTTACTTCCACCTTGCAGCGTAACTTTTGCTGCTAACTGGCCTAACCTTGCGGCTCTTTCGTTGCTGGTAACAGGCATTAGCTTAATTTCTTTAGCTTCTTGATGGCTAGCTTGAATCATGCCTGCTGCAACGGTGGTGTTTTCATGGCGGTCGATAAGAATAAAGCTACCGGTGGTGCGGTTACTTAAATAGTCATCAGCCAAGATAGGTTGTTCTAACTGCAATTCAACACGCGCAATTTCATTCAGTTTCAGTTCGGCGGCGGGTTGGCGCTCTAGGGTGTTCACTTGGGTGGTGTAGTGCAGCGCAACAATTCGTGCGTTTACTAAGCGAGTGGCGGTTTTAAGTAGGTAAGTTTTGCCCTGTAAAGAAGGTTGCTCTGCCAGCCAAACCACTTCAGCAATAATTTTATCGGTGACTTTAGTTGAGTCATTGGCAGCTACTAAAATATCACCGCGCGAAATATCAATTTCATCTTCCAGTGTTACCGTAATCGCCATTTGTGGGTAGGCATGTTGCAGTTCATTGGCAGACGTTAGGTTATTATTGGCAGTTATCAAAGATTTAACACGGCTGGTTACGCCCGAAGGTAACACTTTAATGGCATCGCCAACGCTGAGTTTACCAGCCGCCAAAGTGCCGCAATAACCACGAAAGTTAAGGTTTGGGCGGTTCACGTATTGCACAGGAAAACGCAGTGTTTGTGCTGCAATAGGCGGTTGTACATCAAGGTTTTCTAACAGCGCCATTAAGGGCAAACCCTGATACCAGCTTAAAGCTGGGCTGGCATTCACCACATTATCACCCTGCAAAGCTGACAAGGGTGCAAAGTGCAATTCGGGCAGTTTAAGCTGGGTGCTGTTGGTTAGTGATTGGGTAAAAGCCAAGTAATCTTCACGAATTTGGTTAAAAACTACTTCGCTGTAATCGACCAAATCCATTTTATTCACCACTACAACCAAGTGGTTTAGCCCTAATAAAGACACTA
>CAYJCB010000084.1:0-8400 GCA_964368615.1 uncultured Halomonadaceae bacterium | reverse complement strand
CCTAAGGTAGCGAAATTCCTTGTCGGGTAAGTTCCGACCTGCACGAATGGCGTAATGATGGGGGCGCTGTCTCCACCCGAGACTCAGTGAAATTGAAATCGCCGTGAAGATGCGGTGTATCCGCGGTTAGACGGAAAGACCCCGTGAACCTTTACTATAGCTTCACACTGGACTTTGATATTGCTTGTGTAGGATAGCTGGGAGACTTTGAAGCATCGACGCTAGTCGGTGTGGAGTCAACCTTGAAATACCAGCCTGGCAATCTTGAGGTTCTAACCTAGGTCCATTATCTGGATCGGGGACCGTGTGTGGTGGGTAGTTTGACTGGGGCGGTCTCCTCCTAAAGAGTAACGGAGGAGCACAAAGGTACCCTCAGGCTGGTCGGAAATCAGCCATTGAGTGCAAGAGCATAAGGGTGCTTGACTGCGAGACAGACACGTCGAGCAGGTACGAAAGTAGGTTCTAGTGATCCGGTGGTTCTGTATGGAAGGGCCATCGCTCAACGGATAAAAGGTACTCCGGGGATAACAGGCTGATACCGCCCAAGAGTTCACATCGACGGCGGTGTTTGGCACCTCGATGTCGGCTCATCACATCCTGGGGCTGAAGTCGGTCCCAAGGGTATGGCTGTTCGCCATTTAAAGTGGTACGCGAGCTGGGTTTAGAACGTCGTGAGACAGTTCGGTCCCTATCTGCCGTGGACGTTGGAGACTTGAGAAGAGCTGCTCCTAGTACGAGAGGACCGGAGTGGACGAACCGCTGGTGTTTGGGTTGTCATGCCAATGGCACTGCCCAGTAGCTACGTTCGGACAGGATAACCGCTGAAAGCATCTAAGCGGGAAGCCCCCTTCAAGATTAGGTCTCCCTGAGAGCTTGACTCTCCTAAAGGGCCCTTGAAGACTACAAGGTTGATAGGTTGGGTGTGGAAGTGCAGCAATGCATTGAGCTAACCAATACTAATTACCCGTGAGACTTGACCATATAACACCCAAGTGGTTTTATACGGGCAATGCGACAACGAATAAACCGGATACGAAGATTAAAACCTTCAAATCAACACACTAGAAATACCTCGACAAAAAACTTTTAAAACAAAGCTTAAAGCCAACACTTTAAAAAAAGCGAATGTTTGCAACCTTTTCGGATAAAAGACCAGCAACAGCGCATTAAAAAACGCTTTTATCCAGCCAGTTAAGCCTGACGACCATAGCAAGTGGGAACCACCTGAACCCTTACCGAACTCAGAAGTGAAACCGCTTAGCGCCGATGATAGTGTGGGGTCTCCCCATGTGAAAGTAGGTCATCGTCAGGCACTTATTCTAAATTAACCCTCAGCTAAACAGCTGGGGGTTTTTTTATGCTCGGGATTTAGGGAGAAGTTTAAAGATTAAGTTCTAAGTTAGGTCGTAAGTTTTTATCATCTTTTAAAGCACAAAAGTCTTGTTGTTGCCCATCAGCATAAGTCACCAACACATTAAATCCCATGCCTGCTGGGTGGTTTAAAAATAGTTGTCGGCTTTCTTGCGGTGCTAAACGAAAAGTTTGAATGCTAGATTGGCTATTAGAACTACCAAAATCAAGTTTAATGGTGGTAATTTGCTGCTGGCTAGTGTTAATAAAGTTAACAGCTAAGCCTTCGTCTGCTGTTAACCAGCGCCCTAAAAATACACCGACTAACAATACTCCCAACGCTTTAAGTCGCCAAGGGTTGGGAGGGTTAATAGGGTTTGAAGCATTTTTTTCAGTCATTTAACTAGCGCCTTGTTTGGTTTAGTTGGTATTAGTTTTAAGCAATGTTATATTAGTCAGACAGGCGGAAACCGTGGCACTGTAGTAGAAGTTTCTAGTTCTACATCTATCTTATCAACCGGGACGGGCCGGCTCTTAATCTAGTTCAAGAGCTTATAAGTGCTCTAGGGTGTTTTCAGTTGATTACCGTAAGTCCTATTAAACGTCGTCTTATTTACGTTACCCTCTTTGAAGCAACCGCAATTATACTCTCAACACTTGTTTTAATGGTATTAAGTGGTGGTGGTGCCGAAGACTCGCTGCCAGTGGCAGTTATTATTTCTACCGCAGCAGTAGTTTGGAATTATATCTACAATACTGCTTTTGAAGCTTGGGAAGTTAGAAAGCAGGTTAAAGTTCGTACTCTAATCATTCGTGTAGTCCATGCTACTGGTTTTGAAGGTGGCTTAGTCTTGGTTTGTTTACCCTTATACATGCTTTGGTATGGTGTAGGAATATGGACAGCGATGAGTATGGAAGCAGCTCTGCTGCTGTTTTTCTTAATCTATACTTTTATATTTACTTTGTTGTTTGACCAAATATTTACTTTGTATCATCAGAATAAAACGATAAACAAGCACCTTTAAATTAAACTGGGATAATTATTTTGATAAATAACGATATTTTACGCCGTATTCGCTACACTTTTGATTTAAAAGATAAAAACATGGTTGAGGTTTTTGCTTTAGCTGATATCACTGTAACCCAAGAGCAGGTAATGGCTTGGCTAAAAAAAGATGAAGATGAAGACCTTGTTAAATTAAAAGACATAGAGTTGGCTGGTTTTTTAAATGGTTTTATTAACTTAAAGCGCGGTAAGCGCGAAGGTGAACAACCTAAGCCAGAAAAAAGCTTAAACAATAATGTGGTTTTTCAGAAGCTACGCATTGCGCTTAACTTAAAGACTGAAGATATTTTAGCTATTTTTCAGCTAGTTGATTTTAATTTAAGTAACCATGAACTAAGCGCATTTTTCCGCAAACCCGACCATAAAAACTACCGTGAGTGCAAAGACCAAGTGCTTAGAAACTTCTTAATGGGCGTGCAGCGTCAATTAAGGCCAAACGATCTAGGTTAAGAGGTTATAGATGCTAAAGTTATTTAGAGGTATAAGCCTTATTGAAGGCACTTCTTACTTACTGATTTTGTGTGTATCGCTGGGCATTATTAGCAGAGATTTTGTTGCAGTCATAGGTATGGGGCATGGGGTATTATTTATTTTATACCTGCTGTTGGCAATGTTTACAGCCTATAAATACAGCTGGTCAGTGATGACTTGGTCGCTTCTTTTCTTAGCTTCTATCGTGCCTTTTGCTTTCTTGTTGGTTGAACGGTTTATTCAAAAAGAACTGGTAAAAAAAGGACTTAATGATGCACCTTGAGAAAGCAAAAATAAATGTAATGGCTGATTTATTATAAATTTTTATTTAAGGACTTATTGCTGTGCTTTCTCCTTCTGCTGCTTATGAATATGCCCTGTCTAAAGGTTTTATAGAAGACGCTGCTCAGTATTTAGCTGTGCAGCACCTTGAGCGTTGTTACCAAGTTTTGCATTCAGATGATGTTGAAGAACAATCACCGCAAGGCGTTTATTTGTGGGGGCCGGTTGGGCGGGGTAAAACTTGGTTGATGGATAGCTTTTATCAATCTTTAAAAGTACCCGCCAAACGCCTGCATTTTCATCATTTTATGCGTTGGTTACACAAGCGTCTTTTTCAGTTAACAGGGCAAGCTGATTCGTTAGGTTTAATTGCTAAAGAGTTAGCGGCTGAAGTGAAAGTCTTGTGTTTTGACGAATTATTTATTAACGACATTGGCGATGTGATGTTGTTAAGCCGCTTAATACAGCAGTTGTTCGCTGAAGGCTTGGTATTGGTTGTAACGTCTAACCAACCGCCACAAAAACTGTACGACGATGGCTTTAACCGTGAACAGTTATTACCTGCCATTGCTGCTATGCAAAAAAATATGCACGTTTTAAGTGTTGATGGTGGCACCGACCACCGCCTACACCCAGGTGCTAGTCAGCAGCGTTATTGGGTTAACGCGCCGCAAGCTTTAGCCGAAGTTTTTTCAGAATTAACCGAAAAAGAACCAGTAAATCAAATAGTTAGCGAGCCTTTTGCATTAGGCAGTCGCCACCTGAAATTAGCTTTACGCAGCAAAAAAGTGTTATGGTGCAGCTATGAAAATTTATGTGAACAACCTTTTGCTGCGGTTGATTTTATTGCCCTGTGCGATAACTTTACGCATATTTTATTAGGCCAAGTGCCTAAGTTAGTAGGCGAAGGTAAAGAACTGACCATTGCACGTGGCACAGAAGATGCTGCTGAGTTGGTTGAAGCAGGTGATAGAGAATTACCTTTTTTAACCAAGCAAGACGATGGTGTGCGCCGCTTTATTGCTTTGGTTGATGAATGTTACGACCGAGGCGTACCGCTTTATATCGAAGCTGCTGTACCTTTACCTGAACTTTATCCAGAAGGTGCGTTAGAGTTCCCATTTCGGCGCGCACTTAGCCGTTTACAAGAAATGCAATTGCAGCGTTTTGCTCAGAAGTTATAACCCTTTTTAACTTTAGGTGAATTACTTGTATAAAGATTTAGCGTTTGATCATGATGATTATACAGTCGATGAATTAAGAGATATGGATTATGAGTACGATGATTATTCCATGTCTGACCCCGATTTTAGAGACCTTGCTTTTGACGATTATGGCATTGAAGAACCCGAAGTTTTTTTAGACGTACCCTATGTGCCAACCGATGAAAAAGTTGTGCAAGCCATGCTAGATTTAGCCGAAGTCACCAGTAAAGACTTACTTTATGATTTGGGTTGTGGCGATGGGCGCATTGTTGTTGCAGCAGCAATGGATAGAAATGCACGGGGCATTGGTATTGATTTAGATCCAATGCGAATTGCTGATGCGATGGAATACGCGGGTAATACTGGTGTTGAACATATGGTCGATTTTTTGGAAGGCGATTTGCTAGAAGAAGATTTCAGCCAAGCCACTGTAGTTACCTTGTATTTATTGGATTTAGTCAACGTCGAATTAAGACCCAGATTACTTAATGAATTACGCCCAGGTACGCGCATTGTTTCTCATGCGTTTGATATGGGTGATTGGCGTGCCGATGAGCGCAAAAGTTTTAGTGGCATTAATTTATTTAAGTGGTTTGTGCCTGCTAAAGTTAACGGTAGTTGGCAGTGGCAAGCAACCAGCGGTGAAACCTATAAAGTAGAGCTACAGCAAAAATACCAAAGGCTTAAAGGCAAGGCTTGGGTTAACGGTAAAAAAGCCCAGCTAACCAGTGCTTTGTTAAGAGGTGATTTGTTAGAGCTGCAAATTCAAACAGATGCTGACAGCCAGCCGATTAGTTTTGTAATGCGTTGCGAAGCTGAACAGCTAGTTGCTGCCGATGGCGACCTTCAGGCGACACCGGCAGTTAGGCCAACAGAAGTTTAACTAGATTAAATCACTTGCTCTATTAACCCGCTGGCTCTTTCGACTTGGCTGTTTAGCGCCTGTTGCAACACGCTATCTTTGCTGTGTACCAAGGTAAACTTTTCTTTAGAACGGGTAATGCCGGTATAGATAAGTTCCTTGGTTAGTACTGGATTACCCAAGTCGGGCAGCACCAGTGCGGTGTGGGTAAATTCTGAACCTTGCGATTTATGTACCGTCATGGCAAACACGGTTTCTACGCCTTGCAAACGGCTTGGCAACACCCAGCGAATGCCTTGCTTGCCATCGGGAAACGCCACTCTTAGCCCCTTACCCGGCCACTGCATACAAATTCCAATATCACCATTCATCAGCTTTAGGCTGTAGTCATTTTGCGTAACCAGCAGCGGTCGTCCTGAATACCAAACAGATTCCCCTTCAGGCAATAGCTTTTTGCTTTGCAGCGCTTTTACTATCAGCTGATTTAAGCTTTCAACACCAAACATACCGCGTCTAACTGCTGTTAATAGCTGAAACTGGTTGTGGGCTGCAAATACTTGTAATGCCCAGTCTGCTAATTCTGCTGGGCTAGCATTGGCTTGCGTAGGTTGCAAAGTTTGTAGGGTGGTTAAATAGCCTTGATAACCTGCTACGGCTAGTTTTTCTAACGGTGCTAGCTGAATTTTGTAGGGGTCGCGGCTGGTTTCAAGCTGTAGGTTATTTAAGCTGTCAGGGTTGTTTTTAAAACACGCTTTTAGGCGGCTTACAGTTGCCTTGCCTGAATTTACTTCTTTAGCTAATTCGCCAATACCGGGGTGGGCGCTAAAGCGGTAACTGTGGCGCAGCATACAAGTGGCTTGCTGCAACGCTGTGCCTTGTGCGTCGATAAATTTATCGGATAGTGGCTCATTGCTTAGCTGTGCAATCCATTGTTGAGTCGCCAAGGTGTAGTTAGCCGCATCGGCAGTTTGGCATAAATCACCCAGTATTGAACCCGCTTCCACCGAGGCAAGTTGGTCTTTATCGCCCAATAAAATTAACCGCGCTGTGCTGGGCAAGGCATCAACTAAACGCGCCATCATTTCCACGTCCATCATCGAGGCTTCATCGACCACCACTAAATCAGTCGGCAGCGGATTGGTGGCATGGTGTCGAAAATTACGGGTATTCGGCAGGCTACCCAGCAAGCGGTGCAAGGTGGTGACTTCTTTAGGAATTTTACTTTTAATGCCTGCTGCTAAATTATCGGGCAAGGCTAGGCGTTCAATACTGCCAGCGATGGATTCACTTAATCTGGCAGCGGCTTTGCCAGTGGGCGCAGCTAGGTGAATTTGCAAAGGCGTTGCTTGTTGTTCTAACTGTAAGCCTTGCAACAAAGCCAAGAGCTTAACCACGGTGGTGGTTTTGCCTGTGCCTGGGCCGCCAGTAATAATGGCAAAGTTGCTGCGGGCGGCTAATAAACACGCCACCTTTTGCCAGTCGGTTGCCGTGGGTAAATCAGCCGCAGGAAACAGCGCCGCTAACAGGTTTTGCGTAGCGGCTTCTGGCAAGGTTTGTTGCACGGCTAAACGCTGTGTAAGCGCGGCTTTAATTTGTTGTTCATACTGCCAATAACGGCGTAAATACAGCAGCGGTTGTACTGTTGTTCCTGCTAAATCCGCTACTCCTGTTAAATCTACTATTCCTGTTAGAACAAAGGGCGAACCTGTTTGGTTAACCGCTGGGCTGGCGTTAAGTGCCGCTACCCAACTGGCTAAAGTAAGCTGGCTAAGTTGTTTGGTTAGCTCGTCCCTTGCTGGGTTATCGCTGCTGGCTACGGGCGTGTTTTGGGTTCGGGTTAGGTTTGTTGCAGCGGCTAACAATAACTGTGGTTGCTGCAAGGCGGCTTGTAAATCAAGGCACACATGACCGTGGGCATTGCGTTCACTCACCAAGGCCACGGCTAATAATACAGCGTCGCTGCTGTCGGGTAACTGCTGCTGAATAAAGCGTGTTAGGGCTAAATCTAAACTACGCAGCGCCCCCAATTCCACCCAAGTGGCTAGGCTTTCCATGATTGTTTTCATTAATGTGCGCCCTCCGTTGTGTTGCTAAATAGCCTATCCAACTCTTCAATCAGTGCTTTGGGCGGCTTGTCGTGAAATAACCCTTGGGTAGTGGGGTTTTGCCAGCCGCGTAAAAATACATAAACAGCGCCACCTAAGTGTTTATCGTAATCATAACTTGGCAAACGGGCGGTTAATTGGCGATGCAGCGCCAAAATATACAGCATGTATTGCAGGTCATAACGGTGTTCGTTAATCGCTTTTTGCATGGCTGCTTGGCTGTAAGCTTCATCGTTAGCACCTAAATAATTAGATTTCCAATCAATGATGTAATAACAGCCGTCTTTTTCTGCCACCAAGTCAATAAAGCCTTTTAACATGCCATTTAAAACATTACTTTTTACCAGCGGGGCCGCAGCGCCTTTTAGCGTGTAGGGGCGCACCAGTTTATCAAGCGATTGGGCATTAACCTTATGTACTTCGATTAAAAACTCTAATTCCACCGCTAAATTAATCGGCTTTAAATCGGTTAACGCAAAGTCCGTAGGCTGCCATGTTTGTTGCAGAAAATCTTGCAGCCAAACACTAAGCGGTGCAGCAAAGGTTTCGATATTACGCAGCTTGCAGCGCCTAACCAGCATAGCGTTACGGCTTGGTTCGTCTTCTGCTGCTGTAAGAAAATCTTGTGCGGCCCATTCTAATAAGCCATGCAAAAAAGTACCCCATTTAGGCCCACGCGGAAATAAGTGCATAAAGTCATTACTTTCAACCAGTGTTTCATCGTCATTCGTAATAGTTTTGGCTAGCTCTAAAAGCTGATCTTCTTGCGCAGTTGTAGGTTCATTTGGTTGCTGGTCAAGGTTTTCACCTTGGCTTTGTCCGACAAATTGCAGCGCCGAATAGCTAGAAATCCACCAGTTGCTTAAATTATCCATCTTGGGCGTAGGTCGTGCGTCTTCGAGTTGCACATCGCTTAAATTGGGTGCCATCAGGCTAGTGGGTTCGGGCGCTGCTATCAGTTTTATTGCAGGAGTAGATGTTGAGGCAGATGTTGAAACAGAGTAGTCAGCCAATTCAGCAAGGGCTTGGTAAACATCGGCAGCTTCTTTAAATACCTTG
>CAYJCB010000083.1:0-8449 GCA_964368615.1 uncultured Halomonadaceae bacterium | reverse complement strand
GACCTCTACCATGTCAAGGTAGCGCTCTAACCAACTGAGCTATAGTCCTAAAGAAGCGCTATTATAGGCAAGTCACTTAAAAATGCAAGGAGTTTTATGTAAGGGTTTTACATAAATTGCTGCTAAGTCTTTTTACTACCTTTTTTGTTATGATGCGCCACTTAAACTTTATTTGAGACTATCCTTATGGCTACAAAGCCAACTATCTACAAATTTAATCTTGCTATTTCTGACTTCAACCGTAATTACTATGATTCAGCTAGCCTCACCGTTGCGCAGCACCCATCAGAAACCCTAGAAAGAATGATGGCTAGAGTGATAGCCTATTGTTTAAATGCACAGGAAAACATTGCCTTTACCAAAGGTCTGGCAATGGTTGAAGAGCCGGATATCTGGGTAAAAACGCTCGATGACCAAATCGCTTTATGGGTAGACATGGGTGAACCTAGCCCAGATCGCATTAAAAAATCTAGCCGCCTTGCTCCTGCCGTTAAGGTTTATACCTTTAACAGCAAATCTAATACTTGGTGGGAACAAACTAAAAGCAAAGCTCAGCCGTTTAAAAACGTACAGTTTTATCAATTTGATTGGCAACAAATGCAAGTTTTAGCAACTTTTGCTGAACGCACGATGGATTGGTCGCTTAGTATCAGCGGTGACAGTATTTATATAACTGCTGATAATAAAGAATGTGAATTAGCAGTTAAGCAGTTAACTTATTAATTTAGAATAATTTACAAGCCCACCCTGCCTAGCAGGCATGGGCTATTGTATTATTAAAGACTTTATATTATTAGCGTTCTTTTTTTATTTTAATAACAAAGGCCAATCTATCCTTAACCTGTTTTTTTCTAAGTAAAGCATGTACATGCGCTTTAACCGTTCGCTCAGAAATAAACAAGGTCTCAGCAATGGTTTTATTAGACTCACCTGCTAAAACACCTTTGGCAACTTCCATTTCTCTTGGCGTAAAATTAGCATTCAATAACCGCTCTTCAAGCGTTGCAGGGTCTTCATCAGAAGTATTCACCTGCTGAATTAAGGCTGCCATAATGTCTTGCCCTAACCAAACGCGACCTTGCTCAACCTGATCGACAGCACGTAATAACAAAGCAGTTGGTGTGAAGGTTTCCAAATAACCCTTTACGCCTTGGCGAAACAGCTGCACGCCTTGTTCAACCTGCAACGTATCAACCAACACCAAAACCTTACTACCCTGTTCAATTAGCTTTTTTAATGCAGGCAATTGCAAACCTGCTGTATCGGTTAGGTGAAAAAGCACAACAGCTTTTTGCTGCTTACTGGTATTAATTTGCACTGTTTCCAGCTGCTGTTGCCAATGCTGCTGTACATTTTTATCGCTGCTATAAAGCACTAAAGCAACTTTTGAAAAAGCCTTACTCGACTTTGCCATTTAAGGTTCTCTCAACGCAGTATTTTTTGTTTTTAAGATAGGTTTCAGCAAATAGTTTAAGACCGTTTGTTCACCCACAATCACATCAACACTAGCAACCATGCCCGCCATTAAATTTAAAGGCGCATCATTTTTCCCTAAATAAGCTTGGTCGGTTCTTACCCTCACCAAATAATAACTATGCCCTTGCTCGTCAGTAATCGTATCCGCAGAAACACGCTCTACCCTGCCATCTAGCGCACCATAAATCGAAAAATCATAAGCAGTAAAACGCACCCGTGCTTTAAGTCCTGGGTAAATAAAACCTATGTCTGCAGGCTGAATTTTTGTTTCCAACACCAAAAAATCATGCACAGGTACAATTTTAATTAAATCGCTACCGGCTTGAACCACTTCACCTAATGAGCTGACTAGCATTTCAGAAATCACCCCACTCACCGGCGCACGTATCGAGGTTCTAACCACCTTGTCTTCCAAAGCAACTTGCAAGCTTTCTAATTGTGAAATTTGTGCCAGTGTTTGATTCAAGGCTTCTTTAGCTTCGTTATTAAATTTTTGCTGAATCTCTTTAATCCGCGCTTCACTTTCGTTAATTAATGACTGATAACGTAAAATAGATTGACGTACAGCATTCAGCTTGCCAAAGGTGTCGTTGGTTTCACGCTGCAAACGCAATAAATCAATTTCAGGCGCAATACCTTGGCGCACTAAAGGCTGCGTCATTTCAGTTTCTTTTAATAACAATTTATGCGATTGATTCAACTGCTTTTCTTGTTCAAAAGCGTTGTCTAATTCCGTACGGTGCTGAAATTTTTGTTCACGTACAATTTTAATAGATGACAGCAACTGCTGCTGGCGATTCTGATACAACATCAGCTCACGCTCATAAACAGCCTGCTCGAATTCTGATTTAAACACTTCTGGCGATTGAAATTTACGCTCTGCTTCAGATTCAGTTTCTAAACGCAGTCCTTTAGCACGCAAGGCAACCAACTCTAAAGATTTTTCACCAAATGAACTGGCAAATTGCGTGTTATCCAACTGCAACAGCACATCGCCCCGCACCACCTGATCGCCTTCTGAAAAAAACATCTGTTCAACAATGCCACCTTCAAAATTTTGTACCACCTGAATACGACTGGACGGTACAACCTTACCTTCGCCACGCACAATTTTGTCTAGGTTAGCTAAATCTGCCCACACCAATAACCACACCATCACCAGCAAAATAACCCAAACCATAACCCGTGAAGCACGTGTAGGTTTTTCTAAAGCAGCTTGACTTAAGCTGGACATAAAACGTAAATCTTGATCTTTTACTGGCTTAACCATGTGAAATAGCCTGCTCAGCTTGATCTTGCATACGATTTAAAATCAGCTGTTTTTCACCATCAGCAACCAGTTGACCATTTTCAAACACCAGCACTCGGTCAACCAACTGCAACACACTGGCCTTATGCGTCACTACAAAAAGGGTCGTTGCTTGTTGCTGTTTAGCTAAACGCTGCAACAGCAACTGCTCAGTTTTAGCGTCCATCGCATTGGTGGGTTCATCCATCAGCAAAAAAGGGGCATCTAACAAAAGCGCCCGCGCAATACCAATGCTTTGGCGCTGCCCACCAGAAATATTGGTACCACCTTCATTAACAACAAAGCCATAACCCATTGGGTGGCGCTTCACAAAATCATCTACACCTGCCGTTACCGCTGCTTTCAAAATCACTTCATCACTAACATAAGGGGCGCGGTAAGCAATGTTTTGGCGTATATCACAACTAAACAGCACCACATCTTGCGGCACATAGTTAATGTTGCGCCTTAACTCAGCAGGGTCTAATTGGTTAATATCAATGCCATCAATTAAAATACTGCCTGAATCAACCGGATAAAAGCCCATAATCAATTTTTCAAGTGTCGATTTACCTGAACCAATCCGCCCAATCACCCCAACCTTTTCACCAGACTGAATTTTAAAAGAAACATTTTTTAAAACCGGAACTTTTTCTTCAGGGTAAGTAAAGCTAACATTCACAAACTCAATCATTCCTTCAAACACTGGGTGTTGAATAAAACGCTTACCTTCAGGACGTTCTATATCCCGCTGCATCAATTCATTTAACGTACCTAAAGCAGTTTTGGTTTGTTCATACTGGGTCACCAAACCGGCAATTTGCCCCATAGGCGCAATCGCACGCTGACTTAAAATCACCGCAGCAATCAGCCCACCCATGGTTAAATCACCTTCGGTAATCATATACACACCCACAACAACCACTGCAACGGTGCTCATCTGCTGCATAATTCCGGTTAAACGCGCAATCGAACCTTGCAGCATTTTTGCCTTTAAACTGGTGCGAGCGATTTCGCCCACTGCCTGCTCCCAGCGCCACTGGGCTGTTGATTCCACACCTAAGGCTTTAATCGTCGGCATCACCGTTAAACTTTCAATTAGCACAGCATTTTTTTGGTTTTGTGCTTCGTAAGTGGTTTCTATGCTGCGTTGAATTGGGCCGCGCATCAGCAAACCATACACAGCAATAATCATAATAATAATAATTGGTACCCAAACAATGCCGCCGGATATATGGTAAATCGCTAACAAAAAAATAATTAAGAAAGGTAAATCAACCACGGTTGATAAAGTGCTGGAAGTAAAAAATTGCCGAATACTGTCAAACTCTTTTAGATTATTTGCAAAACCACCAATTGTGCCAGTACGACTGGTCATAGTTAAGCCTAACGTCTGTTCAAAAAGACGTGATGACATAATTACATCGCTTTTTTTACCCGCGACTTCTAAAAAATAAGTACGCAAATATTTAAGCAACATATCAAACCCATAAATTACGCTAACACCCAGTGCCAACACCCACAAAGATTCTAACGCATTATTAGGTACAATACGGTCATACACATTCATTACAAACAGCGGATTAGCCAATACAAATAAATTAATCACCAAAGAGGCAATTAATGCATCACGGTAAATTGCTTTATTCTGCCAAAAAGTTTGCCAGAACCAATGCCCTTCATAACGAGCAATTAATTTATCGCGCTTAGAAAGCAACTGATGTTTTTTAGTTAAATAAACAGCATAGCCGGTATAATCTTCCAGCAAAGTTTCTAAACTAACCGTCAATACCCCTTCCGAAGCATCACTTAATACAATAGAAGCTGTTTTGGCAGTTAAATCAAGCGACTCTAATAAACACGCTTGTCCGTTCTTTAATACCAAAATACAGGGCAGAACTAAACTAGGAATTTGCTCTAATTCACGCTGTTTAAAAGCAGCATGAATATCAGCACGCGCTGCTGCACGCACCAATAGCTCAGGCGTAAGCTGGTCTGAAACCAGTGGCAACCCAGCCACTAGCGCATCTTTTGAAAAAGGTTGGCGCTGATATAGCTTGGTGTAGAGCAGCAAACAATCTAATAACGCATCTTTAATTTCAATACGCTCTGCACTAGCAGCAATGATTGGGTCGGGTTGCTGTTGGCTTATTTTGCTCATAATGGGCTAGGTGTGCCAAATAAATAACCTTGGAAGTAATTAATACCCACCTGTTTAAACGCATCTAGCTGTAACTCATTTTCAATCGCCATAGCAATAACGGGCACATCTAAGGCTTTAGCCAGTTCACAAACACTGTTTACATAAGAACGGGTTTGTTCATCAGATTCAATTCGGCGACTAAAAGCACCATCAAGTTTAATATAGTCAGGACGAATCTCTTGCAAATACTTCATTTCAGTAAAGCGGCTACCAAAATTATCAATACCTACTTTAAAGCCTAATGTACGGAATTGATCTAATACGCTTAGCGAATGGTTAACATCTTTTACTGCCCAAAGGTCAGAAAACTCAAATGCTAAATTTGCACCTTTAGCAGAACGTAATTCTTCTAATAAACGATTTAAAGAATACGCATCTGTTAACAAACTAGGGCTTAGGTTAATCGCCAATAAAGGCTTATCCACCAAAGGCTCTTGGTAAGCCAAAGCTAAACGTATTACCACGATATCCAACTCTAATAAACGATCAAAACGTTCAATAGTTGGCATAAAATAAGCTGCCGATCTTAAAGAGCCATCTTGGTCAATCATTCTAACAAACACCTCAGTGTCGTGAATTTGACCTTTAGTGTCTTGTGAGGCTTGGCGGTATAATTTAAAAGCATCTTTTTGAAAAGCATAATCAATTAATTCACGCCAAGTATCATCTTTAATCGCTTCAACTTCATTTTCACTTAAAACAATAATGCGTTGTTCAGGTAACTCTTCTAGCTGCTTAACACCAAAGCCAAGGCGACCCAACAAGCTGCCACGCTTATCACCCGAAACATAATCTGTCATTATTACCGACAACTGAACGCTGCTGTCTTGCACATTTAGGTTTTGCAGCAAAGGTGCAACCGCATCAACCAGTTCTTGCGCCGCAGTTTTTAACTCATGCACAGCGACCAAAGGCAATACCGCAATTAATTCTAACCCGCTTAAACGTGCATACACACCTTCTTCAATCGACACGGTTTTAACTAGCTTATTGGCTAAATCACGAATAAATGTATCACCTAATTGATAGCCATATTGGTCATTCAATTCTTTAAGGCCTTCAACACGCAACATCACCAAACTACCTTGATTAGCGTCTTCACTGGTCATTAACTGGGCTTCCAGCATCATGTCAAAGTGGTGGCGATTACTTAACCCAGTCACTGAATCTTGGTAGGTCATGCGTTTTAGTTTATCGGCAACCTTAGCTTCACGGTCAAACACATCTTTTAGCTGGGCGACCATTTTATTCATCGCCAAAACGACAGTTTTAAATTCTAACGTAGAGGGTATGTCATCTTGATAAACGTATTGCTTTTTAACAATGGCATTGGCTTGAACCTCAATCTTTTTTAAAGGCTGCAACAAGGTTTTAACCATCAAGAAGGCCGTTGTAAGTGCTAAAAAAACTGCCAAACTAAACCAACTAGCCAAAGTTTTTGCAACTTGCCACAATTCAAAATAGGCATAACCCGCATTACTTTGTACGGTTAAATTGCCAATTGGCATCCAACCCGACTGCACCAAAGCTTTAGCGCTGGGTGATTCAATAGAAAAGAAAGACACAAAAATAGCCGGCACTTCAGCAGATAACTGTAAGTTTGTACGCTGATAAACCAGCTCGCCATCAATATCATTCAACTCAATTAAGCGGTAATGCCCCCGATCAAACATGGCATCAATCATCGCCTCAATACTGGCTGGATCATCTAAATCAGCAACAGAGCTTAACGATAAACCCAAAGAAGCCGAGGCATCTTCAGCATGTGAAGCCAGCTGATTTTGCAAAAAAGTCTTAGTTCCAGAAAGATTCAGCCAAAAAGTGCCAATAAACAGCACCAACACTAGGCCAGAAATAAACAGTAAGATTTGTCGATTAAAAGTCATGTTTTCCTTAGGAGCACCAAGTTAGTTAACTACGCCAGAGCGCATTCTATTAAGCATTTTATTCCACTGATCCAATGCACCAGCCTGTATACGCTCACCTTCACGTGCACCCTTGGCATTAAAACTATATACAGGCTTTAAATCTGAACGCTCACTGGCCCGTAAAATACGGTCCGTCAGGCTATCAAGAATTAAAGGCTCTGATCTTGCTGAACGAAAGTAAGTCAACACCACATGCGCCCCCTTTAAACGCGAAGAAGTTACATAGGTAAAATACAGCTTACTTTCATCAATACCCAACGCCACCAGCGTAAAGTATTTAGCAGTAACAAAATCAACAGCATCGCCAGCATCTTTAACTAAAAACTCTGCTGGTGTTGCCCAATAATCTGCTACGCCCCAAACGGTTTGGTTGTCTGAAAAACTAACTTGGCTAAAAAAATCGTTCACCAAAGTCAGCTTTAATCTTTCTGGGCGTTCCATATTTTCATCGACTAGAACTTGCCAAGCTGACAAGCGGCGCACTGCCAGTTCACCGTATTTTTTACGGGCAGTGCTCACTTCACGATCAGAAAACATTGAAGGTGCGCCAACCGGCTGTGCCATTAGCAAACTACTAGCAGCTATTAACACAGCTACAGCTAGTAAAATAAGTCGGCGCAGTAAAAACATAGCTTAAAACCGAAACCTGAAGCGTTGATAACCCTTCATTCCTTCAGGGATAATTAAAACGGCTTCATCAGGTACCTGCTCGTCAAGCGTAATTAGCTGGAACTCGATGCGTCGATTTTGCTGCTTACCTTCTGGTGTATCATTGGACGTCATAGGGTTTCCTTCTCCTAAACCTAAAATATAAATTTTATCCGCTGGAATTCTAAAATTGTTTACCAAATAGTCTTTAACGGTTTGCGCACGATTCCAAGACAACTTCACGTTACTTTCAGGCGAACCAACATCATCTGTAAAGCCTGTGACTAACAAAACGTCTGTCTCGGTTAACTCTTTTATATGCGCAGCATCGTTATCTAAGATAGGTTTTTGGCTGTCATTAATACCATAAGAACCCGTATCAAAAATAATGTGCGAAATCACAAAACTTCTTGGAATAATCACAGGCGGCACACAACCTGTTTTATCAACATAAGTACCCAAAGGCGTGCCAGGGCATAAGTCATCAAAATCTAACACCCCATCACCATCAGTATCCGCCTCACAACCTATAAAGTTTACAGGTCGTTTAAGGGGTGTATCAGGGCAAGCATCTTGATGATCGTAAATACCATCTTTATCAGTATCTAACTGGCAGCCATAAGTATTAACCGGCACTTCAAACTCTGAATTAGGGCACTGATCGAACCGTGCCAAAACACCATCATCATCAAGGTCAGCATAATAACGTTCCATCGTTTTCATTTTCTGTTGCTCTTCTAAGGTTTGTATGCTTAAACGCTCAGAAGATAATTGTGCGTTAGCTTGCACATTCATCGAAAAAACCAATAAAAAAATGGCTTTGAAAATCATTGTTTTTTTCATTATAAAAAAATCCCGCTAACGTCCAAAATGGTGATTATTAAACACCTTAATTTGTGTGTACAG
>CAYJCB010000082.1:6133-8469 GCA_964368615.1 uncultured Halomonadaceae bacterium | reverse complement strand
AGTTGCCAAGTTTGCCCTGCATAGCAGTTGTGTTGCTGGGCGCTGTATTCTTGTTGAATAGCCCAGCGTTTTTTTATCGCTGGCAAACCGCCAGAATGGTCTTGGTCATCGTGGCTTATTACCACTTGGTTAATGCCCTGCGGTGCTAGTTTTGGCGTTAACCAAGGCTCTAAGGCAGGCACTACCGCAGCCCAGTCGGCATTAAAACCGCGCCCCGTATCATAAAGTAATTTTTCGCCTGCGCTTTCTATTAAAACAGCCGTGCCTTGGCCAACATCTAAAACTTTTACTTGCCAGTTATGCTCTGTTGAAGATGAATGGTTAGCAGCAGGCGGCAAAAATGCTAACCACAAGCCAAGCCAAGCAAAGTGCCTAATCGCTATACCCGCTGGTAATAACGCTAACAAACCTAACCATAAGTAAGCGGGTTGTTGCAGCAAGGGCTGTTCTAATTGCGCCGCAAAATCTAACCCTTCAGCTAGGTAGTTAAATGCCAGCGCACACATTTCTAAAGGTAAATAAATCTGTGCAGTGGTTAAGGCTAGGGCAAGCAGCGTAACGGGTAACAGCAGCAAACCCACCAGCGGCACTAGAACTAGGTTGATTGGCACAGACCAAGGGTTCAACCAACCGCCCTGCCAAACCAGTAACGGACTAAATGCCAGCAGCAGTAAAATCTGCACCTTAATAAGACTCAACAGACCCGCTGCTAACTTTTTTATACCCGTTTGTTGTTGGCTAAGCACTTGGCTGACTTGCCCATAAAAACCGCTGATTAAAACTGCCACTGCACCAAACGACAGCCAAAAACCTTTACTCAGCACAATTAATGGATTCGCCAGTAATAAAATAATCAGCGCCAAACTAAACGCTAACCAAGCACCTAATTTGCGCCAGCCACTTAAAATCAATAAGCCTAACAGCAGCATCAGCGCCGACCTTTCAGCGGCTAAACCCCAACCAGCTAATTGCGCATAACCTAGCGCAGCAGCGGCAGCAAGTATAAAAGCTAGGGTTTGTGGCAATCGGGCCAGTCGCGCTAAGGTTAAAACCAATCCCGCTAACAAGCCTAAATGTAGCCCTGAAACTACCCATAAATGCAAAGTGCCAGTGCGCTGCAACAACTGCCAATCATTCGCCGTAAGCGTGGTTTTTGCACCTAAACCCAGCGCGAATAAAAAGCGCCAGCCACGTTGCATTTCGGCAGGCTGGCTGTCTAGTTGGTTAATAAGCTGGTTGCGCCATTGATTAACCCGATTGGCTTCGGCTATTTTTACAAGCTTGGCATCACGGGCAACGTAACCACCGGCAATTTGCCCAGCAGCAAGTTTACTGCCAGTAGAATCGGTTTGACCAAAGTTTTGTAAACTACGCAGCGGTCTAACTCTGGCTTCTAGCTGCCAAGTTTCGCCTTGTTGCGGTAATGGCTGTTGGGCGTACCAATTAAAACGCTTATCGCCAAGCTGAATCGCTTTGGGGTAGGTTTGGGTAATCGTGCCGCTAATTAGCGTGTTATGGCTAGTGGGCTGGTTAGTCGGTGGTGCTTGCTGAATTTGCCAAGCCAAAAAAATTAACAGCCAGCAATAACCCAACAGGCTTGCGCCGCTAAACAAGAAATGGCGTTTAAAAAGGAGTAGACTAATCAGGCTAATGACCAAGATTACTTCAGGCGGCGGCCACTCTTGCAGATACAGGGCAATTAGTATGCCTAGTAGCAAGCCTGCTGCTAAATGTAAAAACCTATAAGGCGTTAGTTTCATTTTCTATAGCCAACTTTTGAGCTAGTATACTGGCACTTTTTAAGGGAATTACTGGGTGTAGATCATGCCTCGCAAACTTATTAAACGCTTTATGCCTAAGCCTGAAAAAATTCGTGCGCAAAAGTCGCTAGGCTTTATGGCGGCACACATGGGCGAACCCAGTTTATGGGCGCTAACTCGTAACAGCGTGTCAGGTGCTTTTAGTGTAGGTTTGTTTGTGGCATTTATCCCTATGCCTTTTCAAATGTTGGTGGCTGCGGCTTTGGCAGTGTTGCTGCGCATCAACTTGCCAATTTCGGTGGGCTTAGTGTGGGTCAGTAATCCGCTGACCATGCCACCATTATTTTATGCTTGTTACCGCCTTGGTGCTTGGCTAATGAGTATTCCCGTGTCGCCACATTCCAGTGAAGGTAAGTTAGATTGGGTGTTGACGCACTTTAATCAAATTTGGCCACCACTTTTGTTGGGCTGTTTTTTAGTCGGCACTTTTTTGGCGATTACGTCTAATATTGGTATCCGTTTATTATGGCGTTGGCATGTATCGCATAGCTGGAATAAAAGGCAATCCAATCGTTC
>CAYJCB010000082.1:3160-6033 GCA_964368615.1 uncultured Halomonadaceae bacterium | reverse complement strand
CCTTAATCAGCAGCCAGTAGCCGGCCTTTATCTAGGCGTAACACACGGTCTTGCTGCTGCGCCAATTCAACGTCGTGTGTAACTATCACAAATGCCGTACCAGAATTTTCTGCCAATTCCTGAATTAAAGCCTGTACTTGGGCAGCCGTTTGTTGGTCTAGGTTGCCAGTAGGTTCGTCTAATAAAACACAGCCAGGGTTAGTCACCAACGCCCGCGCTAAAGCAACCCTTTGCCTTTCGCCACCGGAAAGCTCGGCTGGTTTGTGTTCGGCACGTTCCGCCATATTTACTTTTTCAAGCAATTTAAGGGCTTGGGCTTTGGCATCTTGCATACTTTTGCCAGCAATTAACAGCGGCATAGCGGCATTTTCTAGGGCAGTAAATTCTGGCAGCAGGTGGTGAAACTGGTAAACAAAACCTAAGTGCTGGTTGCGAAGCTGACCGCGTTGTTTTTGGTTAAGCTTGGCAAAATCTTTTCCAGCCAGTTCCACTGTACCGCTGCTGGGTAAATCTAATCCACCCAGCATGTTTAACAGAGTCGTTTTGCCCGAACCCGAACTACCAATAATCGCAATTCGGTCGCCAGCAAAAATTTCAAAATTAATATCCGCCAACACCTGCACTTTTTGCGGGCCTTCGGTGTAGGTTTTATTCAGCGCAGTACAGCTTAATACTGCTTGGCTTGTTGAAAGCGTCATGTTTCTAATATCCTTCTTATTTTAATCGCAGCTAGTCATAACGTAGGGCTTCAGCAGGTTGAATTCTAGACGCACGCCAAGCTGGATAAAGTGTTGACAGCAGGCTTAAACCTAGCGCAGACACAGTAATAAAGCGTACATCGTCCCAACGTAATTCCGAAGGCAGGTAGTTAATAAAGTACACATTGGCATCTAAAAACTGAATGCCTAACAAGGCTTCTAGCCACAAAACTAAGTCGCTGATATTCAACGCCAACACAATACCCAGCGCCACACCCACCAAAGTACCAATCACGCCTATGGTTAACCCCTGCACCATAAAAATGCCCATGATAGTGGCAGGACTTGCCCCAATGGTTCGCAAAATAGCAATATCGGCTTGCTTATCAGTCACCACCATCACTAGCGTAGAAACAATGTTAAAGGCAGCAACCGCCACAATAATCATCAGCAGCAGCCCAATCATGCGCTTTTCCATTTGTATGGCTTGAAAAAGGTTGCCTTGGCTTTGCGTCCAATCTTGCCCACGATAAGGGTAGCCAAGCTCGTTAACCAGTTCATGGGTTAAGCGTGTGGCTTGAAAAAGGTCATTTAGCTGTAGGCGCAAACCTTCAATGTTGTCGTCCATACGCATTAGGGTTTGCATATCTTGCATGTGTACATAAGCAAGGTTGCCGTCTAATTCAGCACCCACTTTAAACGTACCCAACACGGTAAAACGCTTTAAGCGTGGAAAAACACCGGCTGGGGTAATCGAGGCTTCAGGCAGCAGCAGGGTTACTTTATCGCCAGCCTTCACCCGTAAAAAACGTGCCAATAAATCGCCTAATAAAATACCGTATTCACCCGGTTGCAACGCTTCTAAAGTAACGCCTTCTTCTAGGTGCTGACCAACAATAGAAACTTGGTTTTCATACTCTGGTAAAATACCTGCCACCAAGGCACCACGGTTATAACCTTGATGAATCAACATGCCTTGGCCGTTAACAAAAGGCGCAACGCCGATTACTTCGGGGTGTTGTTTAAGTTTATCGGCAACGCTAGGCCAGTCAGTAAAGTCTTGATAGTTTTTAATCGCTAAATGCGGCACCATGCCCAGAATACGCTCGCGCAATTCACGGTCGAAACCATTCATCACCGAAAGCACCAAGATAAGTACCGCAACACCCAACATCATGCCTAGCATCGAAGTGAGTGAAATAAACGAGATAAAATGATTTCTACGTTTAGCGCGGGTGTAGCGCAATCCTATTAATAGGGGTAGAGAGGCCATAAACAGCTGCTTCCTTAACGAATTTTGAACCACATTGTAAAGGATATTTGCATGAGTACACACTACCGTCTGCTGTCGCAGTTAGATAGTTCGTTTGAATCACTGGTCACTAGCTTAAATAACCTAGCAAAATTGTTAAAAAAAGCCCAATTGCCTTGCTGGATGATGGGTTGCGACACCGAAGCTGCCAGCCGTGAACGCTTGTTATTGGCTTTGTTAGATTTGTGGTATGTCGATGGGCAAGACGGGCGAGTAACCCGCAGCTACCCAGGCTTGGTGATGTGCAATGAAAAAATTTGGCAGCAACTAGGCGAAGTGAATTATGCCAAGGTTACTTTTTCGGGGGCAATTGATGCAATTCGCCGTGAAAGTCCCGATTTATTGTCCGATGCACGGCAGCATCTGGTTGCAAGGCATTCTAAATTACATGCGCATTTAACCGCAGAAGGCTTGGCGCGGCTGCATTTAAAGCAGTGTTGGCGACAAATTCCTGGCTGTACAACGCCTTTACGGCAAGTTAGGTTTAGTTGGTATTCCAGTGGCCGCAGCATTCGGCGCATGAGCTATAAAGAAGCGGTTTACCGTTTAGAGCAGATGAATACACAAGCGCCACACATTCAGTTGCAGTTGCAAAAATTAGCGGGAATTCCTGACAACACACCTTTAGCACAGGTACAAAACCAAGCGCCTTTAATGCGCGCTAACTTATTTTTTACTGACCAACTGCCAGGTTTACCGGATAGGCAAGCAATGAATATTGCCATGCCTTTGTTTATTTTGGCAGAAACACCCGTGTTGCCGCCTTTTAATCTGCCCAGCGCTACGCCTCCTGAAAAGCGTACCCGTGCAGTACGCTCTGATGCCCAGCTAGAAGATGAAGTGTTTCTGCCAAGCATCAGAGT
>CAYJCB010000082.1:0-3060 GCA_964368615.1 uncultured Halomonadaceae bacterium | reverse complement strand
ACGCGGTTTAAGCCGTTAATTGCTGCTACCCGATAGGCTTCTGCCATAGTCGGGTAATTAAAGGTAGTGTTTACAAAGTATTTAATGGTATTGGCTTCGCCCTTTTGCGCCATAATGGCTTGGCCGATATGCACAATTTCTGCTGCTTGGTCACCAAAGCAGTGAATCCCTAAAATCTCTAAGGTTTCGCGGTGAAAAAGCATCTTCAACATGCCCACGGGTTCGCTGGTAATTTGCGCTCTTGCCAAGGTGCGGAAAAAAGCTTGCCCAACTTCGTAAGGTACTTTTGCTTCAGTCAATTCCCTTTCTGTTTTACCGATCGAGCTAATTTCAGGAATCGTATAAATACCTGTAGGAACGTCGTCAATAAAACGAAATTCTGGTTCATCAAGAAAATCAGCAGCAGCAGAACGGCCTTGGTCGTAAGAAGCAGACGCTAGGCTAGGCCAGCCGATAACATCGCCCACTGCATAGATATGTGGCACAGCAGTACGGTAATGCTTGTCAACACTGAGTTGACCACGCGAATTGGCTTCTAAACCTATATTTTCTAACGCTAGTGCTGCGGTGTTACCCGTACGGCCGTTGCACCACATAAAGGCATCGGCGCGCAGCTTTTTGCCACTTTTTAGGTGTAGGGCTACGCCTTGGTCAACCACTTCTACTTTTTCGTATTCTTCGTTATGCCTAACTAGCACGCCGTTGTTACGCAGGTGATAACTTAGGCTGTCAGAAATTTCATCATCTAAGAAAGACAGCAAGCGGTCACGGTTGTCGATTAAATCAACTTTTACGCCCAAGCCACTAAAAATAGAAGCGTATTCACAACCAATAACGCCAGCACCATAAATAATGATCGAACGTGGTGTGTGTGAAAGCTCTAAAATAGAGTCAGAACAGTAGATGCGTGGGTGGTCAAAGTTAATATCCGCAGGACGGTAAGGTGTAGAACCTGTGGCAATAATAATTTTTTGCGCTTTTAAAAATTCGATACCATCGTGACGGTCTCTTACTTCAATCGTATTCGGGTCAACAAAACGCGCTACACCAAAAAATAAATCAGCACGGTTACGCGCATAAAAACCCGTCCGCAAAGATACTTGTTTTTCAATCACCCGCTTAGAGCGCGCTAAAACTTTAGGGAAAGAAAATGAACGCGGTTCACCAATATCACGGAACATGCGATTGGTGTTGAATTGAATAATTTGCTTAACGGCATGGCGTAACGCTTTAGATGGAATTGTACCTTTATGAGTACAATTGCCACCTACCATGCTTTGTTCTTCTACAACAGCCACTTTTTTGCCGTGCTTAGCTGCGTTCATGGCAGCGCCTTCGCCAGCAGGTCCAGTTCCTATCACAATAACGTCATAATTATAAACAGCCATTCACTACCCCTTAGTGTTTGTATTGGTATCTTGAGTTGCGTCTTGGGCTTGAGTTGCATCATAGCCTAGGCTTTTTTGCGATTCTGTTTCGCAAATAGCTGTATCGCCACCACAAATATCACAGGCGACTTCCATGCCTAGGGCGCTCATGCCACCACAAGAACCAGCAATGGGCTTACGGCCCATAATAACGCCGACCGACATAATCAACATGATAGTGCCAAGCACTAGTGCGCTAAGTAAGAAGAGTTGCATAGTGAATTCCTCTAAAGTGAAAAAGGGTTGCCTCTGGTTATAGAGACAACCCATTTCTGTTAACTATTCATTAGCTTACAAAAAATAATTGTTTTGCAAAAAATAGTTAAATACATTAACCACCAAAGTCATCGAGTAGAATATTTTCTGGTTCTACACCTAAGTCTTCTAGCAGCTTAATAACTGCGGCGTTCATCATGGGCGGACCGCACATATAGAACTCACAGTCTTCAGGCGCTGGGTGATTTTTCAGGTAATTTTCAAACAGTACGTTGTGAATAAAACCCGTTGCACCTGTCCAATTGTCTTCCGGTAAAGGGTCAGACAAGGCTAAGTTCCAAGTGAAGTTTTCATTTTCTTCAGCTAGCTTATCAAACTCTTCTACATAAAAAGCTTCACGTAGCGAACGCGCACCATACCAGAAGCTGGTTTTACGCTTAGAGTTTAAACGCTTTAACTGGTCGAAAATAAGCGAACGCATAGGAGCCATGCCCGCACCACCGCCAACAAAGACCATTTCTGCTTCAGTATCTTTGGCAAAGAAATCACCAAAAGGCCCGTAAACATCAATGGTATCACCAGCTACTAGGTTGAACACGTAAGAAGACATAATGCCCGGTGGCAAGTCATCACGGCCAGGTGGTGGTGTTGCAATACGAATATTGAACTTCACCAAACCGCGCTCTTCTGGGTAGTTAGCCATAGAATAAGCACGAATCGTTGTTTCAGTATTAACTGCCACGTAACGCCAAATATCGAACTTATCCCAGTCGCCATGAAATTCTTTTTGAATTTGAAAATTCTTATAAGGAATTTCATAAGGCGGGCATTCTAGCTGCACATAACCACCGGCACGGAAGTCAACGTTTTCGCCTTCTGGCAATTTAAGCGTTAACTCTTTGATAAAGGTGGCGACGTTAGGGTTAGAAACCACTTCACACGTCCATTTTTTGACGCCGAAGATTTCTTCATCGACTTCAATTTTCATGTCTTGCTTAACAGGCACTTGGCAAGATAAGCGCCAGCCGTCTTTCTTTTCACGCATGGTGAAGGCTGATTCTTCAGTTGGTAGTATAGAACCACCGCCATCAATTACCTTACAAGTACACTGGGCACAAGTACCACCACCACCGCAAGCGGAGGATAAGAAGATACCATTGGCGGCTAGGGTGTTAAGTAGCTTACCACCTGCTGCTGTTACCAATGTATGGGCTGGGTCGCCATTAATTTCAATGGTAACGTCACCAGTACTAACGAGTTTGCTACGTGCTGCCAGGATCACCATAACGAGACTAATCACGATTATGGTGAACATGACGACACCGAGCACAATAATTGTAGAGTCGACCATGTTATTTCCTTTTTATAGCTGAATGCCGGAGAAGGACATAAAGCCAAGTGACATTAAGCCCACCAC
>CAYJCB010000081.1:0-8666 GCA_964368615.1 uncultured Halomonadaceae bacterium | reverse complement strand
CCTAGCAACACCTTCCAGCCTTGCACTAACGGTACTTTGCCGCTGGCGGTAAATTTATGTACGCCGCTTAATACTTCTATTTTGGTCTGATTAAACTCAAAAGCTGGGTAAAACTGAGCAAGGTAAAAACGCCGAATCGCATCGTATAAATTAAATTCCATCGCTGACATAGCACTTATATTAGCCGTAGCAGGTGTGGGAATTATCGCGTGGTGGGCGGTGGTTTTTTTGTCGTTAAACACCCGTGCTTTTTGTTTAGAATTAGCGGCGGCTACTAGTTGGGCAAAGCTTGGGTCGGAAGCGGCTAAGGCTTGAAAAATACTGCCAATCTCACCACGTTGCGATTCGGGTAAATAACGACTGTCAGTACGTGGGTAGCTAGTTGCCTTGTGGGTTTCGTACAAAGCTTGCGCTGCATCTAATACTTTTTGCGCGGTATAACCCCAACGTTTGTTGGCGTATTGCTGTAAAGAAGTTAAATCAAACGGCAGCGGTGCTAGTTCTTTGCCTGCCTTGGTTTCTGCCTTGCTAATCAGTGCTGGGGCTTGAATAACTTCGGTAGCAACTTGTTCAGCATAGGCTTTATTAATGCAGCGTTTTTGGCTATCACTGCATTCTTCTGGTGGTTTCCAAAGGGCTTTAAACACGCCGTTTTGTACCTGTACATCGACTTCCAGCGTCCAATAAGGAACTGGCACAAAGTTCTGAATTTCTGAATCTCTTTCACACACCAAAGCAACGGTTGGCGTTATTACCCGTCCAATGTGCAGTGTTTCGTTAAAGCCTACTTGCCGCGTCATTACCGTGTAAAGTCGGCTGATATTCATACCAATCAGCCAGTCGGCGCGTTGCCGTGCCAGCGCAGCATAATAGAGCGGCAAAGTTTGGTTGCCATCGCGCACCTTGGCTAAGGCTTTGCGAATACTGCTGTCATCAAGCGCAGTTAAACAAACGCGTTTTACTGCACCTTTATAATTCACTCTATCCATTAAAGTACGCGCTATCGCTTCGCCTTCGCGGTCAAAGTCAGTTGCAATGTAAATAATCGTGGCTTTTTTTAGCAGCTTTTCAACCACCTTATATTGCTTCGCAACTGCAGGGCGAACTTTTTGTTGCCAGTTATCGGGTGCAATCGGCAGTGTTTCTAACGACCAGCTTTTATAGTGTTGGCCGTAATCATCGGGCAAAAACATTTCCAGCAAATGACCCAAAGCCCAAGTAACAACCCTGCCCTTACCGTCGTGAAGGTAACCTTCGCTGCGCTGTTTAATGCCCAACACAGCAGCTAAATCTCTGGCTTGAGAAGGCTTTTCACAAAGGTAAACCTGCATAAAAAAATCCTTAATTTTGAATATAAGAAAATAAAGAGTGGCTTAAACCTACTTGCCTAATACCCAAAAAGAAACTAATCTGTTTCCTTGTTCTTAAAAAGCAACCTATGTGTTTACTATGAAAAACAATTTACTAGCGCAACTAAAAGAACGCCGCCTAGCTTTGGGGCTTAAGCAAAACGATATGTTAATGCGGGCAGGTATTTCACGCCAGCAATACAACCGCTTGGAATCTAAAGGAAATCCTAGATTAGCAACGCTTGAACTGGTTGCAGCAGGGTTAAATAGTGAAGTCTTGCTGATTCCCAAAGAAAAACTCAGTGCCGTTTACGCACTGCTTGAAGAAGATAACCACTTTACAATTACAACGCCCGAACACCAAAGCCTTGTCGATGACCCTTGGCAAGGTTTGCTAGGTGATGATTTATGAACCAAATGGCAGGCAATGAAGTTAACGTGCTTAAACTTTCACTAGACGGTAAAAGTATAGGTTACTTGGCTGGCTACCAAAATGGCCGCAACGTATTAAGTTTTACTGAAGAGTTTAAGCAGGATATTAATCGCCCTACTTTTAGCTTAACCACCCACCCTAAATTCCCTTATTCTGAAAAGCTTTTGGCTGAACCTTGGGTAAAAAATCAACGTTTACACCCTAGCCTTTCTAACTTATTACCCGAAGGTTCGCTAAGGGTATTTATTGCGCAGTGGCTTAAAGTTCATGTTGATAACGAATTTCAGTTAATTTCATATTTAGGTAAAGACTTACCTGGTGCATTAGTTTTTGAAAAATATAACTCAGCAAATTATGAACAAATAAGTAGAATTATTTATAACTATTCTGGTGATGGGCTAGCCGATGTACAGCAGTTTGCACGGCGGTTATTAGTTAATATTTTGCTGGCTAATGGCGATGCGCATTTAAAAAATTGGAGTTTAATTTATACGGATAAAATCACACCCAGATTTTCACCTGCCTATGATCTTGTTACTACCAGTGTTTACATTCCTAACGAAAGTGGCTTCGCGCTTAATTTAGGCAAAAACAAATACTGGCAAGAAGCTTCTTTTAAACATTTTGAAGCTTGGGCTAATCAATCAGGTGTCGCTTGGCAAAGCATTAAACCTCACCTAAAAGATGTTTTAGAAAAAGCTAAAGACCTCTGGCCCAAAGCTCTAAAAACTTTGCCAATGAACCAACAACACAAGCTTCAGTTACAAGAACACTGGGCAAAACTGCACCAAGATTTTAGGCTTTAAACAACTTCACCCAAACCAGTTCTGCCCCTTGCATACGCTGTTGCCTTAACGCTTTTTGCTGTTGCAATACTTGGCAGTAACTCTGAAACTCAGTAGTTAGGTTAGTAAGTTTGGCAAGGTTAGCTAGGTATTTAATGTGTTCATCGGGCAGCATCGCCGCTGAAGCATGGGCTTCTACATAATCTAATGTTGGCAGCAGCATAAACTGATAAGTGCTATCTAATGCAAAGCTAACCCCAGCAGGGTCGAAGTCACCAAAATAACAGGCGGGTTTATGGGTGGCTAACCAGCGTTTTTTTAAAGCAGCACAACCTTGGCTATAACCCCCATGCCCACGGTAGAGAATCAGTTCTTGTCTATTTTCTGTGACTAGAAACTTTTCTAGCTGATAAAAACAATCTAAGTTTTCAACAACAAGTAGGCTAGTAAACTGGGTTAAATCAAGCTGCTCTAAATTTACATCTAATACAGATGCAGAAAAGTTTAAGCCCGTTGCTAAGGGCTGTGCTAAACGGACTAGAACACGGTTATGGCTAGGGCTAAAGCCTAGGTTTTTCTGCTCTTGGTCGCTGATATTGCCTTGTTCAAGGCGCGAAGTATTGCTTAAATCTTCACGAAAAGAGGTTTGTTTCAGCTGTAATTGCGTTGCAGCGATGCGGTTTAATAGCGGTTTATCTATAACAAAATGTAGCTGCGAAAGGCTAGACGCAGCCACTAAGTCTAGCTCAACACACCAGTTCAAAACCTCTTGCACCACTTTTTGCTTGGTTGAAACTCGCTTACTTCCCAAGGTTTGAAGGGCAATTGCTTGCCCCCTTAACCAAGTTTGTGAACGTGCCGAAAGTGGCTGATTGGCTAGCATGGCGGTTTATTTAGTTAAGTCATTATTTAGTTAAATAGAAGGTAACTGCTGTAACCACACGCACGTGCTTTTCAATTTTTTTATCGTCGCCGTAAGACTCGCCTACGTCTAAAATCGAAAAATTACCTTGCGAGGCACTGCGAATACCGCCCACAGTTACGCCAGCATTTTCAGCAAACTCATTAGCAGCAATGCGCGCATTTTGCGTGGCTTCTTTTAGCATATCCGGCTTAATTGCGTTTAATTCTGTAAAATAATAATTAGGTGCGGTGTTTTTAATGTCTAAACCTTCAGCAATCAGCTCATTCATTTTAGAGCGAACTTGAGGCACTAGTTGAACATTTTTAGTTTCAACTGCCACTGAACCTACAATAAAATATTTGGTTTCAATCAGCTGCTGGTTATCGTTGCGGTATTCGTAAGTATCATAATCAACCGCGCCTAAAATAATTTCATCGTCGGTAAAACCATTTTCAGCCAATAGCGCCACAATTTTTTTCTGGTCAACTTTTGACCTAGCGTAAAGCGCAGCTACTGCAGATTTGTCATTGCCTGCAACCGTGTATTGAATTTTCCAATGCGCACTGTCTGCAATAACGCGCCGTTCAGACAAGCCTTTAACATCGGCTGTGTTCAGCGCAACCTTTGAGTTATACAAGGTTTGCCCCACAAAATAACCCGCGCCGATTAGGCCAATTGCGATAAACAACGCACCGATAATTAACTCAAACCTTAAATTGTTTTTCATGAAAATTAAGCGAACCTTGTAAATAAAGTGATATTGCGTTTTTTGGGTCTGTTTCTTCAGTGATTAAGCCTAGCACTTTTTGACCTGCTAAACACGACACTCTGCCCCATGTCCGCCCCATGCACGCCCCATGCACCTTTCCTTTGGTACAGCTAATAAAATTAAATGTTATGCATAAAGTAGGCTAAATTTAGCTTTTTAAGTTTAAAATAACTATTATTTAAGCCGTTATGTTACTAAACTAGCAGGTCAATAATAAAAAGCTTGGCAATGTACCCAGCTTAAAAATTAGTAGGCATATATAATATAAAAAAAATGCACAATAAAATCATAGATGATGGCAAGTAAATTGCCTGATGGAGCGGGTGCTTATGAGCATGAAAAGAAAGTGGCCAAAAATTATTGTTGTGACCGGAGTCGTAGGCTTGGTACTGGCATTTAGTTTGGGTCAGTTACTACCTAATTTGCGTACCACAACCAGTGGTATTCAAGTTGATATCACCAACCCTGCGCTAATTAAAAAAGGCGAATACATAGCACGTACGGGTGACTGTGTTGCTTGCCATACCACTTTAGGTGGCGAGGAATTTGCAGGTGGTTTGCCGATGTTAACCCCACTGGGTGCGGTTTATTCCACTAACATTACCCCAGACAAAGAAACCGGCATTGGTAACTATACCTTTGACGATTTTAACAATGCGACCAAGCACGGTGTGCGTAAAGACAACAGCGCCCTTTACCCAGCCATGCCTTACCCTTCTTACCAAATTATGCCCGATGAAGACGTAGCAGCTATGTACGCTTACTTTATGTCGGGTGTAAAAGCAGTTAAGCAAGAAAATAAGGCGAGTGAATTACCCCCAGTTTTGAACTGGCGTTGGCCTTTGGCTTACTGGCAGGCAATTTTTGCCCCAGCACGTGATTTTATTCCTGAAACCAAAGATGCAGTCTTGGCACGTGGTCAGTATTTAGTTGAAGGCCCAGGCCACTGTGGTTCTTGCCACACTGAACGGGGTATTGGTTTCCAAGAATTAACCTTAACAAACGCTTCTGATGCGTTTTTAAGTGGCGCAGTGATTGATGGCTGGCGCGCAAAAAGCTTACGTGGCGAACACCGTGGTTTAGGTACTTGGAAAACTGAAGAACTAGTCGATTTCTTCAAAACAGGCCGTACCGATATTACCGCCGCTTTTGGTGCTATGGCTGAAGTGGTCGAGCACAGCACGCAATACATGACCGATGCTGACCTTTACGCCATGTCGGCCTATTTGAAAACGCTAACGCCTAAACCCGGTGAAGAAGTAACTTTGCCGGTTAAAAAAGACGTTACTACACAAAAGTTGTTAGATGGCGTTTACGATTCACGCGGCGCATTGTTGTATGTTGAATACTGCACCGTTTGTCACCGTGCCGATGGTAAGGGCGTTCCGCGCATCTTCCCTGCGCTAGACGGTAACAGTGCGGTTTATTCAACCGATGCTGACTCGGTATTGCAAATTACGCTAAGCGGTGGCCGTATGCCAGACACACCGCATGATCGTATGGCATTTACCATGCCTGAGTTTATTAATTTAAGTGATGCCGATATTGCTGAAGTGGTTAACTATATTCGCAACAGCTGGACGAATCAGGCAACTAAAATTAACGTTGATGATGTAGTTGCTATGCGTGCATTTTTGGCGAAAAAGCCCAAAACAGGCACAGACATTGCGCCTGATTTAAGCATTGATTCTGCAACAAAAGGAGCTGGTAAATGAATAATCGTATAACAATGACGCTCTTGGCTTTGGCTGTATTTGCTGTAGGTTTAAGTGGTTGTTCAAAACCTGAACCCGCTGAACGCAACGCAACGCAGTTTGATTTAATTCTTACCGATGATGCTAACGAAGACATAGCTACTTATGTGTTACCGCAAGATACGTCGATTTTAGAAGAGCCAAATGCCGATCAAATCTTCTACGGCAAGCGTTTGCTGAACGAAACCAAGCGCCTGTTGCCAGACCATGTTGGCGCACAAATGAACTGTAACAGCTGTCACATTGCGCAGGGTAAAATTCCGCTAGGCGACCCCTACATCAACAGCTTTACAACCTACCCGCGCGTTATGCCGCGCTCTAATACGCTGGTTGATTTAGAAGGCCGTATTAACGGTTGCTTCCAGCGTTCAATGAACGGCAAACCTTTACCGCGTGAATCTGAAGAAATGCAAGCGATGGTTGCTTACATGGCATGGCTTTCAAAGAAAACACCGGCTAACTCAAAAGTTGACATTAGCAACGCTGGTAAAGTGGACACTTCGTTAACGCCCGATCCGGTACGTGGTCAAATTATCTACCAAGTACAGTGTGCAACCTGTCACGGTGATAATGGCGAAGGCATAAAAGACAGCCGTGGCGACATTGTTTTCCCACCTTTATGGGGCGATGAATCGTTTAATATTGGTGCAGGTATGGCGCGTACTTACAAGGCTGCTGCTTTTGTTAAGTACAACATGCCGATGGGTATTCAAACCAAAGGCTTGTGGGGCCACGGTAATGTGTTAAGCGACCAAGATGCGGTTGACGTATCTGAATACTTTACACACATGCCGCGCCCAGGTTTTCCAGGTATTGTAAATGATTGGCCGCTTGGAAATATACCGAAAGACGCGCGTTAATTTGGCGTTAATAAGTTGATCTAACGTTTAAAATCTAATCGCCTCAAGTGCACTTAACCTGCCTTGAGGCTTTTTTTTGGTTAAGCTAGTAGTAACTAACTTTTTAAAAAGTCTTTCAAAAAAGGTATTGGTATGCAAAAGAAACCGCTTCCTTCTGACAGCTTGACTGGTCTGGTGTTAAAACGCGCTTTAGATACTGCTAGTTCACAAACAGGGTTAAAGTTACAGCCGCTGGTTAATGATAAGCAAGAAGCAGCTGTTGAACCAATTGCCGTGGCAAGCCTTTGGGTAGACCGTGATAATAACTGCTTAACGTTGCAGCTGCTTGGGTCTAGCGAAAGCATTAATGCTTGGCTGCGTTGGAACTTGTTTCGTTTGCTCATTAAACACCGCAACCTGCTGCACGAAACCAATAGTTTAGAAGTTCTGTCGACTAAGCTTGACGAAGGTAAGCTGACTTTAACGCTAGAAATGCCTAAGCAGTTAAATAAAGTGTTTAATCGTGAATACTTTCGCGTAGAACTTAATCAGCGTTTAAGTTTGCCAGTGACGCTGCATTTAGATGGCTTAAACATTACTGGCGCTTTAGACGATTTTTCTGCTGGTGGTTGCCGTGTTTCACTGTCACCGCAGCTAGCTTTGCATTTTATTCGCCCAATTGAACAGCCGTTGCTTTGTACGATTACTTTTCCTAACGGTGAACAGCTAAGCTCGCGTTTTGAAATGACCTATTTAAAACCCCAAGAAAGTTTTGTAAACGCCTCGCTGGGTTGCCATTTTCAGCATGAAACTGCACAAGATGAAAAGGCGTGTTTGCGTTATTCTTTTGAAATTGAGCGCGAAGTTGCGCGGCTTAGTAACGTGCAGCGCACGGTTAAACAGCAGTCGCCACTGTTTGAAGCGATTAATAAACCAGCTGTTAACAAAGAAAGTGTGAGTAAAAAAGCTTCGCTCAAGGTTGAACTTGCACCGGTTGCTACACTGCTAGTACCGCCACGTTATGCTACAAAAATTCAAGTTTTGGCCGATCAGCTTGCCTTGCAAGTGTTGCTTTTGGCGATGAGTAAAAAGCTTGAACCCAATAAACTTAAGCCGTTGGCGATTGATTTTATTGAAGCTTTGGAAGCTAACGAGAATGCTGCTCGCTTGGCATTACAGCAACCTAATGCGTCGATTAATCCAGTGATTTTGCACACCATGCGGGTGATTAGTCATGCTTACCCTTTGGTGTTTAAAATCGGTATCAGCAACAGTTTAAGCTTGCCAGTGATGATGTCGCTGTTGTTGCATGATTTAGGTAAATTATTTGTTAGCGAACAACCGTGCTTTAATCCGCTGAAATTAATGCCTGATAATCTGCGTTTACTAAAACAGCATCAAATTCAATTGCTAAGAGCGGCGGGGGCGTTGCGTTGGATTCCGCCCACAATTGGCGAATCGTTAATGGTGAATGCTAACGAACGGTTAGACGGTTCAGGTTATCCACGCGGTTTGCAGCAAAATAAACTGGATAGCCTGTCGCGGCTTTTGTCAGTTTGTAAGGTGTTAGATTGTTTGGTTCACGGTTACAACGACCCTGCCATGCGCTGGCGCGATGCTTATAAATGGGTGCATCGCCATCAGCATTGGTTTGATTTGCCTATGTTGCAGGTGTTTATTAAACACTATGGTTTGCGACCTTTAAATACACAGGTGGTCTACAGCGGTGGTTATTTAGCCAATGTTACCGAAGTTGATAAACAAGGCGAAATTATGGAAGTGATTCTGCTGAAATCCGTTAACCACCCAACTTCGGTTATCGAAGGCAAGCGC
>CAYJCB010000080.1:5306-8736 GCA_964368615.1 uncultured Halomonadaceae bacterium | reverse complement strand
GGTAAGCCAGCAGGTATAGGTAAGCTAGTGAATATCGGTGATTTTTTCTTTTATTTCTTCTTCTAGCACTTCTTTGATGCAATAAATTTGGCGTTTTTTAGCCGTTTCACGCGGCGTAATATGCCCTATCCAAACTTTCACATCGCGTAGCCAAGGTAGGTGCTTTGCCTTGGCTTTTAAGCGTGTTTCAAATTCGCTTATTTGCGATGTTTCTATTAGGTCTGCTGAATAGAAAAGATCCACGTCTAGGCTTAAATCTAAATAGTGCAAAGTGGTGTGGTGGGGTCTTTCGTAATCTTCGTCACCCTGCCAGCATTCATGCAGCTGCGCCATAATATTAGGGCGTAACGGCAGCATATTAGCGGGGTCTGGGTTGTCGGTTTCTTCGTCATCTTCAGGGTCAATGTGGAAGGTAACATCAGAAATATGCTCAAAATCATCGCGCAGTTTTCTAGCCACCCAAACGCCAATTTCATGGCCTTCAGAAACGCTTAAATAAGGCGCAACTTGCAGGTGAATATCTAACAAAGTGCGGCTGCCCATAGTGCGGGTGCGTAGGTGGTGTACATCACGCACGCCTGCAACGGTTTTTGCTGCGTTATAAATTTTTTCAGTTTCTTCGGGTGGCAGGGCGGTATCTACTAATTCTTTTAAGCTTTCCCAAATTAGTTCAGCACCCATTTTGGCGACCATAATGCCCACAATCACCGCTGCTGCTTGGTCTAGCCACGCATAGCCAAGCAAGCTGCCAAGAATGGCAACAAATACCACAATCGAAGACAGCGCATCGGTGCGGTGGTGCCAAGCGTTGGCTTCTAGCAGTTTGGAATTGATTTGCTTGGCAATTTTTAACGTATAGCGGTAAATCCATTCTTTGCTGAGTACCGATAAAGCCGCCACGATTAACGCTAGGGCGCTGGGTACAATAAAAGCTTCAGTTTTTAATAAACGGCTAATGCTGTCCCAAACTAAAGCACCAGCAACAGCAATTAAAATTGTGCCAAGTAAAAGCGTTGCTAGGGTTTCGTAGCGGTCGTGCCCGTAAGGGTGGTCAGCATCGGGCTTTTGACGGCCATAATGGGTAGCAACCAGCACTAGAACATCGCTTAATAAATCAGATAACGAGTGAATAGCATCGGCAATTAGGGCGCTAGAATTGGCCCAAACGCCAACCAGTAATTTAACTAAAGCATTCAGGGCGTTAACCAACATACCAATTAAGGTTACTTTGTTGGCAGCGCGTATTTCTACTGTTCTTGTATCAGGCATCGTTTAAAGTCGACCTAAGAAATTTTTTACCGGATTAGCGTAAAGGTTTAGCCACTGTTGTTTATAAGCTTCTGGGCAAGCAGCCAAGCGTTCGTTAAAAGCAGCTTTGGTTTTGGCATCAAAGGTGGGCAACACAAAATCGCCCAACTCATCTAAAGCTGCCAAGGCTAAATAGTTGCTTGGGTAAAGTTTATAAAGCTTACGAATTTGTTCGTCAACAGCAGCGGCTACCGCATCGGCATCGGTAAAGTTGCCGACCAGTGGCTTACCAAAGGCTACGGTAACTTTGCCTTTAAAACCAGCGATTCCCTGCGCTATGCTGTTAATGTCTTCAAACTCACCTTTGGCATAGTGGCCATCTTGTTGCTTTTGCACTAGCTCGCGCGACTTATCAACGTCCAGCGGGTCGTATTCATAACTTAGCGCAACGGGCACTATTTTTAAATCAGCGATGGAATCGGTAAAAGGTTTGCCAGTTTTCTTTTCAGCCATGCAAAACATTTTGATAATGGCGGGGTCGGTTCGGTCGATACCATCTTTTGCGCGACCTTCTTTTTGGGCAATCCAAATCGACTGCTGTTCTTCTTTAATGCTGTGGTGAATGTAGCGCGACAGCAGATTAAAAGCCGCCATCATTTGCCGAATGCCTTTAGCCGAACGCTGCACAATAAAGCTTTTGTTTAGGCGCATTAAATCGTTCACATACGCTTTTTTAAGCAGGTTGTCGCCAATCGCAATACGTACAGTATCGCGGCCATTAAGGTGCAACGCATAATTAACAAACGCAGGGTCCATCGCAATATCACGGTGGTTGCTTACAAATAAATAGCTTTCGTTGGCTGCTAACTGGTCTAAGCCTTCTACTGTAAAACCTTGGGTGGTGTTGGTAATCATCTGCGCCATGTAATCACCTACATACACCTGTAGGTCATGCACTGTGTTTATTTTTGCTAGGCGTTTACCCAGTTCACGACGCACCAACCAGCCCAGCGGTTTAGCCAGTAAAGAATCTGCCAGTTTAGGAAATTTAAAACGCAAAATAACCTTGCTAAGTTCGGTATCACTGGTTAAGCGTTCAACCACTTCGCGCACTTCTTCATCACGGTAGGGGCGTATTTCGTCAAAAGCCTCAGGCACTGCATTCATTAAGCTGGTTTCCATCGTTAGAACAAACCTCAGTTTTTTTGTTGGTTTTCTATAAAGGGTCTGGCTGCAAGTTATCACTTAAGCCTTGGTGGTGTTGAATAAGCTGGTTGATGAGTGTGGATAAAGTATTGCTCATTAAAACAAACTCAGTATCTAACGCAACTAAAGGGTCTTTATCAGGGTTCACGTCAGCCGCTTCTTCGTGCAGCTGTTCTGCAAATTTTAAGCTTTTTAACATTAAAGTGTCGGTTAGCGTAAAGCTGACTTGTGCTTGCCAATTTAAACCTAGCTGGGTAACACGGTTCCCCGCAGCTAATAATTGCTGAATGTCGCTGCTGGCTAAATCTTGCCCACGGCAGCGCATAATGGCTTTATCGTCTTGTGCATCGCGTAGTTCGCAGCTGTCTAATAATTCAAAATTTTGCGGTGCCTGTTGCGTAGCCCAATCAGTCATTACTTGCACGGGCGCTAGTTGGGTATTTAAAGGAATGACTGGCAAACTGCCTAAGCCTTCGCGCAATAAGTTTAAAGCTAATTCAGCCTGTTTATCGGTGGTGGTATCGAGCATAATGCGGTTATTTTTGCCATCTAACCAAACCCACACATAGCGCGAACGGGTAAAGGCTTTAGGCAGCAGGGTTAAGCGCAGTTCATCGCTTAAATTTTGGCGTTCTTTTCTGCCCACACGGCGGTTTTCAGCGGCTTCTAATGCTTCCACTGTTTCTAAAAGCTGTTCACGCACAACACTGGCTGGCAGAATTTTTTCTTCAATTTTTAATTTAATGAGCCAATGATTGCCTTGGCTGTGAACAAGCAATGCACTATTAGAAGGCGAAACCCAGCCAGCGGTGCTTTCTTCGGTGCTGCTGCAAAAACGAAAGGGCTTGGTAGCTAGGGCTTTTTCTAGGGAATCGCTGTTCCAAGGCTGTTGTGTGCGTGCTTGGTAAATACGTAAGGCTTTAAACCACATGCAGGAAATCCTTTGTTAAAATAGCGTGGTATTATCCCTTATCCT
>CAYJCB010000080.1:2503-5206 GCA_964368615.1 uncultured Halomonadaceae bacterium | reverse complement strand
AAAGCAAAAGACCCATGCCAAGGCATGAGTCTTTGTTAGATGACTCGATACAGTGTGACCGAGTTCAGGGGTTAGGAGTTGCCGATGGTAACGGACGGATTATTATGAATAGCAGACACACCGTTCATTCCTGACCACCTGTCTTCCCTACCTTCACGCCAGCCATTCATCCAGCTAGTGCGAACTTCGTCTTGTTGGCTAGGGCATTTATCCCGAGATTGACCAGACAAACCTACTTTATAACCACGAGTGTAAACGCTATGGGTACGATCACGTTTTTGACGCTTCATAGAGTACAGCCTCTTGTTTATTGTTAAGATAGTGCTTTCATCTACGGCAGGTCATCTGAATGCCTCTCCTCTATAGATAAGCCAGATGGCTAAAGATTGACAGCTTTATTTACCTATCAATTTCTTATTTTTGATTGCCCAATATAATTGCTCGACTTAAAAAGGCGTTACCCATGACCCCCTTGAATCGTATGTACACCCTTCACGTTACCTGTTCGCGCGGCTTAGAACAGCTGCTTGCCGAAGAGTTAGAAGCCTTAGGTTTTGTTAGCCCTCGCGCTAGGGTTGGGCGGGTAACGGGCGAGGCAAGTTTAGAAAGTGCCTACCGCGCTATTTTATGGTCGCGCCTTGCGAACCGTGTGTTGCTGCAAATGGATACGGCTTTTGTAGAAACGGCTGAAGACTTAAGTAACTGGTTAGCTTTAGTGGATTGGAGCGAACACCTGCTAGGTGATGGCACGTTATTTGTGGAAGTGTCTGGCACTACGCCCCAGCTACGCAACACCCACGACACAGCGTTGCGGGTTAAAGATGCGGTGGTCGATTATTTCAAACAGCAGCAAGACCGCCGCCCTTCGGTAGCCAAAGATCGCCCCGATGTGCGCTTTCATTTGCGTTTTGATAAAGGTCAAAAAACCGTATTAAGCCTTGATTTAGGTGGTGTTAGCTTGCACCAGCGCGGTTATCGCTTACAAGCAGGTTTAGCACCGTTAAAAGAAAACCTTGCAGCGGCTTTACTGTTGCGTGCTGGTTGGCCTGCGATGGCAGCAGAAGGCGCGGCCTTGTTAGACCCTTTTTGTGGTTCGGGTACTTTGTTAGCCGAAGCCGCTTTTATCGCGCTAGACGTTGCACCGGGTTTAATGCGCCCTTGGCACGGTTTAGAAACTTGGTTAGGGCACCACCCCAGCGTTTGGCAAGCGTTGCTAGAAGAAGCCGAAGCGCGTCGGGCTGCTGCTGCGCATACTGAATTAAATTTTGAAGGCAGCGACCAAGATGCACGGGTTATTGATATGGCTAAAGACAACCTAGAGCGTGCGGGTTTGTTGGATAAAGTGCGCTTGTTTGTACGTCCGTTAAGCGAACTGCCTGCTGCTGTTGCAACGCGTGGCTTGTTAATTACTAACCCGCCTTATGGCGAGCGTTTAGACAACCTACCCAAACTTGCCACCTTGTATGCAGAATTAGGGCAGCGAGCTTGCCAAGATTACGCCCATTGGAAGCTGGCGCTGTTCACCAACAACCAAGAACTGGCTTACCGCATTCCGCTTAAACCTTATAAAAGTTACCCGATTAACAACGCAACGTTAGATTGCCGTTTATACCTGTTTGAAGTGCCAGCAGCGGGTACTAACTTATTTGTAAGCAAAAGCAAACCGTTAGCAGCTGCTGTTGAAGGCATTAGCGAAGCAGCTGAAAGCGTTGCTGATGATTCTGGCAATTCTGGCGATATTGAAAGTCCTGAAAAGGCCGCTGAAGTGTTAACGGTTAGACCGCTAAGCGAAGGCGCACAGATGTTTGCTAACCGCTTGGCTAAAAACTTAAAGAAATTTGCACGTTGGGTGAAGCGTGAAAATATCAGCTGCTACCGCCTGTACGATGCAGATATGCCAGAATACGCCCTAGCCATAGACATTTATAACGACCAAGTACACGTTCAAGAATACGCACCGCCTGCCACTATTGACGAAGGCAAAGCTAAACGGCGTTTAATGGACGCCTTGCAAGCCATTCCAACGGTGCTTGATGTTTCAACTGACAATATTCATTTAAAAACTCGCCGTAAACAAACGGGTAAAAAGCAGTATGAAAAGTTTGCCGACCAAGGCGTGTTTTTTCCTGTACGTGAAGGGCAGGTTGAACTGTTGGTTAACCTAACCAATTACCTCGACAGCGGCGTATTTTTAGACCACCGCCCCATTCGCCGCCGCATTGCTGAAGAAGCCAAAACCACCCGTTTCTTAAACCTGTTTTGCTACACAGGCACTGCAACCATTCATGCTGCAGTCGGTGGCGCGATTCATACTACCAGCGTGGATTTATCAAACACCTACCTAGAATGGTTAGAGCGTAATTTGCGCTTAAATAAGCTGGATTTGAAAAAACACAGCCGTGTGCAAGCCGATTGCCGCGAATGGTTGAAGCAAGACCGTGGTGCTTACGATTTAATTTTTATGGACCCACCGACCTTTTCTAATTCTAAGCGAATGCAAGGCACGTTAGACATTCAGCGCGACCAAGAAGAATTGGTAGATTTAGCCATGCAGCGGTTAAGCACTGATGGCTTGCTGATTTTTTCTAACAACCTGCGCGGCTTTAAAATTAGCCCAGCCATTTTAGAAAGCTACGACGTAGTGGATATTACTCACCAAACGTTAGACCCAGATTTTGAGCGTAATAGTAAAATTCACCAGTG
>CAYJCB010000080.1:0-2403 GCA_964368615.1 uncultured Halomonadaceae bacterium | reverse complement strand
CACGGCTAGTTTTTATCTAAAGCCTGTTTCCACAGCAAATCTAGGTCAGCTAACCACCGACCTAGACTTCGCCAAGGATTAGTGTAAACAGTTAGGGGTGGCAAGACTGCTTCTAGCTGGGCTTTTTCTTCTTGGGTTAAGTGCATAAACCTATCTAAAGAAACCGCATCTAGCCAAGGATTCCCTAAGGCTGCATATTCCCAATCAAGCAGTACCCAGTTGTCGTTATTCAACAAGAGATTACCCGCGTGTAAGTCATGGTGAGTTAAGCGATAACACCGTGTAGGCCAGCGTAAGCTTTCATAAATAAGCTGCTTTAACAGGGGTTGGTGTGCTGTTTTGCTACCGGCAAGCTGCCAATAGCTATTCAGCAGTTGTGGGTAGTTTTGTGGCGCGATAGGGCAAGGGTTTTGCCATAGTTCAAGGGCTAAGTTAATCAGCCTTTGCCTTGCCGTGCTGCTTAGTTCGGCAGCTTTAGGGTGCTCGCCTTCAGCTAAACGCATTAACACACCTAAATCATCAGCAATTAGCAATAAACGCGGTACCCAAGCTTTATTCTGTAGGCAATTTAAAAGTTTTGTTTCTCGTTGGTGATCCACGCCTGGCGCAGTGCCAAATTGCCGCCATACCAACTTACCCACAGGGCTAGTGATTAGCCAATGGCTATTGCCTGTGCCTTCGGTAAAAAACTCGGGTTCTTTTAAGGGGCGATAATCAGCGGGTAAGTTGGGCAGCTGTAAAATTCTTTTTAGGTTAGAATGCCTCTGTCTCATCGGGGTGCTACCAGTATTTTGCTGTGTGGCTGAGAAAATCTACCCGCTGAACCTGATCCGGCTAATACCGGCGTAGGGAGTGGGATGGGCAAGGTCATTTTAACCATGAAAAAGTATCTCTCAAGTTTTAAGTCTCGTTTTAAATCGGTTGTTAATACTGAATGGCGCAGTCTATTGCTGCTGCCACTGTTCTTTGTAGGCAGTTTTTTTGTGAGCAGTTTATCGGCTGCCACTTTAAATGTTTATACCTATTCTTCTTTTACCAGCGATTGGGGACCGGGGCCTAAGTTAAAACAGGCTTTTGAAAACCAGTGCAATTGCGAAGTAAAGTATATCAGCAGTGATGACGGCGTTAGGCTGCTAAACCGTTTGCGTTTGGAAGGCAAGAATACCCAAGCAGACGTGGTGGTTGGGCTAGACGATGCTTTAATCGAAGAAGCGCGTAATCTGGAATTGGTTCAGCCACACGGTTTAACTTTAGCCAGCTTAAAATTAAAGCCTGAACTAAATTGGCAAGCAGCAGACTTTGTGCCGTTTGATTTAGGTTATTTTGCGTTTATTTATGACCGCCAAAAAACACAGCCAGTTACTTCAATGGCGGAACTGTTAAGCAGCGATGCGCGAATTATTTACCAAGACCCACGCACCAGCACACCGGGGCAAGGTTTATTAATTTGGATGCAGGCAATTTATGGCGATAATCAGGGTAAAAACAACAGCAGCGAAGCTTGGCAGAAAATGCGCCAACGCACAGTCACGGTTACCAAAGGTTGGTCTGAAGCTTATAACCTGTTTTTACAGGGTGAAGCGGATTATGTGCTGAGTTATTCCAGCTCTCCGGCCTACCATTTAATTGCTGAAAAATCTGACCGTTATGCTGCTGCGCTGTTTAGTGAAGGCCATGCTCGGCAGGTGGAAGTAGCCGCTATTGGGCAGCACTCTAACCAAGTTGCGTTAGGCCAACAGTTTTTAACTTTTTTGCTTAGCGAAGAAGCGCAAAAAATTATTGCGGTGAATAACTGGATGCTGCCAGCGCGTGATGGGGTGGAATTGCCCGAAGCGTTTTCGCAGCTAATTCAGCCTAAAGCGATAGGTTTTACGCCAGAAGAAATTCACCAACAGCGCCAAACTTGGATTCGTGAGTGGCGCTCTGCCGTTAGTCGCTAATGTTAAAAAGTCTTTCGTTGTCTAGTGGGTCTTTTTCAAATCTGTCATTAGGGCTGCTACTGGCGTTGTTGCTGGGTAGCAGCGGTTTGGCTTTGCTGGCGCTGACGGGTTGGCAAACTTCACCCGATGCGGGTTTTTGGCAAGGGCTTTGGCACGACCCTTGGTTTTGGCAGGTATTAAAATTTACGATTTGGCAGGCGGTGTTAAGCAGTTTTATTTCGGTATTGCTGGCGCTGCCCCTAGCGCGTGCTTTGGTGATGGACACTAAGCTACCGGCTAAAGCAGCTTTTTTGCGCTGGTGTTTATTGTGCTTTGTAATGCCGAGCTTAATTTTAATCACCGGCCTAGTGGCTATGTTTGGCTATAGCGGTTGGTTAACGCCGCTGCTGAATCTTGTGCTGGGCGATAGCTGGTCGCTGTATGGTTTAACTGGTATTTTGCTGGCGCATATTTTCTTAAATCT
>CAYJCB010000079.1:0-9008 GCA_964368615.1 uncultured Halomonadaceae bacterium | reverse complement strand
CTGGTAGCTCGTCGGGCTCATAACCCGAAGGTCGTTGGTTCAAATCCAGCCCCCGCTACCAAGATTTAATCAGAAGCCCCTTTTTTAAGGGGCTTTTTGTTAGGTCGAAAAAATCTTCGCGCAGACGGCGCCTCACAGCCTTATCCCCGAATTTTTCCGGCCTTTGATCATCTATCTGCATGAGCAGAGCTGGAGCCTTTTCTGTGTCAAGCAAAGATAAGCTACTAGAGCAGCTAATTGAGCCGGTTATTCAGTCTCTTGGATTTGAATTCTGGGGGCTGGAGTTCAGTGGTCGTGGACAACACACACTACTAAGAGTTTATATTGAAAGCGAACAGGGCATTAGTGTTGAAAACTGTGCGCAGGTAAGCCGTCAAGTCAGCGCGTTGATGGACGTAGAAGACCCCATCGAAAGCGAATATACCCTTGAGGTTTCATCACCTGGTATGGATCGTCCTTTATTTAAGCTAGATCACTATCAGCGTTTCGCCGGTTATCAGGTACAACTTAAACTACGTTTAGCCTATGAAGGTCAGCGTAAGTTTATCGGTCTACTTAAAGGTGTTGAAGATGATGAGATTATTCTTCAAGTAGACGAAGAAGAGTACTGTTTTCCGTTTGAAACTATCGACCAGGCAAGAATTAAATCTGACCTGGAAAAGCAAAATAAGTAGCAAGGACAGTTTCTAAGAGGCCAAGGCATGAGTAAAGAGATCCTTTTGGTGGTGGATGCCGTCTCCAATGAAAAAGGCGTTCCTAAAGACACCATCTTTGAAGCAATTGAAGCCGCACTAGCCAGCGCGACCAAAAAACGTTTTATGGAAGAAGGTGTTGATGTTCGTGTTCATATCGACCGTAAAACGGGTGAATACGATAGTTTTCGTCGCTGGTCAGTGGTTGATGACGAAGACTTCACTGAGCTAGCCAGTGAATTACCAGCAACCGCAGCCAAAGAAGAAGGCTTGGTGGTTGGTGATGTTAAAGAAGAAAAAATTCCTTCCATTGAATTTGGCCGCATCGCTGCACAGACAGCCAAGCAGGTTATTGTTCAAAAAGTACGTGAAGCTGAACGCGCTGAAGTTATACGCCAATATATTGACCAACAAGGTGGCTTAGTTTCTGGCATTGTTAAGAAAACAACCCGCGATGGTTTAATTGTTGATTTAGGCGGTAATGCTGAAGCTTATTTATCACGTAATGAAATGATTCCAGGTGAAAAATTCCGTATGAATGACCGCGTTCGCGCCATTCTATTGGAAGTTAATCCTAATAATCGTGGCCCACAGCTAGTGTTATCACGCAGCTGCCCAGAAATGATTATTGAGCTTTTCAAAATTGAAGTGCCAGAAATTTCTGAACAATTAATTGAAATTCGTGGTGCTGCGCGTGACCCAGGTTCGCGTGCTAAAATTGCTGTTAAAACTAACGACCGTCGTATTGATCCGGTTGGTGCTTGTGTGGGTATGCGTGGTTCACGTGTACAAGCCGTTTCTAACGAGCTGAATAACGAGCGTGTTGATATTGTTTTGTGGGACGATAATCCTGCTCAGCTGGTTATTAATGCGATGGCACCGGCTGAAGTTGCGTCTATTATTGTTGATGAAGATGCACATTCTATGGACGTAGCTGTGGCTGAAGATAATTTAGCCCAAGCTATTGGTCGTGGCGGTCAAAACGTTAAATTAGCGCGCGACTTAACTGGTTGGCGCATTAATGTTATGACCGAAGCAGAAGCTAGTGGTAAGCAAGAGCAAGAAGCCGATGTTCTGATTGAATACTTTATTCAACATTTAGACATTGATGAAGACATGGCGCGTACCTTGGTTGATGAAGGCTTCACCAGTTTAGAAGAAGTGGCCTATGTGCCAATTGAAGAATTCCTTGAAGTTGAAGGTTTAGATGAAGACCTGGTTAACGAGCTTCGCCGTCGTGCGAAGAACGAATTGCTGACCTTAGAGATTGCCTCTGAAGAAGCTTTAGCAGCAGCTAATCCTGAACAAGCCCTGCTTAACCTTGAGGGCATGGATCGCGCCCTAGCGTCAGCACTTGCACTTAAAGGCTTAACCACCCTTGATGATCTTGCCGAACAATCCATTGATGACCTTATGGATATCGAAGCTATGACCGAAGAGCGTGCCGGTAAAATGATTATGGCGGCCCGTGCTCACTGGTTTGAAGATGAAGCTTGAGCGCAACTAGGTCGTAGTTAGAGGAGATACATAGTGTCAGAAAACACCGTTAAAGAATTTGCTACAGTTATAAAACAGCCTGTTGAAAGTTTGTTAGCACAAATGAAAGAAGCTGGCTTAAAGCATAACAGCGAAGATCAAAAAGTATCTGAACAAGATAAGCAAACGCTACTTGATTTTAAAAAGCGTATAGGCGGCACGGCTGATGAGCCAACAAAAATCACTATGACGCGCAAAACAACGCAGCAGTTAAAAGGTGATGGCCGTAAAAGCGTTAGTGTTGAAGTGCGTAAAAAGCGTACTTTTGTTAAGCGCAGCGATGTAGAAGATCAAGCTGAAAAGGCTAAAGAAGCCGTGCTTAAAGCTGCTGAATTAGAAGCTTCACAAAAAGTAGCCGAAGCTTCACAAAAAGTTGAAGCAGAAACAGAAGTTAAGCGCCAAGCAACTGATAAAGTACGTCGTGAAGCTGAAGAAGCAGCGCGCGTTGCTTTAGCAGCAGAAGATACCCAGCGTAAAGCAAACCAAGAACATAAAGTGGCCGAACCCGTGCTAGATGCAGAAGCTTCAAAAAAAGCTGAGGCCGATAAAGAGCGCCGTAAGCAAGATGAAAAACGCCGTGCTGAACAAGCGCGTAAAGCCCGTGCTAACCCTGTTACTGGTGCGCAAGACGATGCTGTTGAAGAACCAGCAGAAGCTTTATTGAAAAATGCCAAGGTAGCAGTAACCGACGATAAGCCTAAAGTGGCTAAGCCTGGTGCGGGTAATCGTAAATCAGCTGGTGGCAAAAAGACTGGCGGTAAGCGTGAAGACAGTTTTGAAGATCGCCGTTTAAGCCGTAAAGGTGGTAAAGACGACAAGCGTAAAGGTGGTGCGCGTCGTGCTGCGGGTGGTTCGCGTGAGCATGGTTTTGAAAAGCCAACCGCACCTGTTACCCGTGAAGTGCTGGTACCAGAAACCATTACCGTTGCTGAACTAGCTGACCGTATGGCAGTTAAAAGTTCTGAAGTTATTAAGGTCATGTTCAAAATGGGTGCTATGGCAACCATTAACCAAGTGATTGACCAAGAAACAGCAGCAATTGTTGTTGAAGAAATGGGCCACACGCCTAAGCTTCAAAAAGACAATGCGATTGAAACTGAAGTAATCGACACCATTAGCTATGAAGGACAGGCGATTACACGTGCGCCCGTTGTTACTGTTATGGGTCACGTTGACCACGGTAAAACTTCGTTGCTTGACTACATACGTCGTGCCAGTGTTGCAGGCGGAGAAGCCGGTGGTATTACTCAGCACATAGGTGCTTACCACGTTGAAACTTCAACAGGCAACATGGTTACTTTCTTAGATACACCCGGTCACGCGGCGTTTACTGCCATGCGTGCACGTGGTGCTAAAGCAACTGACGTTGTTATCTTGGTAGTAGCGGCCGATGATGGCGTTATGCCACAAACCATTGAAGCGGTTCAGCACTCTAAAGCGGCTGGCGTACCTTTGGTGGTTGCGGTTAACAAGATTGACAAAGAAACTGCCGACCCAGAGCGTATCCGTAACGAGTTATCTCAATACGGCGTTATCTCTGAAGAGTGGGGCGGTGATACACCTTTTGTACACGTTTCAGCAAAAGTCGGTACTGGCCTTGATGCTTTGTTAGAAGCCGTATTGCTTCAGTCTGAAATGCTAGAGCTAACCGCTGTTCCAGAAGCACCGGGTAAAGGCGTGGTGGTTGAATCTCGCCTAGACCGTGGTCGTGGACCAGTGGCTACTGTTCTTATTCAAAACGGTACCTTGCGTAAGGGCGACATCGTTCTTGCTGGCCTTAACTATGGTCGTGTACGTGCGTTAATTGATGAAAACGGTAAGCAAATTGACTCGGCTGGCCCTTCTATTCCTGTAGAAATTCTAGGTTTAGACGGCACACCAGAAGCGGGTGATGAGTTCATGGTGGTTAAAGATGAGAAAAAAGCGCGTGAAGTGGCTTTGTTCCGTCAAGGTAAATACCGTGAAGTTAAACTAGCGCGTCAGCAAAAAGCTAAGCTAGAAAACGTTTTCAGCCACCTAGAAACAGGTGAAGTTGCCAGCGTTAATATCATTCTGAAATCAGATGTGCGCGGTACGGTTGAAGCGATTATTAGTTCGTTGAAAGACTTAGAGACCAGTGAAGTTAAGGTTAACGTCGTTTCTTCTGGTGTTGGTGGTATTACCGAAACCGATGCGAACCTAGCCCTTGCTTCTGAAGCGATTCTACTAGGCTTTAACGTGCGTGCTGATGCTTCTGCCCGAGCGATTATTGAGCGTGAAGAAATTGACCTGCGTTACTACAGCGTTATTTATGAGCTGATCGATCAGGTTAAGCAAGCCATGTCTGGCAAGCTAGCGCCTGAATACCGTGAAGACATTGTTGGTATTGCTGAAGTGCGTGATGTATTCCGTTCACCAAAACTAGGCTTAATTGCTGGTTGTATGGTTATTGAGGGAACGGTTTACCGTAACAAGAAAATTCGTGTGTTACGTGACCACGTGGTTATCTATGAAGGCGAGCTAGAATCTTTACGCCGCTTTAAAGACGATGCCTCTGAAGTTCGTAACGGTATGGAATGTGGTATTGGTGTTAAGAACTACAATGACGTTAAAATCGGCGATAAAATCGAAGTTTTTGACAAGATCAGAGTAGAGCGTAGCCTCTAATACACCTAGTTCTTTAAAAGCTAGATTTTAAAAGCTAGTTCCTTAAAGTTGTTAAAGAGCCTCGATCTTCTGATACGTCAGAGTCGAGGCTATTTTATTGGGAAGGCAGCGATGAAAGAATACAGTCGTTTAGATCGTATTGGCGATCAAATGCAGCGTGAATTAGCAGTCATGATTCAGCGCGAAATTAAAGACCCAAGATTAGATGCCATGATTACCGTCAGCGGTGTAAAAGTCAGTAAAGACTTAGGCTATGCTGATATTTATGTCACCGTACTGGGTAAAGAAGACAAGCCAGAAGTAATTGCCGAAAACATGGCGATACTTAAAAAGGCCGCAGGGTTTTTACGTGGCCGTATTGGGCAGAATATTAAGCTGCGTGTTGTGCCTCAGTTACGTTTTCATTACGACGAAAGCGTGCAGCGTGGTCAGCATTTAAGTAGCCTAATTGAACAGGCTGTTGCTGCTGATAAAAAGCGTAATCAAGAATCGGAAGAAGAGCAATAACCCTTCTTAGTTTATTTATGCAAACAAACATGCAAAAAACACAAAAGACCCAAAAAAAGATTCCCCGTAAAATTGTTAACGGTGTGCTGCTGTTAGATAAACCGCTTGGATTATCTAGCAACCAAGCCCTGCAAAAAGTTAAATGGCTGTTAAAAGCTAAAAAAGCAGGGCATACGGGTAATTTAGATCCGTTAGCAACGGGCGTTTTGCCGTTATGTTTTGGTGAAGCCACTAAATTTGCTAGCTATGGTTTAGAAGCTGATAAAACCTACGTTACCAGTGTGCAACTGGGTGAAACACGCACTACAGCCGATGCTGAAGGCGAAGTGGTGGCGCGTTTTCCTTTACCTGAACAAATGACTCAGGCCAGTATTGAACAGGTGTTAGAAGGCTTTTTAGGGGCGCAGCAGCAAGTGCCACCTATGTATTCAGCCTTAAAGTTTCAGGGCAAAAAGCTGTACGAACTTGCCCGTGCTGGGCAAACCGTAGAGCGCCCGCCTAGAGACATAGTTATTTATAAATTAACCCTGTTAGGCTTCACCCCAGACAGCATAACGCTAGAAGTTGCTTGCTCTAAAGGCACTTACATTCGTGTGCTAGGTGAAGACATTGCTACAGCACTAGGTTCGGGCGGTTATTTAAGTGCTTTACGCCGTACCGTTGCAGGCAGTGTTGATGCTAGTGAGATTTTGACTTTAGAAAGTTTGGTTGATTTACACGAACAAGAAGGCGAAGCAGCGGTGGCAGCCTTGTTAAAACCAGCTGATTATTTAATTGAGCATCTGCCCATTTATTCCACCGATGAAGCTTCTGCTGCGCTCTTATTACAAGGGCAGGCAATTAAATTGCTGGACTCAAGCCTTACTATCGGACAAAATGTGCGCCTTTATGCTTTAGGTCAAACGTTGTTAGGTTTGGCTCAGGTGCAACAAGACGCTGTAAAAGGCTTAATGCTGCAACCTATAAAAATGCAAAATACTGAATTAGATGTAAGCTAAGTAAAACACGCAAAAAATTTCAGGCAGGCTGTAACGTCGCGCGGCTTTGCCCTTGTTTCTAAGCGACTGTGGAGTAGTAACTATGTTAACAACTGAACGCAAAGCAGAAATCGTTAAAGAATATGCTCGTGCTGAAAATGATACCGGTTCACCAGAAGTGCAAGTTGCTTTGTTGTCTTTTGACATCAACGCACTACAACCTCACTTTGAAAGCAACAAGAAAGATCACCACAGCCGTCGCGGTCTAATTCGCATGGTTAGTCAGCGTCGTAAGTTGCTTGACTACTTGAAGAAAAAAGACGTAGCGCGTTATGCTGAGCTAATCAAGCGTTTAGGTCTACGTCGCTAATACTTAAGATCAAACTTAAGCTTAGACGTAAGCTAGCTGAATAGCTTAAAACCCCGCCTAGTGAAAGCTAAGCGGGGTTTTTGCTTTGTTTGCTTGGCAATGCAGCGTATGATTGTTGAGCTAATTAATGGCGAAAAAATTGTATTTAAAGGATAATTCTGTGAATCCCGTAGCTATCAAAAAAACGTTTCAATATGGTCAAAATACTGTCACTTTAGAAACAGGTCGCATTGCCCGTCAGGCAACTGGTGCTGTTCTAATTACGATTGGCAACACTAGTGTTTTGTGTACTGCTGTTGCTAAAAAAGATGTTAGCCCAACTCAAGACTTCTTTCCTCTAGCCGTTTTCTACCAAGAAAAAACCTATGCTGTAGGTAAAATTCCAGGTGGCTTCTTTAAGCGTGAAGGCCGTCCTACTGAAAAAGAAACATTAATTTCGCGTTTAATCGACCGTCCTATTCGTCCACTTTTCCCTGAAGGGTTTATGAACGAAGTACAGGTTATTTGTACGGTTGTTTCTGCTGAACGTGGCATGGAATCTGATATTGCTGCTTTGCTAGGTGCTTCTGCTGCACTGAGTATTTCTGGCGTACCTTTTAGCGGCCCATTAGCAGCGGCACGTGTAGGTTACACCGACGCTGATGGCTATATGCTTAACCCAACCTCTGCCCAGTTGGTTGATTCGCGTTTAAACATGGTGGTTGCTGGTACTGAAAGCGCAGTATTAATGGTTGAATCAGAAGCTAAAGAGCTAACTGAAGACCAAATGCTAGGCGGCGTACTTTATGCGCACGATGAAATGCAAGTTGCGATTCAAGCCATTAAAGAGTTTACCGCAGAAGCCGGTAAAGCAGCTTGGGATTGGACACCAGCACCAGCAGATACTACAACGGAAGCCTTGGTGCGTCCTTTAGCTGAAGCTGGAATTCGTGACGCTTACAAAATTATTGATAAGATGCAGCGTTACGACCGTTTAGGCGAGTTGCGTCAAAGCGTTGTGGCACAGCTAGTAACGGGTGTTGAAGTTGCGCCTTCTGCTGATGCAGTGAAAGCAGTGTTTGCCCAAATTGAAAAAGAAATTGTGCGTAACAACGTGCTAGACGGTTCACCGCGTATTGATGGCCGTGACCATAAAACTGTGCGCCCGTTAACGATTGAAGTTGGCGTATTGCCTAAAGTACACGGTTCTGCACTCTTTACCCGTGGCGAAACTCAGGCTTTGGTTGTTGCAACGCTAGGTACTAGCCGCGATGCACAAATCATTGAAAGTTTAGAAGGCGAGTTTAAGGATAGCTTCTTATTCCACTACAACTTCCCTCCTTACTCTGTAGGTGAAGCTGGCTTTATGGGTGGCCCTAAGCGCCGCGAAATCGGCCACGGTCGTTTGGCTAAGCGCGGTGTGCAATCTATGCTGCCAAGCGAAGCTGACTTCCCCTACACCTTGCGTGTAGTTTCAGAAATCACTGAATCTAACGGTTCTAGCTCTATGGCTTCTGTGTGCGGTTCTTCATTGGCACTTATGGACGCTGGTGTACCTTTAAAAGCGCCGGTAGCAGGTATTGCTATGGGCTTGGTTAAAGATGGCGAGCGTTTTGCTGTTCTAACCGACATTTTAGGCGACGAAGACCATTTAGGTGATATGGACTTTAAAGTAGCTGGTTCAGCAGCGGGTATTACTGCCCTGCAAATGGACATCAAGATTGAAGGCATTAACGAAGAAATCATGGAAGCTGCGTTAGAGCAGGCATTGGTTGCGCGTTTAGACATTCTTGAGCAGATGAATAAAGTGCTACCTTCTGCACGTACCAAACTGTCTGATAATGCACCAACGATGATCACTATTAAAATTGATACCGATAAAATTCGTGACGTTATCGGTAAGGGTGGCGCAACCATTCGTAGCATTACTGAAAAGACTGGCGCTTCAGTTGATATCGACGATTCAGGCGAAATCAAGGTATATGGCGAGTCAGCCGAATCAGCGCAAGCTGCGATTGATATGATTATTGGCTTAACGGCTTCTGCTGAAATTAACAAAGTTTACATGGGTAAAGTTGCACGCCTAGCCGACTTTGGTGCTTTTGTTACCTTCTTACCAGGTCAAGATGGTTTGGTACACATTTCGCAAATCGACAACAAGCGCGTTGAAGCAGTAAAAGATTACCTAACTGAAGGCCAAGAAATTCTGGTTAAAGTCATTGATATTGATAACCGCAACCGTGTGAAGCTTTCTATTAAAGAAGTCACTGAAGAAGAAAAAGTGGCTTTTGCAGCGGCAGC
>CAYJCB010000078.1:8512-9682 GCA_964368615.1 uncultured Halomonadaceae bacterium | reverse complement strand
GTTTGGAATCGGCAAGTCTTCAACGTCTTTGGCGGTGCGAATGGTTTTTTTGAAATACGGACCCTCGCCTGCTTTAAAATCAAGACCTAAACCCATTGCATCAGGAATGGTTAAAATATCTGAAAACAAAATAGCCGCGTCTAAATCAAAGCGTTCTAATGGCTGTAAAGTAACTTCACACGCCAAATCAGTATTACGGCAAAGGTCCATAAAAGTTCCTGCCGCTTTACGGGTCGCTAAATACTCTGGTAAATAACGCCCTGCTTGGCGCATCATCCAAACGGGTGTTGCATCAACAGACTCACGATTAAGAGCGCGTAGAAAACGATCATTTTTCAATTCAGTCATGAAACTTCCCTAAATAATATTGACTTAAAAACCACTATATCTATAAACATTCTAGCTGTGTTAAGGCTGCGGGTCAGTTTAATTAACAGAAATATCTTCTTGCTATTGCTGCCTTCAGCCTAGTTAGCGAGTAGAATGGCTAAACTTTGATAAGCAACAACCACTTAACTTAATCTACAACCACTTAATTTAACCTACAACAACGAGACCAAGCTTGTGACTCTGCGCTTTATTGCTTCTTCCCGCTTACCTACCCCTTGGGCTGTCTTCACCATGCACGGCTTTGAAGATAGTGAAACTGGCAAAGAGCACCTAGCGTTAACCCTAGGTGACTTAGACAACCCAGAAGCCGTTTTAGCTCGCATTCATTCAGAATGCCTAACCGGCGATGCATTATTTTCATTGCGCTGCGACTGCGGATTCCAACTTCAAGAAGCCTTAAAACGCATTGCTACCGAAGGCCGTGGTGCTTTATTTTACTTGCGCCAAGAAGGCCGTGGCATAGGCTTGTTGAACAAAATTCGTGCTTACCACTTACAAGACGCTGGTGCAGACACGGTAGAAGCCAACGAACAGCTAGGCTTTGCCGCCGATATGCGCGATTATTCTATGCTGCCTTCTATGCTAGAACACCTAGGCATTAAAAGCGTACGTTTAATGACCAACAACCCGCGCAAAGTGAATGCCTTTACCGAGTATGGCATTAAAGTAGACGAACGCTTGCCACTCACCACCGGCCTTAACCCCCACAATGCTGACTATTTAGACACCAAAGCCAGCAAATTAGGGCATTTAATGAAGGCCGAAGATTTTAAAGACTGA
>CAYJCB010000078.1:2079-8412 GCA_964368615.1 uncultured Halomonadaceae bacterium | reverse complement strand
ACTGCTTCTGCTTCAAAGGCAACGCCCTTGGGCAAAGCCGCCACTTGCACAGCGGCTCTGGCTGGGTAGGGCTGGGTGAAATAACGCGCCATCACTTCGTTAACCACGGCAAAATCAGCCAAGTCGGTTAAGTACAAGTTTACCTTAACCACTTCGTCCATACTGCCGCCTGCTGCTATACACACTGCCTGCAAGTTTTCAAACACCTGCACGGCTTGGGCTTCAAAATTGCCTTCCACCACCTGCATGGTTGCAGGCACTAGCGGAATCTGCCCAGACAAATACACAGTATTACCGGCTTTAACAGCCTGCGAATAAGTACCTATGGCTTGCGGCGCTTGGTCGGTACTAATAATGGCACGGTTACTCATCAGTTTATCTACTCATTGTATTGAACGATTTAACGCAAGCGCACAATTTAACGCAAGCGAACGACCCGACTCACTTCAATCACGGATCTTAGTTTTTTCATAATACGGGCAAGGTGCACACGGTCTTTAACTAGCAAACCTAGCGTTAAAGTAGACAGGCGCACATCGCGCTCGTCAACATTGATGCGCTCTAAACCTGCGTCCATATCGGCAACTAAGGTAGCAAGGCGGGCAATAACACCGCGCTGCAATTCTACTTCTAAGCGCAGATTAACGCCAAATTCACCTGCAACAATCTCGGCCCAGCGCAAGGTAACGCACTTATCAGGGTTTTCTCGAAAGCCTACTAGGTTACGGCAGGTGTCGCGGTGAACAACTATGCCGTTGCCAAAACTTATGTGGCCTAGAATCGAATCGCCTGGAATGGGGTGGCAACAACGCGCAAAGCTAACGACCAAGCCTTCTGTACCGTGAATCACCATCGAATCTTCTGGGTTATCCACAGCATCGGCTTTAATTTCTAAATCATTTAACAAGCGGCGCACCACGGCATAAGCCATGCGTTCGCCCAAGCCAATGGCTTCTAATAATTCTTGCAGCGATTCAACGTCCATTTCTTTTAACAAGGGCGCTAGGCGTTCTTGGCTAATTTTATCTAGCTCAACATCAAACTGGCTTAACGCTTTTTCTAACAAACGCCGCCCCAGCGTGGCTGATTCGGTACGCTGCTGCTGTTTTAAATAATGCAAAATGGCAGAACGCGCTTTGGCAGTGCTAATAAAAGACAACCAAGCCACGTTAGGCCGTGCGCCTAGCGCAGTAACAATTTCTACGGTTTGGCCGCTGTGCAGTTTTGCCGATAAAGGCGCTAATTTATGGTCAATACGGCAAGCCACGCAAGCATGACCTATATCGGTATGCACAGCATAAGCAAAATCGACGGGCGTAGAACCTTTGGGCAGTTCCATAATTTCGCCACGCGGCGTGAAAATATAGATTTCATCGGGAAACAAATCGACTTTTACGTTTTCGATAAACTCTAACGAATCACCGGCCCGCTGCTGCATTTCTAGCAAGCCTTTTACCCACTGCCGCGCTCGGGCATGGCTGCCTTCGGCAATCGGGTGATCGGTTTGCCCAGCCTTGTATAACCAATGCGCGGCAACGCCATTATTCGCCATAGATTCCATTTCATGGGTGCGAATTTGCACTTCTATCGGTGTGCCACTTAAACCAATTAAAGAGGTGTGCAACGACTGATAGCCGTTAGCTTTAGGAATGGCGATATAATCTTTAAAACGCCCAGGCACTGGCTTAAAGGTGTTATGAACTGCGCCTAAAATGCGGTAACAGTCGTCTACTGAATCGGTTAAAATCCGAAACGCATGTACGTCCATAATGGCTTTAAAGGCTTTTTTCTGCGCTTTCATCTTGTTATACAGCGAAAAAAGATTCTTTTCACGCCCTACAACATGCCCTTTTAAACCTTCATTTTCTAACTTTTCTTGAAGGTGGTGTTGAATTTTTTTAACTAGGTCTTTGCGATTGCCCCGCGCTTTTACCACCGCTAATTTAAGCTGCTTATAGCGCATAGGGTAAGTGCCTTTAAAGCTTAATTCTTCTAGCTCTAAACGCAGGGTGTTAATGCCTAAGCGGTTGGCAATGGGGGCATAAATATCTAAAGTTTCGCGGGCAATGCGGCGTTTTTTATCGGGGCGCAACACGCCTAACGTACGCATATTGTGGAGGCGGTCGGCCAGCTTCACAATAATGACACGAATATCTTCTGCCATTGCCAAAACCATTTTACGAAAGTTTTCGGCTTGGGCTTCGGCTTTAGATTCAAAGGTAATTTGGGTTAGTTTAGAAACGCCATCAACTAAATCAGCCACCACTTCGCCAAACTGGGTGGCAACGGCTTCTTTGCTAACGCCCGTATCTTCAATCACATCATGCAAAAGTGCGGCAATCAGTGCTTGGTGATCCATGTGTAAATTAGCAAGAATAGTGGCAACCGCCAGCGGGTGGCTAACGTAAGGTTCACCTGAACTGCGTTTTTGCCCGTCATGGGCTTGTTCAGAATAAAAATAAGCGCGGCGTACCTGCTGAATTTCATCAGCAGGTAAATAGCCTTTTAAGCGGTCACAAAGGTCATCTATGGTATTCATCACCCTACCTTCCAAAGCTTAAAACCACAACTCAAGACAACAACAGGTGGGGCAATTAATAGCATGGGATTAATACTCCTGCGGTGCCTGCTCTTCAAGAACTACCACAGGCTTTACTTCTGCTTCGTCTAAAATAGAAGCGTTGGTTAAACCTTCAGCAACTTCCCTTAATGCAACCACCGTTGCCTTGTCGTTTTCCCAAGGTAAACGAGGGTCTTGGCCACCAATCGTTAATTGGCGAGCGCGTTTGCTAGCAACCATCACTAGCTCAAAACGGTTTTCAACATTTTCAAGACAATCTTCAACAGTAACTCGAGCCATTAAATAACACCTGTTTAAATAATTAATTAACCTTAGTGTAACGGAGCAATACACCTTGCAACAACCTTAACCACTTTACTAGCTTTTACTGGCCTTTATTACTAGCTACAGACACAGGCAATAATTCAGCCAACAAAGCAGCGTTGTTTAGGCGTTGCTTGGCTAATTCTAACCTTTTAGCCACAAAAATAGCGCGTAATTCAGCCAAGGCTTGCGAAAAATCATCATTAATCAACAAATAATCGTATTCGTGCCAGTGGCTCATCTCGCTAATTGCCTGCTGCATTCTGCCTTCAATCACTTCTGTAGAATCTTGCCCACGCCCATTTAAGCGTTCGCGCAAGGCTTGTAGCGAAGGTGGCAAAATAAAAATGCCAATTGCATCAGGCTGTTGCTGGCGAACCTGCTGCGCCCCTTGCCAATCAATTTCTAAAATAACATCAACACCCGCATCTAAACGCTGGTTAATGGCAAGGCGCGAAGTGCCGTAGAAATTGCCAAACACTTGGGCGTGTTCAAAAAAAGCCCCTTCTGCCACCAATGCCTGAAAGGCTTGTTGCTGCACAAAATGGTAGTTAACACCGTCTTGTTCGCCAGGGCGCATGGGGCGTGTGGTGTGAGAAACCGACACTTCCACTTGGGCTAGCTGCTGTAACAGCGCCGCCACTAAACTGGTTTTACCTGCACCAGAAGGCGCAGACACTACATAAAGAAGCCCTTTGGATTGCGGTCTAGTTTGCGACATACTTTGTCCTCGATTGAAAATCATTTAATTTTTTTAAAGCTACGGAAAACTTACAAGCCGCCACTTGCTGCAAGCTAGGCAATTAAGGTATAAACACTCTTGGCACAACTACTACTGTATGTACCAACAGGGGAACAGGAGGCGCATCATGTTGATTAACCTAAGCATTCGGCAGCTAGCTATCGTAGACCATCTTGAGCTTGAATTTAACAAGGGCATGACGGTTATTACCGGAGAAACCGGCGCAGGTAAATCTATTCTACTGCAAGCCTTGGGCTTAGCACTGGGCGACCGTTGCGACAGCGACAGCATTCGCCACGGCGCTGACAGGGCAGAAATAACCGCCAGCTTTGATTTAAGCCAATTACCGCAAGCCAAAGCATGGTTAGCCAAGCGTGAGCTTAGCGCCAGCGATAGCAATAACAGCAGCCACGAATGTATTTTGCGCCGCAGCCTGCTTAAAAATGGCCGTTCTAAAGCTTGGATTAACGGCCAGCCCTGCCCAGTGCAGCATTTAAAAGAACTGGGGCAGATTTTATTAGACATTCACGGGCAGCACGCGCACCAATCGCTGTTGCGTAAAGAAATTCACTTACAAATTCTTGACCATTATGCTGGCCTACAAGAACAAACCGCGCAACTAACCGCTACCTACCGCAGCTGGCACACCACGCACAAGCGCATAGAAACCCTGCGCCAGCAAGACGATGTGCAGCGGGCGCGGGTGCAATTGTTGCGCTACCAAGTTGAAGAACTCAACCAGCTTGCCCTGCAAACAGAAGAATTAAGCGCCCTAGAAACCGAACAACAACAGCTTGCCAATGCTGAACAACTGATTCAAACCAGTCAAGCCGCGTTAGACTTGTGCGACCACGAAAACGGCGCAGCCTTACAGCAGGTAAACCAAGCGTTGCAGCTGATTAGCGAACTTAAAGCGCCCAGCCTACAACCAGTGTTGCAAATGTTAAGCGAAGCCCAAATTCAGCTGCAAGAAACCAGCCGCGAACTAGAACACTATGCCAGCACGTTAGAAATAGACCCAGAACGCCTAGCATGGGTAGAAGAACGTTTAAGTGCTATTTACCAAACCGCGCGTAAACACCACCTGCAAGCCGAAGAACTGCCAGCCCACCACGCCCAGTTAACGCAAGAATTAAACGCGCTAGACAGCGGCGAAACCAGCTTAGATTTACTTAGCAACGAACTTGCCCTATTAACCGAAAAATACCGCAACCAAGCCATATTGCTGCGCCAAGAGCGCGAAACTGCCGCCGCAAAACTGCAACAAGCGGTTGATGAACAGCTGGCGTATTTAGGCATGGAAAAAAGCCAGTTTAAAGTAAACTTCAAACCGCTAGAAGGCTTACATGCCACAGGTTCAGATGATATTGAATTTTTAATTGCGCCCAACCCAGGCCAACCAGCCAAGCCGTTAATTCGCATTGCTTCGGGCGGTGAACTATCGCGCATCAGCTTAGCCATTCAAGTCATTACCGCGCAAACCAGCAGCATACCTACGCTGGTATTTGACGAAGTAGACGTAGGTATTTCAGGTGCAACCGCAGAAATCGTGGGGCGTTTGTTAAAACAACTTGCCAACCGTGGGCAAATTTTGTGCGTTACCCACTTGCCGCAAGTAGCCGCGCAAGGCGACCAGCATTTGCACATTCATAAGCAGGTTGATGAAAACACCACGCTAACCCAAATGGCGCTGTTAGATGAAAAAGGCAGAATTGGCGAACTAGCAAGAATGTTGGGTGGCATAAAACTTTCGGCACGAACCTTGGCACACGCCAAAGAAATGCTTAAAGGCAGTCGTCATTAGAAAAAAGCCGCTAATAAATAGCGGCTTTTTTTAACTGTTTTTTAACTTAGTGCGAACCCGTTTTTAACTTAACTTAAAAACTAGCTTTTCTTTTTACGCACGTAAAGCACTAGGGAATGGTCTACCAACTCTAAGCCATGCGATTCAGCTAGCTTATGTTGCAGCGCTTCAAGCTGCTCGTCAAAAAACTCGATAACATCGCCAGTTTCAACGTCGACCATGTGGTCGTGGTGTTCTTCTGCGGAAAGCTCGAACACGGCATGGCCGCCATCAAAGTTGTGCTTGTCTACCAAACCCGCTGCTTCAAATTGGGTTAGAACGCGGTAAACGGTGGCTAAACCCACATCTTCACCGGCATCAATTAATGCTTTATACACATCTTCTGCGCTTAAATGGTCGTCTGCACGACGCTCCAACACCTGCAAAATTTTGATACGTGGCAAGGTTACTTTAAGGCCCGCCTTTCTCAATTCTTGATTTTTATCAGCCATTAGAACTCTCAATACAAAAGTGAACAGAACACTTCGCGCTAGCGCAAAGTTTAAGTATCATGCAACCTCTACTATTATTGACCCAAGTAAAACAGAGTTAAACCCATAATGCACAAAAAACCCACTAAAACAGTCACCTTTATACTTATTGCCCTAGTTTTCAGCTTATTTTTAGGCGGTTGCAGTTGGCTTGCCCCCTATAAGCAAGACATTCAGCAAGGCAATATTTTAGATGAAGAAGCCGTTGCCCAGTTAAAAACAGGCATGAGCCAAGCGCAAGTGCTGTACATTTTAGGCACGCCCTTGTTAAAAGCCCCCAACAACCCTTTGCAGTGGGATTACATTTACCAACTGCGCCAAAGCACCCAGTTGTTAGAACGCGAAACGCTGCGCCTGCATTTTGTAACCAACA
>CAYJCB010000078.1:0-1979 GCA_964368615.1 uncultured Halomonadaceae bacterium | reverse complement strand
GCTTTAGGGTCGGCAAGTAATGGGCGGTAAATTTCGATTCTATCGCCTTGTTTAACCGCTTGCTGCGCGGGTTTGGCAACTAGCTTACCAAAGATGCCTAGCTTGGCGGTTGCAACGTCTAGCCCTGCAAAATACTTTTCTATGCCAGAATTAAGCGCAGCGGCTTGCACGCTAGTGCCAGCTGCCACGCTGATTGCCAGTATTTTTTGTTTATTGGGCAGCGCATAGGCGACTTCAAGGTAAATATCAGAAGCTGGGCTTGCCATAAACCACGTCAGCACGTTTAACAAAGGCTTCCACTTGGCCACCCGCCACTTGGTTGAATAAAGGCGTTAACACAGCGGCAACAAGGCGGCCACCACCGGCTTCAAAGTCTAGTTCAAAATGCACTTTACAGGCAGTTTCGCTTAGCGGTTGAAAATACCAACTGCCTTCTAGTTTTTTGAATGGGCCATCGACTAACGTTAATTCGATGCGTTCTGGGTCGAATAATTCGTTGCGGGTGGTAAAGGTATATTTCATGCCTGCTTTGGAAAGCTCTAGTTCACCAATTAAATAGCTTTCTTCTCGGTGAATCAGACGCGCATTACTGCAACCGGGTAGGAATTTAGGGTAAGATTCACAATCATTAACCAGTTCAAACATTTCTTTTGCAGAATGCATTACTAAAGCAGAGCGACTGATGCGACTCATAATTCACTCCATTTTCTATCGGTATGGGTTGAATTCTAACATGACCAAGACCAAGACGATGACTAATAGCTGCTATGTTAATACCAAAGGTTTATAAAAAAGGGCTTATAAAAAATGGCTAAGAAACCAAAAAGCAAAACCCCCAGCGGCACGATAGCGGTTAACCGCCGCGCTAGGCATGAATACCACATTGAATCGACGATTGAAGCAGGTGTGGTATTAGCTGGCTGGGAAGTAAAAAGCCTTAGAGCAGGCAAAGGTCAGCTTACCGACACTTATATTTTAATTAAAGACGAAGAAGCTTGGCTGCTGGGTTCGCACATTATGCCATTGCCCAGCGCCTCTACCCACGTGGTTGCCGACCCAACGCGCACCCGTAAATTGCTGTTGCACCGTAAAGAAATTGCCCGTTTATTGGGGCAGATTAACCAAAAAGGCTTTACTTGCGTGCCTTTATCTTTGTATTGGAAGGGCAATAAAATTAAGTGTTTGTTGGCTTTGGTAAAAGGTAAACAAATGCACGATAAACGCGCCGACGACAAAGACCGCGACTGGGAACGCCAGCGTGGGCGAATTATGCGCGAGAAGAACAAGCAATAGTTTTACAAGAGCAGTAGATTATTAAGAAAGCAATAGATGATGACTAGGCAAGGGCAGCTGTGTTAGAATGCCGATTCATTAAAGGGGACGTCCTGGCTTCGACGCCGGTAGCAAAACCTGAGGTGCATGCCGAGAGGGAGGTAGCTCTCGTAAATCAAATACTTCAAATTATTATAGTCGCAAACGACGATAATTACGCTCTAGCCGCTTAAGGCTACTCATGAAGCCATGTTGCCTATCGCCGGTGGATTGAGATTATGAGCGCAGCAAGATAGGATCGCGGCAAAAATAGCTTTCGTTGGCGCTGCTAAAACTAAATCGGAAGATCGCTGAAGGGTATCCTGTTCGTTGGAGACCTAACGGTTAAAACAAAGAACGAAACTAAGCATGTAGACCCAAGGGCAGAGTGCCGACGGACGCGGGTTCAACTCCCGCCGTCTCCACCAAACAAATAAAAAAAGACACCTAGCGTGTCTTTTTTTATGCCTCTTTAAGACTCTTTAAGACTAGGTTTTTTTCTTGGCTATAGTCTTTATAAGGCTCTGCAAGATCACTTAGCAAAAAACCTTGTTCTAAAGCGACTTCTGCCATGCTTAGAATTACATCGCGTGCTTCTATCAAAATATCACTTTCATTATCTACAGCAGATACACAGCCTAAGTCGATACGCTCAAAAGCAGGTACAA
>CAYJCB010000077.1:6598-9785 GCA_964368615.1 uncultured Halomonadaceae bacterium | reverse complement strand
CCTGCCCACCTGCACCACCCACTACAACTAAACCTACCTTGTTGCGGCGACACCAATTAATAATACCAGCCTTCACCGGCACAGTATCGGTGGCATCAATCACCACATCAAACCCTTGATTCAGCTCTTGCGCTAAATTAGCTAGCGTAATAAAACGGCTTACCGCAACAATGTTTGCTTCAGGATTAATCTGCAACAAACGTTCTGCCATCACTTCAACTTTAGACTTGCCAACCGTTGCATCTAACGCATGTAGCTGGCGATTAATGTTGCTGGTACACACATCGTCTAAATCATACAGAGTAACTTGACCCACACCAGTACGCACCAAGGCTTCAGCAGTCCAACTACCCACGCCACCAATGCCAATCACTGCAACCTTTGCAGCAGCAAACTTATGCAAAGCTGCTTGCCCATACAAACGCGCAATGCCACCAAAACGAAATAAGTAGCTTTCAGATAAACAGCTTTCAGATAAATGTTGAACAGTCAAAATACTCTGCCCTTAAAAAATAAATGAGTTAAAAATAGAGATTAAGTATATACCCAAGCAGTTGCTTATAGAGCAAAAGCTGGTAAATTAACTGGCAGTTTAGACAAGTGGTTTTATAAGGAATAACTAAAACAGTGAAACTAAAGTCGTGAAGCTAAGCCGCAACCTGAATACTTGGTTGTTGTTACTTGCCTTGGCCATTATGGTCAATCGAGTACTCACGCCTTTTTCAGTGCCGCCGCTAGTTGTTCATGCCGATGGTTATATTGAAGTTTGTTCTTGGCAAGGCACGCCACAACGCATTTTAATTAATGCCGATGGCGAACAAATAGAATCGCAACAACCTGCTTCACCCTGTCCGCAATGCGTTGCCAGCGCAGCAGTTGCCCTACCCGATTTGGCATTTTTAACGCCCAACATTATTCCAGCCCAATTCAATGCCCTTGCTGTTGAACACCTTCATCAACAGCAGGTATTTAATACACGCCCACCGCCTTCGCGTGCGCCGCCCCTAGCCTAAGTCAGACTTTTTTTATTCTTTAATTATTCTGAACTTAGGAACAACTTATGACTTCATCGCTTTTTAAAGCCCGCCCTATGGCGCTGGCTCTTGCTACGCTTTTTTCTTCAGGCAGCATTTTTATTGCAACAACAGCACAAGCTAACGACTTGCCACCTTTGGTTGTAACTGGCCAAACAACGCATGGTTTAACCATCACTTTAAGCCCTTCTAAATCGCAGCGTATGACAGCAGATACGGGCGAATGGTTGTCGCAACAGTCGGGCGTTGCCACCAACCGTATGGGCGGGCATGGCCTAGACCCAATTATTCGTGGCCTAGGGCAAAACCGCTTAAATATTCTGCTAGATGGCGCTTATGTGTTTGGTGGCTGCCCTAACCGTATGGACCCGCCCACCGCCTATGCGCCGTTAACCTCTTATGACCTTGTTACTATTTCTAAGGGTGTAACAACCCTACGCCACGGTGCTGGCGGCAGTGGTGGCTCAGTAGTTTTTGAACGCCTACAGCCAGATTTTTCAGGTGATAATCCAGCCATTAGCGGACAGTTGGGCAGCAGTTACAACAGCAACGGCAAGGCAGGTAAAGGCTGGGGCAATGTTTTAACGGGTGGCGAACAGGGTTATCTACGCGCTTTTGGTGAATACAGCAAAGGCCGTGATTATAAAGATGGTGCAGGTCGTAAAATTTGGAGTGGTTATGAAACTACCCAAGGTGGCGGTGCGTTAGGTTGGACACCCAATGTGGATAGCTGGCTTGAAGTTAGCTACGAAGAAACCCGTGAGCGCGATATTCGCTTTGCCGGTGCGGGTATGGATTCGCCCATCAGCGATAACAAAACCTACGGCTTGCGTGGGCGTTATGATTTAACACCGCTGCTAACCCTAACTGGTAACCTAAATTATAGCCAAGTGGAACACCTGATGGATAATTTATCGCGCCCAGCCGCTATGATGAAAATGGCGGTGCCTACTACTTCAGACACACTTTCTGGGCGCTTAATGGCGGAATATCAGCTAGGGGCTAATCAGTTTACTGGTGGTATTAACCTGTTAGAAAATAAGCGTTCAGCAACCATGCTGAGTGCGCCTAACACTGCGCCTAAAGCGATGGCATTTATGTGGCCTGATGTGACCCAAAGGCAAGTGGGTGCTTTTGCAGAAGTAGAACACCATTTAGGTGCAACTCGCCGTGTTGCAACGGGTATTCGAGCCGATTATTTTGAATCTAAAGCCGACCTAGCAACTAGCCAACCGGCTGGCGGCGCTGCGCCTGCGATGATTTATCAAAGCACTTATGGTATTAGCGGTGATGTCGCTAGAGACCAATGGCTAACCGGCGCTTTTATGCGTTTTGAACAAGACTTAGGTGCATGGCAACGCGCCTTTGTTAGTGTAAGCCGCAGCCAACGCATGGGCGATGCTACCGAAATGTACATGGCGCGTGGCAATTGGGTGGGTAATCCTGACTTAAAACCAGAAACCAGTCACCAGATTGATTTAGGCTTACTGGGTAAAAGCGCCAGCTTAGACTATTCAGCTGTCGTGTTTAGTAATCAAGTTACCGATTATATTTATCGTGATGTTGATGCCAGCAATAAATCCACTTACCGCAATATTAAAGCAGCACTTTATGGCTTAGAACTAGACAGCACGCTGCGCTACGCAAGCAACTGGGAAACACGTGGGCAGCTGAACTTGTTGCGTGGTGATAACCGTAGCGATGGCGGCACTTTGGCACAAATCACGCCTTATTCTGGCCAGCTTTCACAGCATTGGATTAATGCAAACTGGGAAGTTGCCACCACCTTGCGTTTTGCCGATAAAGCCGACCGCTTAAACACTGATGCTGATGAAAAAGCTACCGCTGGTTATGGCTTAGTTGATTTAAGCCTTGCTTGGAAACCTATTAAAGAGCTAGAAGTTTCAACAGGCATTAACAACCTACTGGATAAAAATTACGCCAACTTCTTAAACCGCAATGCTGCTGGCAGTGATCCATTAAACAGCGGTGCTAATGCTTTGGTGGGCACACTCACTGAACCTGGCCGCAGCTTTTGGGTGAGTGGTAACTACCGCTTCTAAACTAATGCACGATTAAAGGCCGTCAAATAAAAGCAGTCAAATAAAAGCAGCCAAGTCCTATTTTTAGGCTTGGCTGCTACTACTTTTATA
>CAYJCB010000077.1:5024-6498 GCA_964368615.1 uncultured Halomonadaceae bacterium | reverse complement strand
CAAATAAAAGCAGCCAAGTCCTATTTTTAGGCTTGGCTGCTACTACTTTTATACCCTACTAAAAAGTATAAAAGAAGGCATACTAACTTTGTGTCTATTCACTCAGGAGATTAGTATGTTGCGTCAATTTTTCCACCCAGTTAGCCTACTTTTGTACGCGCTTATTTTTTCTAACCAACTGATGGCTGAACAAGCAACCGCTCCTTCTAGCGCATTTACACTAGCGCCAGCACAAGGTGAAATTATTCTTACCGTTACAGGAAAAATAAAACACACCAATCATTTAAACCGCGCCGAGTTCGATCAGCAACTACTGGAATCGCTGCAGCAGCATGAAGTTATTACCCGAAACCCTTGGTTTGCAGACAGCAATGTTTACCGTGGCCCTTTAGGGCGTGCAATCATTAAAGCCGTGGGTGCAGAAGATGCAACCATTATGAGAATCAGCTCGCTCAACAGTTTTATTGCCGACATACCTGTTAGTGATTTTATGGACTATGACGTTATTTTAGCGTTGCAAAAAAATGGTCAACTACAACGCATTCGTGATCGCGGCCCTTTATTTGTTATCTATCCTTTTGATCAGCAAACGAATTTAAAAACACAAATGCATTACAATCGGTCGGTTTGGCAGGTAAAAGCCATTGATTTTCGTTAATAGCAATTATTGAGCTAAAAACCACCATGACCAATAAAAACTTTTACCACCGCATCAATTTTTGGCTGCTACCTTCGTTGGCGATTATTTTTTTGCTAGCAGCACTGATTTTAATTTTTGTACTGCAAGGTCGAGAAAAAGAAATCAAAGATTCAGAAAGAGACGATGGGCTTTGGGCGGCTTACCAGCTAGACAGAGAAAACCTTAAACTTTATGCACTTTTTAGTCGCTATCAATACCAACCCAATCAAAAAATTTGGCAGGAAGCTGAATTGCGTTTTGAAATTCTTTATAGCCGCCTAACTATTTTACGGCAGGGGCAACATTACAACCTACTTGAAATTAAAAAGCGCACCCGCGACCTTTGTTCAAAAGCACAGTATTTAATTGAGTTAATGGACGATATATTTCTTTTAAATAAAACTGAAAACACTAGCAATGTAATCCATCTTATGCAGCTATCTCAGCAATTACAGCTATCAACAGAAGAGCTAATTACCACTTTAAAAGATGTGAGTAGTCAAATAAACACGCATAAACGCCAAGACCTACTCCAACTTTATGACTTTTTACTAATATTAATTTTTTTATTAACCTTTACTACTATGTTAATTATTTATTTATTATTTCGTAAAATGAGGGAGGCGCACCGCACCCAACACCAAGCGCAGCTGATGGCAAAAGAACTAGAAACAGCGGTAAGTAAATCTGAAGCAGCTAGCTGTGCTAAGTCAGAATTTTTAGCCACTATGAGCCATGAAATACGCACACCCATGAACGGGGTGTTAGGCATGAGTGAGTTATTATTTGAAACCC
>CAYJCB010000077.1:0-4924 GCA_964368615.1 uncultured Halomonadaceae bacterium | reverse complement strand
TTAATATCGACCCAATTCTAAAGGAGGAAAAATTATGAAATCTGGCGTTACCGGAATTCGCCGCTTAGTGAATGCCAGCCGTTATTCTTGGCAAGGCTTAACAGCGGCTTGGCAAAGCGAAGCGGCTATACGCCAAGAAATAATCACCCTCGCTATTTTATTACCCATCGCTTTAATATTGCCCGTTAGCCCTGTAGAAAAAGCATTATTAATATTCAGTGCGCTGCTAGTTTTGGTGGTGGAATTAATTAACTCAGCACTTGAAGCCGTTGTGGATAGAATTGGTTCAGAACTGCATGAACTTAGCGGCAAAGCTAAAGACGTAGGTTCTGCTGCGGTACTGGTTGCTTTAGTTATGGCAGGGTTGGTTTGGGTCATTATTTTACTGCCGCTTTTAAAGAGATAGCTGAAAAAAACAGCTTAAAGAGAACAACTTAATGGTTGAATTGCGTCATTTAAAAACATTGGTCGCTTTACGCGCAACAGGTAGTTTGGTTGATGCCGCAGACAGGTTGCACCTAACCCAATCAGCTTTATCGCACCAGTTAAAAGCCTTAGAGCATTTGTTAGATACCGAATTATTCATTCGCAAAAGTAAGCCACTGCAATTTACACCCAGTGGTCAGCGTTTGTTAAAACTTGCCGATGACACACTGCCACGCTTTGAAACAGCGCAAAGGGATTTACAACGCCTAGCCAAAGGCGAAGCAGGCCGTTTACACCTAGCCATTGAATGCCACAGCTGTTACCAATGGCTGATGCCAACCCTAGACGCCTTTCGTAAAAACTGGCCAGACGTTGAAGTCGATGTTCCCGGTGGGCATCACTTTGCACCGCTGCCTGCGTTAAAACGCCAAGAATTAGATTTAGTAATTACCGCCGACCCAAGGCAAATTGAAGGGGTAATTTATTCGCCGCTGTTTCGTTATGAAAGCCTGTTAGCCATTCCTAAAGATCACGCTTTTATGGAAAAGGAATTTATAGAACCCAGTGATTTAATTGCTGAAACGTTAATTACTTACCCAGTAGAACGTAATTTATTAGATATATTCACCCAGTTTTTAGACCCAGCAGCTGTTGAACCGGCCGGTATAAGAACCGCTGAATTAACTATTTTAATGATGCAGCTAGTGGCAAGCCATAGGGGTGTTTGTGCGTTACCCAACTGGGCAATGACTGAATACTTAGAAAGGGATTACGTTGCAGCGCGTCGGTTAGGGCCAGAAGGCACTTGGGGAACGCTCTATGCAGCCTATCGAGAGAATCAACAAACGCTAGCATTTATTACTGACTTCATTCAAACCGCCCGCAAAACATCGGCTCAGGTGTTAACAGGTATTAAAGCCATTGAGTAATGCTTGCGCTATTCAAAAACCGCTACAAAAAAAAGCCCCAAACATTATTCGGGGCTTTAATTTACTTTTTAGCTGCAGCTGAATCTTTAGCAATTAATTCTTTTACTTTTTTAATTGACCAGAAACTTGCTACAACCATCACTGCGACAAGTACGATACTGGAAACCACGTATACGTCTAAGTACATAAGGCTTTCTCCACTCAAGCACAATAAATTCTTGAAACTTCCTGCTAAGCTAGTTTAACCCATATTCTAGTAGAAGAAACAGCCTGAACCTTAACCTAGGTCATTAATCCGCTTTTTAAGGCAGTAAAGCAGCAATTCCATATTCTTCATCTAAGATTTTGCCAATCGCATTACCGCTGCTTAAATGGTGGGCATATTGGGTATGCAAACAACGAATTTGTTGCCAGTTTTCAATGCCACCCACACCACGCTTAGTAAAAACGTCAGTAAAGCCTAGGCGATTAACTTCAGCCTTAGTCGCTTCGCTCATCGCCGCCCAACGCCTTGCTACATAATCTTCATGGCTTTGGCGGTATTCAGTCATTAACGCTGGCTCATCTTGCAGGCGCTGTTCTAATTCTTTAATTAAGCCAGCCGCTTCTAGGTGCGATAATTCTTTGACTAAAAAACGGCTGCTTAACCAATAAAAGGTTGGAAAAGGCTTACCCTTCACCAGTGCTGCCACTTGCAAGGCTAAAGGGCGACCTTGGCCATCAACAGCGGTAATAAACTCCATGCCTAGCGGTTCTTTGCCTAATTCATCAGCAATCAATAACCGCTGTTCAGGGGTAGGTACTAGGGCAACTCGTTGAAACATAAGGTTTTCTCACCACAATAAAAAACAGCGAGCTAATGGCCCGCTGCTTTATCAGAATTTAAACACTGGCTTATTAACTAGCTAAGTAAGCACTTAACATCCACACAGTTTTTTCTTGCTGAGCAATGTAATCGCTCATTAGCGCAGCAGTACCTTCATCACCTGCTTCGCTAGCCACGTCTAACAGTTCGCGCTGCATGGCAATAATTTGCTTGTAACCTGTTAGCAAACCTTCTACGCACACTTTACCGTCGGTGGCTTGCTTGTGTTCTTGAATGCTGCTTTGGGCAATATAATCACTAAAAGCATGCAACGGGCGATGACCCAAAGTTAAAATACGTTCAGCTAGCTCATCAACTTTTAAAATTAAGTCGTTGTACTGCTCTTCAAATTTAACGTGCAGTTCAAAAAACTGGCGACCCTGAATATTCCAGTGGTAGCCACGCACGTTCATGTAAAAAATTTGGTAGTTGGCCAACAGCTTGTTCAGTTTTTCTGCTAACAACTGGGCTTTAGCGGTATCTAGTCCAATACGATTCGTGCTCATTTGAATCTCCTTACCATTTGAAATTGTTTAAGCATTAACTTGCTAGAACTTAATCTTAACCTAGCAGCTAGCCTGCTGCTAAGTTTTTTTATGGATACATTTAATAGCTAATAACTATTGAAGCTAATTTTCTGATACAAAACTAACTTTTTAGGGCAAAGCTAAACTGGGGCGCAGGTGAATCAGGCAACCACTTAGCTACCTTGCTAACCTTGGCGAGTAGTTCTTCGCTGTTGGCTGCAACAAGGTTAACGTGACCTAACTTTCTGCCAGCGCGTTCTTCTTTGCCGTACAGGTGCAGGTGCAAACCTTCTTCTTCTAACAACTGCTTACTATCGCCATTTTTAGCAATAATGTTAACCATGCAAGTTGGCAAACGTGCAGCGGTTGAACCCAGCGGTAAGCCTGTTACAGCCCGCAAATGGTTTTCAAACTGGCTGGTTGCTGCGCCATTTTGAGTCCAATGCCCAGAGTTATGTACTCTAGGTGCCATTTCATTCGCCATTAACTGGCCGTTAGCTTGCTGAAATAACTCTAGGGTTAACACGCCCACGTAATCTAATTCTTTTAGCAAGGCTTGCATGTAGGTTTCCGCTTGCTGCTGTAAATCAGCATTTAAGTTAGGCAGCGGTGCAAAGGAATAGCGCAAAATACCATCAACGTGGTGATTTTCAGCCATTGGATAAAAACGCACTTCACCCGTTTGACCGCGCACCGCAATCATCGAAACTTCGCGCACAAAATCAATAAAGGCTTCAACAATTAATTCACGCCCACCAATTTTTTGCCAAACAGCCGCAACGTCTTCGCTGGCAGCGGTTTTTAATACTGCTTGGCCTTTACCGTCATACCCTTCAGTCACTGTTTTAATAACCACGGGTTTATTATGCTTATTGGTTAAATCAGTGGCTGCCTGCTGCAAGGTTTCTAAAGAATCAACCAAGTGGTATTCAGGCGTAGGAATGGCTAGCTGGGTAAACAGGGCTTTTTCTAAACCACGGTTTTGGCAAACTTGTAAGGCACGGCTTGAAGGGTAAACAGGCTTGTGCTGTTCAATTTCGCGCACCAGCTCTACTGGCAGGTGTTCAAATTCATAGCTAACTACATCGACTTGGCTTAGAAATTCAGCTAAACGAGTATTGTTTTTATCAACCAAGGTTTGCCCAATATCAGCACTAGGATTGCCGGTGGTATCTAAAAAAACAAAACGCTGCCCTAACGGATAGCCTGCCAAAGCTAGCATTTGCCCTAACTGCCCAGCACCCAGAATACCTACACGCATGGTTTAACCTCTATTTTTTTTAACGGCACTTTATTCAACCCGTGGATCAGGGTTAGCCAAAACTGTTTGGGTTTGATTAGCACGAAATGCCGTTAATTTTTGTGCAATAGCAGCATCGCTTAACGCTAAAATTTGTGCTGCTAAAATTGCTGCATTGGCTGCACCCGCTTTACCAATAGAAAGGGTAGCAACGGGTACGCCAGCAGGCATTTGCACAATGGACAATAAAGAATCCATACCTTTTAGGGCTTGGCTTTCAATCGGCACACCCAACACAGGCAAGCTTGTTTGTGAAGCTGCCATACCCGGCAAATGCGCTGCACCGCCTGCGCCGGCAATAATCACCTTCAAGCCACGCGCTTGGGCACTTTTTGCATAGGCAAACAGCTTGTCTGGCGTGCGGTGGGCAGAAACCACTTCCACCTCATAACTAACGCCCAGCTCATCTAGCAAGGCTGCTGCTCGCTCCATAGTGGGCCAGTCAGACTTAGAACCCATAATAATACCAACTTGTGGTTGCATCTAGGCTTGCTCCCAATACTGAACAACTCAGTAGTAGTTAAAATTAAAGCCAGAAAGCATACCCTATAAACCTAGCAAGGGAAAAGTGCTAATCTAGTCAAGTTAATTTTTATTAGTGTATTTTTAAAAATAAGGAATAAGAAATGCTACTTAAGTTGGGGTTAAGCCTACTTATTTTACCATTACTGGTGTTGATGGGAGTTTGGGGCGCGGAATATGCCGATGTTAGCAGCTGTATTTATGAAGGCGGCAGCTACGACTATTTATTGGGGGAGTGCTTAATAGGGCAGCAAGGCATTTTTGTAACCTTTGCCGAGCGCCACCCACTTTTAGTAAGCACCAGCCTTTGGGCATCTTGTGCTGGGCTGGTGTTTACTTTGGTAGGGCTTTACAA
>CAYJCB010000076.1:0-9831 GCA_964368615.1 uncultured Halomonadaceae bacterium | reverse complement strand
AGATCACCTATAAAAAACCCATGAATCTGACCGAACTCAAGCAGAAATCCGTTACCGAACTAATGGACATCGCCAACGAGATGGGCATCGAACACGTTGCGCGTACTCGTAAACAGGACATCATCTTTGGAATTCTTAAACGCCACGCTAAAGGTGGTGAGGATATCTATGGTGATGGTGTATTGGAAATTTTGCAGGACGGCTTCGGCTTTCTGCGCTCAGCAGACTCTTCTTATTTAGCTGGGCCCGATGATATTTATGTTTCACCAAGCCAAATACGTCGTTTTAACCTGCGTAAAGGCGACAGCATTGCGGGTAAAATTCGCCCACCCAAAGAAGGTGAGCGTTATTTTGCACTACTTAAAGTTGATTCCATTAACTTTGACCGCCCAGACAATGCCAAGCACAAAATCCTTTTTGAAAACCTAACCCCTTTATTTCCAGACAAGCGCATGATTATGGAAATTGGTAATGGTTCTAGCGAAGATTTAACGGCACGAATTATTGATTTAGTTTCACCCATTGGTAAGGGGCAGCGTGGCTTAATTGTTTCTCCGCCTAAAGCGGGTAAAACTTTAATGCTACAAAATGTGGCTAATTCTATTAAGCGTAATAATCCTGAGTGCCATTTAATTGTTTTATTGATTGATGAGCGTCCAGAAGAAGTAACCGAAATGCAGCGTACAGTACGCGGCGAAGTGGTTGCTTCTACCTTTGACGAGCCACCAGCACGTCACGTTCAAGTCGCCGAAATGGTGATTGAAAAAGCTAAGCGTCTTGTTGAACATAAGCTTGATGTTATTATCCTTCTTGACTCTATTACCCGTTTAGCACGTGCTTACAACACTGTAATACCTAGTTCTGGCAAGGTGTTAACAGGTGGTGTTGATGCTCATGCGCTAGAAAAGCCTAAGCGTTTCTTTGGTGCAGCACGTAATATCGAAGAAGGCGGTAGTTTAACCATTATTGCTACTGCTTTAGTTGATACTGGTTCTAAAATGGACGAAGTTATTTACGAAGAGTTTAAGGGTACCGGTAACATGGAAATCCACTTAGACCGTAAAGTAGCTGAAAAGCGTATATACCCTGCGATTAACATTCGCCGTTCGGGTACGCGCCGTGAAGATTTGTTGGCGACGGAAGAAGAACTACAGCGCATGTGGATTTTGCGTAAGTTACTGAATCCTATGGAAGACGTTGCTGCAACTGAATTCTTGGTTGATCGTTTGAAGAGCACTAAAACTAATATGGAATTCTTCGAGGCAATGAAACGTAAATAATACGTTAGCTATGAAGTTTTGTATTTTTAAGGCAAGCCTCATGGCTTGCCTTTTGCACATTCAGAGGTTTTAAATCCCGATGATTTATAAGGATTTACGTGATTTTATCCAGCAACTAGAAGCAAGGGGCTTGTTAAAACGGGTTAAGCAAGAAGTTGATCCTTATCTGGAAATGACCGAAATTGCTGACCGTACCTTGCGTGCTGGTGGCCCTGCTATTTTGTTTGAGAATCCTAAAGGCCATACCATGCCAGTTTTGGCTAACTTGTTTGGTACAACAGAACGGGTTGCTTTGGGCATGGGCGCTGAATCTACCGATGCGCTGCGTGAAATTGGTAAGCTATTGGCCTATTTAAAAGAGCCAGATCCACCCAAGGGCTTAAAAGATGCTTGGGAAAAGTTGCCGATTTTAAAGAAAGTGTTAAGCATGAGCCCCAAGGTGTTGAAAAAAGCACCTTGCCAAGAAGTTATCATTGAAGGCGATGAGGTTGACCTTTACAAGCTGCCGATTATGCACTGTTGGCCAGGCGATGCTGCGCCCTTAGTGACCTGGCCTTTGGTGATTACCCAAGGTGTAAAAGACGGTCGTGAAAATTTAGGTATTTACCGCCAGCAGCTGTTAGCCAAGAATAAACTGATTATGCGTTGGTTAGCGCACCGTGGTGGCGCGTTAGATTTTCAAAAGTTCTGCCGCGAAAACCCCGGTAAACGCTTTCCTGTGTGTGTGGCTTTGGGTGCCGACCCTGCCACTATTTTAGGTGCTGTTACGCCTGTGCCAGATACGCTGTCTGAATATGCTTTTGCAGGTTTATTGCGTGGTACTAAAACTGAATTGGTTAAATCTATCGGTTATGATTTGCGCGTACCTGCTTCGGCTGAAATCATTTTAGAAGGTTATATAGAGCAAGGTGAACTTGCGCCTGAAGGCCCTTTTGGTGACCATACTGGCTATTACAACGAAGTCGATAGCTTCCCTGTATTTACGGTTGAACGTATTACGCGCCGTAAAGATGCGATTTACCATTCTACCTATACTGGCCGTCCGCCTGATGAACCAGCTATTTTAGGTGTGGCGCTAAATGAAGTATTTGTGCCGATTTTGCAAAAGCAGTTTCCTGAAATTACTGACTTTTACCTACCGCCAGAAGGTTGTTCTTACCGCATGGCAGTAGTCACCATTAAAAAACAATATCCAGGCCATGCTAAACGGATAATGTTAGGTGTGTGGAGTTTTCTACGTCAGTTTATGTATACAAAATTTGTTATTGTGACTGACGATGATATTAATGCGCGGGATTGGAAAGACGTTATTTGGGCGATTACTACGCGTATGGATCCGTCACGCGATACGGTTTTAATTGATAATACGCCCATCGACTATTTAGACTTTGCTTCGCCAGTGTCGGGTTTAGGGTCTAAAATGGGTTTAGATGCTACCAATAAATGGCCGGGCGAAACCGACCGTGAATGGGGTACTTGCATTACCATGACCGATGCAGTTAAAGACCGAGTTGACAGTATTTGGAATGAGCTAGGTTTAGATAGCTAGGTTTAGATAGCTAGGATTGTATAGCTAGATTGGATAGTAAAATAAGGATCAGTAAATGATTAATACGCTTGCCAAGGTGCAGCAGTTAGAAGCACTGACTAATGATGTTTATCGGGTAACTTTACAGCTAGAAGCACCGGCTTTTTTTCTACCTGGCCAGTATTTAGAAATTCAAATTACAGATGATAATTGGCAAGCTTTTTCGATTGCCTGTTTGCCAGATACTTTAGAAGTACAGCTGCATATTCAACACCTGCCAGAGCGTGAAAATTCGCAGCTGTTGTTTAGTCAACTTAAAGAAGGTGCTGATTTAACAATTCGCCTAGCCGCTGGGCAGTGTGTGTTGCACGGTGAAGATCGTCCGTTAATGTTTGTGGCGGCAGGTACTGGTTTTTCACAAATTAAATCGTTAATTGAAGCACTGATTCAAAAAAATTGGCAGTCACCGATTCGTTTTTATTGGGCGGCTGAAAAATTAGGCGGTTTATATGATTTTGAACTGGCTGCTAGCTGGAAAGATCAGCTAGCTAATTTTGTTTTTGTGCCGGTATTAGAAGAAGCACCTAATGCTTGGCAAGGTCGAGTAGGGCTTATTACTGATGTGCTAGCCAGTGATTTTGTTGCTACTGATTCTACCCCTAATCCTGCTGCTGGGTTAGAGGGCTTTATTTGTGGTTCGCCCAATATGGTCTATGCCGTAGAAGATTTGCTGATGAGCCTTGGTATGCCACCACGCGCATTATTAAGCGATGTTCATGCTTATATGCCAAGAGATTACTAGTATGAAAGATTTTGCTGCGCCCATTTTAATTACGGGTGCTGCGCAGCGCAGTGGTTTTCACTTGGCTAAACATTGGTTAGCCAAGGGTCAGCCAGTGATTATTAGCTATCGTACCCATAAAGTGGGTGTCGATGAATTGGTGGCTTTAGGGGCGGTGGCGATTCAAGCAGACTTTGCTACCGATGAAGGTATTTTTGCGCTGATTGCAGCGGTTAAAAAGCAAACGTCCAGTTTACGAGCAATTATTCACAATGCTTCGGATTGGGCGGCAGATTCTAACCAGCCAGAAGCGGCGGCTGCGGTATTTAGGCAGATGTTTCAAGTTCACCAGCAAGCGCCGTTTTTGTTGAATTTAGAGTTAGCCCCTTTATTATTAGCCGCAGCAGAGCAGGCTGGGCAGATGACGGATATTATTCATTTAACCGATGATGTGGTGCGCCGTGGCTCTAATAAACACGCGGCTTATGTGGCGAGTAAAGCAGCTTTGCAAAATTTAACGCTGTCTTTTGCTGGCCGTTTTGCACCCCACATTAAAGTGAATGCGATTGCACCAGCATTGTTAGCTTTTAACGAAGGTGACGATGCGGATTACCAAAAAAAGGCGCTGGCTAAATCGCCGCTAGGCATAGAGCCAGGGTTTGAAGTATTAACACTTAGCGTTGAGTTTTTACTAAATCAACCCTACATGACCGGCAGTATTTTACCCTTGAATGGCGGGCGGCACTTGCAAGCATAAACAACTAACTTGCATTGCTGTTAGCTTGGTATGAGTGTACATTTGATGCTAGTTTTTATTTAACTTTTTAAGGTCTTTTTTAACATGAATTCAAATTATAACCAGCAGGGCATGGACTACAACACAGCAGAGGATGCTGCACGAATTTATGAGAGCATCGCTAACCGTATGAACGGTTTTCTTTATCGTAGCCGTAATGATAAAAGCTACACTATGGTTAATTTAGCAGGTGTGGTTAAGAAGGTAACCGGCTATTCAGAAAAAGACCTTATAGAGAATAACCGCTTGTCTTATATGTCACTTATTCACCAAGACGACACCAGCCGCCTAGATGCTGCCCGAGAAAAAGGGATTAAAGCTAAGGCTAACTGGAATGTTGACTACCGTATTAAACGCGCTGACGGCACAACTCAGTGGGTGAATGAACACGGTGGTGCGGTTTATAATGACCAGGGTGAAGCAGCTTTCATTGAAGGCGTGATTGCCGACATTGGCCAGCGCAAAATGGAAGAAGATGAGCGTCATAAAAAGATGGATGACGTTGGTGGTACTAGTAACCAAATTATTAACCAAACCCAGAAAATTTTGCAGGTTCTAAAAACTTTGAAGATGCTGAGCTTAAACGCCAGTATTGAAGCAGCGCGTGCTGGCGAAGCAGGCCGTGGCTTTGCGGTGGTTGCCGATCAAGTTAAAGAGCTAGCCGATGAAACGGGTAAATCAGCACAATCCATTACCCAGCTAATGGGTGAACTAGAAGCCAAGCTGGTTGAAGCTAGCGAATAAATTTTAATGTCAAAAGTGCGTACTCTGCTGCAGGTTATGCCTGCAGTATTAATTGTTAGCCTTCTTAGCACCATGTTGGCTTTTTCTTTTGCTGCCATGATGGTGCATACCACACAACCCATCTTACTACCTAACATGGTTATGGCCATGTTATTTACAGGTGCGGTTTCTGCATTGCTGATTGCTTGGAAAGGTAGTTTAGTGGGGGTGATTGCTGCGCCTTTATCGGGTGCAGCAGCCATGTATGCTGATATCTTTCAAACCAACCATTCTGCGCCCGATGAAATTTGGCTGTTGCTGCTATTAGGCGGCGTTATGACGGCTGGCATCTTATATGTATTAGGTGCTTTAAAGCTTAGCCGTTTAATTCGCTATTTACCTTTACCTGTTCTAGCGGGATTTTTAGCTGGCGTGGGCTGGTTATTTATTAAAGGTGGTCTAGTTTTGGCTGGCCTTAAAGGCTTACAGCTTAGCTATTTATCTAGTTCTTCACTTTGGGTGGCGTTAAGTTTTTCGCTTGCCTTGTGGGTATTAAGTAAACGTTTTCGTCCTGCTAAGTTACTACCCTTTGCTATGTTAGTTGGTGGGGCGGTTATGGTGTTTTTAGCCCCTTATTTAGATAGCCAAGGCAGTTGGTTTTTTAAACTAGAAGTTAGCGGTGATTTGCCTTTAACGGCTTTTAACTGGTTACAAAATGGCATTCCAGCAACCAATTGGTTAAGCCTACCTTGGGCAGCTTTAATAACTTTGGTGAGTGTTTCTGTTTTATCGCTGTTGTTGCAAGCCACTTCAATTGAATTGTTAATTAAAAAAGATTTACAGCTAGACCATGAACTTAAATTAGCAGGTAGTTTGAATTTACTGACTGCTTTTGCTGGTGGTGGCATTGGCACCTTGTCGTTAAGCCAAACCAGTATGGTGCAAGAAATGAATGCCAGTCACCGTGTGACAGGCGTTTTAATTGCATTAATGCTGTTGCTGATGATTTTTATTCACGAATACCTAGTACGCTGGCTACCTATTCCTTTAGTGGCTGGCTTGTTGGTTTTTCAGGGAATGCAGTTTGTTAATCAATGGTTAATTACTTCGGGGAACCGCTTCCCAAGGGCTGACCAGTTTGTGATAGCTGCTATTTTTATCGTGATTATTTTTCAAGGTTTTTTAGGCGGCGTTTTAGTGGGCTTATTGTTAACTGTGCTGTTGTTTATTCGTGAATACAGCCGTTTACAAGCCATTCATTTAAATACTAACTTGGTAGGTGTAAGCAGCGGTGTCGAGCATACCCAGCAAGAACACGCTTGGCTAAAAGAGCAAGCCGATAGGGTTAGGGTTTATCAACTACGCGGTTTTTTATTTTTTGGTACAGCCAACACTTTAACTGAACAAATTAAGCAAGATGTAGAAGCTAAACAGGGCAAAATTGAAGCCTTAGTTTTAGACTTTAATCGCGTTAGCAATGCCGACTCTTCAACGGGTAACAGCCTGCTACGCCTAATGCAGTTTTGTGATAGGCAAAATATTCGTGTGCACATTGCAGGACTAAAACCAGCCATTCAACACCGCTTAACTGCTGCGGGTTTAGTGTTTCGTTCTAGTGCTGCAAAGGGTGTTATTCACCTAGCCAGTTATGTTGAAGCAGCTTTAGAGTTATTAGAAAATCAGTTGTTACAAGAATTACAGCTAGATGAGCAATCCCCAGTACAAGCCACTTTACAGCACAGTTTAACGCTGGAAGAGCAAGAAATAACTCAACTGCTGGGTTATTTTTCTCAAGAAACTTATGCTGATGGTGATTGGATATTAAGCCAAGGTCATTATGAGCGTGTCTTGTATATTATTGCAGCAGGGCAGGTTGATGTAGGCTTGTTAGACCCTAAAACAGCCAGTTGGGTACGCTTTAAAAAAATGCGCCCTGGCACTTTGTTGGGTGAAATGGGTTTGTATCAAAATGAACCACGTTCTGCTTCAGCCCGCGCAGTTGGCAGCACTAATGTTTTGTCTTTAACCCATAGCCGCTTAATTGAAATGGAAGCCAATGACCCTAAACTTGCCATTGCTTTCCACCGCTTTGTGTTGCTGATTCAATCGGAACGGCTACGCGATAGTAACCGCCGAGTTTATTCGTTGTTGCAAGAGTAGCTTTTTATAAAATAGCTTTAATAGCCTAACCGCCCTGCTATTGCAGGGCTTTTTCTATCACTTCAAATAAGTCGGCACTTAGCTTTTCTTGCTGAATGCGTTCTAGTTCAGCCTTCATTAAACCTTGGCGAGTTTTATCCATACGCTTAAAGCGAGTGAGTGGAATAACTAAACGCGCGGCAATTTGTGGATTCATCTGGTTTAGCTCTATCACCTTATTGGCTAAAAACTGATAACCAGCAGCATCTTTAGCATGAAAGTTAACCCGATTTTGGTTTACAAAAGCACTGATTAAGGCTCTTACCTTGTTAGGGTTTTTCATCGAAAAAGCTGGGTGAGTCTGTAACTGCTTAACGTTTGCCAAAGCATCGGCATTGGGGCGCGAAGCTTGCACGCTAAACCAGTTATCCATCACCAGCGCATCGTGTGACCATTGTTTAGCAAAGTCTTGCAAGGCTGTTGCGCCAACGGCTAGGTCTTTGGTGTGTGCCAAGCAGGTTAGTGCGGCTAGTTGGTCGGTCATATTGTCGGCTTGCTTAAACTGCTGCTCTGCTAGCTCTAAAGCCTCGGGTTTTTCTGTGGCTACCAACCAACTTAGGCACACGTTTTTTAAGCGTCTGGCTGCTACAGCTTCGGCATCTGGCGACCAAGCTGCGCTGCTTGTATGGGCTTGGTATAAGCGTAAAAAATCAGCATAGAGTTCATTGGCTAAGCTGTTACGCGCAAATTCACGCGCTGTATGAATAGCATCAATGTCAACAGCAGCATACTGTTCAGCAATATAGGCTTCAGAAGGCAACAGCAGCATTTCAGCCAAAATCGCTGGGTCAGTTACTGGTGCTTTAACAAGCTTTTTATAGGCGCTAATCAGTGCTGTATCTAGTTCTAAAGTTTTTTCAGCCTGCTGCTGGGTAGCTATTTGTTGAGTCACTAAACTTGCTAGTGCCAACATGGCTAAACGCTGGCCTGCGTCCCAACGGTTAAAGCCATCGCTGTCGTGGGTCATTAAAAACGCCAGTTGTTCGCGGCTGTAATCAAAACTTAATTTTATTGGCGCAGAAAAACCACGCAGCAAAGAAGGCACGGGTTCAGTTTCTAGATGGTGAAAAGTAAAGCTTTGTTCAGCTTCTTTAAGTTGTACAACACGTTCAGTGCCCCAAAATTCGCCATTCACTTCCATAGGGATATTTACGCCAGCAGCGCCTACTAAACCCATTTTTATCGGGATTAACATAGGTTGTTTAACGGGCTGCCCAGGTGTGGCTGGTGTGTGTTGTTTTAGGGTTAAGGTGTAGGTTTTTTGACTGGCATTGTAAGTGCCCGTTGCAGTCACTTCTGGCGTACCCGCTTGGCTGTACCAAAGCATAAATTGGCTTAAATCTAGGCCAGACACTTCTGCCATGCAGGCAACAAAATCATCAACCGTAACGGCCTGCCCATCAAAACGCTCAAAGTATAAATCAGCACCCTTACGAAAAGTTTCTTTGCCCAATAGTTCGCTGAGCATACGCACCACTTCAGCACCCTTTTCATAAATGGTCAGGGTGTAAAAGTTATTAATTTCTATGTAGCTTTCAGGGCGAACTGGGTGGGCTGTTGGGCCTGCATCTTCGGCAAATTGCGCGGTGCGTAACATGCTAACTTGTTGAATGCGCTCGACTGCTGCTGAGTTCATATCGGCGCTAAACTGCTGGTCACGCAGTACCGTAAAGCCTTCTTTTAAAGACAACTGAAACCAGTCACGGCAAGTAACGCGGTTGCCCGACCAGTTATGAAAATATTCATGGGCTACAACGCTTTCAACACGATTAAAAGCAGCATCGGTTTCACTTTTAGGTTCAGCTAAAACACAGGCCGAGTTAAAAACGTTTAAGCCTTTGTTTTCCATCGCACCCATATTGAAGTCATCAACTGCAACAATCATATAAATGTCTAAATCGTACTCACGGCCATAGTTTTCTTCGTCCCACTGCATGGCCGCTTTTAAAGAACGCAAAGCATGGTCGCACTTGTGCAGGTTTTGTTCTTCTACCCATAGTTCTAATGCAACTTGTTTGCCGCTACAGGTGGTAAAAGAATCTTTCACCGCGTGTAAATTACCAGCGACTAGGGCAAATAAATAAGCGGGTTTAGGGAAGGGGTCTTGCCATTCTGCAAAGTGTTTGCCGTTATCTAAATCGCCTTGTGCCATTAAATTACCGTTAGAAAGCAACACTGGAAAGCGGCTTTTGTCAGCTTCAATGCGCGTCGTAAATTTAGACAAGACATCGGGGCGGTCGGGGTAAAAAGTAATCCGTCTAAAACCTTCGGCTTCACACTGGGTACAAAAGTTACCGCTAGATTGGTACAAGCCTTCTAACGCAGTGTTATTTAAAGGGTCTATTTCTACTTGAATTTCTAATACAAAGCTATCAGGCACTTGCGGTAAAATAAGCTGCTGTTCAGTGAGTTGATAGTCAGCAGCAGCTAGTAATTTACCATCAAGCTTTACGCTGATAAGTTGTAAGTCTTGACCATCGAGTTGCAGCGGCAGGTTGGCTTCTTGCCTAGCTGGGTTGCGCTC